>NZ_KV800125.1:153458-164324 GCF_001810165.1 Neisseria sp. HMSC070A01 | reverse complement strand
CCGTCTGAAACTTTTCAGACGGCCTTGTGTTTTAAGTTTTGAATTATTTTTTACGGAACACCAAGTCCCAAACGCCATGACCCAATCGCTTGCCTCGGGCTTCAAACTTGGTTTCAGGACGATAATCAGGCGTAGGGACGTAATCGGCAGCCGTGTTTTGCAAAGAGTCGAAACTGCTCAAAACCTCCAGCATTTGCACGGCGTATTCTTCCCAATCGGTCGCCATATGGACATAGCCGCCGCTTTTGAGTTTGGGCAGCAGCTTTTCAACAAACGGCACTTGTACCAAGCGGCGTTTGTTGTGGCGTTTTTTGTGCCAAGGGTCGGGGAAGAAAATATGAATACCGTCTAAAGAATCGTCTTCCAGCATTTTTTCCACCACTTCCACCGCATCATGACGCATCACGCGGATATTGGAAATGTGTTCTTCCTCAATCAGCTTCAAGATATTACCGACGCCCGGGCCGTGAACATCAATCGCTAAAAAGTCGGTATCAGGCAGACGTTTGGCGATTTCCACCGTTGCGACGCCCATACCGAAACCGATTTCCAAAACTTTAGGGTTGTCCCGTCCAAAAGTGCGGTTCAAATCCAAAGGGGCTTCTTGGAAGTCCACACCGAATTGCGGCCACATCGTATCGATGGCGCGCTGTTGGGCCGCGGTCATATGGCCTTGGCGCAAAACGAAACTGCGGATGCTGCGTTTGTGTTCTTCAGGAACGGTATTTTCGGGCGTATTTTCTGGAATGTTTTCGGACATATCGTTTTAAATCAGTGAAAAATCAAATAAAAAGGCCGTCTGAAAAATCAGACAACCCTGCTTACAAATCGGCGTGATTATAGCGAATAAACGCTTTATCTGAAACCTTTCTACAACAAGGTTTCAGGTTCAGACGGCCTTTTTAAGACAATTCCGGTTGCGGTACTTTGTGTTGCACCGCATAAACCGCAGCTTGAACGCGGCTGCTTAGATTCAGCTTGCGCAACAGGTTCTGCACATGCACTTTGACGGTAGACTCAGCCAAGTTCAAATGGCGGGCAATGATTTTATTGCTGTGTCCGGCGGCAAGGTAGCCCAAGATTTCCATTTCGCGCGGGGTCAGCTGCGCCAGCAGGTGGTCGGAGCGGGAAGGAGAAGGGGAAATCAGCGATTGCACCAAGCGGCTGGTCATTTCTGGAGAGAAGACATTGTCTCCGTCAACGGCCTTGCGGATGCTTTCCAAGAGGAAGTCGGCGTTGATGTTTTTCAGCAAAAAGCCTTTTGCACCCATACGCATACATTCTGTCAAGTCGTCGCTGTCTTCGGAAACAGTCAGCATGATGACGGTCAGTTGCGGATTGATGCTCAAAATTTGAGCCAGTGCTTCGCGGCCGTTCATGACCGGCATATCCAAGTCCAGCAAAACTACGTCAGGCTTGAGCTGTTCGACCATTTTTACGCCGGCCAGGCCGTCTGAAGCTTCGCCGACGACTTCAAAATCGGGCTGGCGCGAAAGCAAGGCCTTGATACCGCTGCGAAACAGGGTGTGGTCGTCAATAAGGGTAATTTTAATCGTCATGATGCTGTTCTCATTTGTTGCGGCAAAGTCAGCATCACTGCCGTACCTTGCCCAATCTGCGATGTAATGGCCAATTCTGCGTTAATCCGTTGGGCCCGTTCCTGCATAATGCCCAAGCCGACATGTTCGCCTGAAGGCCGGTTTGATAAGTGTTCTTGATTAAAGCCTGCGCCGTCGTCCTGAATCTTCATGACAAAATCGCCATGGTTGGCAATTTCGACGCTGACATGCTGCGCACGCGCGTGTTTCCGGATGTTGGACAGACTTTCTTGCAAGATGAAGATGATTTGCAAGTGTTCATCATAATTCAATGCCTGGCCGTCGTCCTGCCATTTTGAATCAACCGGGATACCGGTTTGCCGTTCAAAACGCGCCAGCAGCGATTCTACCGCTTCAGGAAAATCTTTATTACTGATTTTGGTGCGGAAATTCATCAGCAGCTCGCGGACGTCTTCATAGCATTCCTGCACGCCGTCTTTAATGAAGCTGATGTTTTCTTCAGCCTGCTCGCGTTGGTTTGAAGCAAACGCGCTTTCCAACATTTGCACCTGCAAATTCAAAAAGGTCAGGGCTTGTGCAATGCTGTCATGCAAACCTTGTGCAATCAAGTTGCGTTCCTGCAAGACGGCAAGCAGGCGGCGTTCTTGTTCCATGCGGTTGTTGGCGATGGAAATCCCCAGCTGCCCGCTTAAAGTCTGCAACAATTTTTCATCTTGCTCATTGGGCATCTGGCCGTCTGAAAAATACAGGGCCAATACGCCGAGCTGTTCGTCTTGGTAAACGATTGGGAATTCTACACGATTTCCCTCTTCGGTTTTACCGACACTTGCCGCCAAGTCAGAGCGTTTGCGTTCTTCATCGGAAAGATATACCGTACCACCCAAGGCGGAAAACGCCGGAAGAATCTGAGCCAAAAATTCTTCTGCGGCCTGTTGCGGCGTAAAGGTTTGGTGCAGGTTGCGCGTAGTCTGGTAGAGCAGGGTTAAATCACGGTTTTGCCGGGCCAAGTCTTGAGTTTGTTGGGCGACCTGTCCTTCCAAATCCGTATAAAGCGTTTTCAGACGGCGGCTCATTTGGTTGAAGCCCTTGCTGACTTGGGCGAATTCACGAATTTGGTCTGTATCGATTTGAACCCCGAAACGGCCTTCGCTGATGGTTTCCACCCCGTCGCGCAGTTTTTCCAGCGGCCGGATGATCCACGAATAATGCCAAACAATCATCAAGCCGGCAGCCACTAAAATCATCAGCATCATCGCCATTTGAAAACGGCGCAGCCACAAAGTATTTTGCTCGTTGGCGTTTTCCATCGCCTGTAAAAACAGCTCGATATTGCCGGCAAAACGGTACAGGCCGATTTGGGTCGGCCGCTCGTAATGTTGCAAAGAAGGCTTGATGTTGGATTCCCAATCGATCAACAGCATCGATTGGATCAAATCGTAAGCCAGTGGCATTTGTGACGGAATCAGCGGATGAATGGCATCGCTTTGCGTTACATTGGCCAGCGTACGTTCAAATTCTTTGATTTGGTTGTCAATTTGCGCATTGGGCGTACGGACGCTTGCCATATAAGCCAAGCGGTACACCTGCATTTTCAAGCTGCCCGCATCTTCAATCGTTTTGGCCGCGCTTTCCAAACGCCAAGAAAGCAGCAGGGTAAAGGCAATCGATAAAAAAGCTGAGCCGACCCATAACACAGTCAGCAGTTTTAAACGCGAGGACAGACTCAGGCCGTCTGAAGATCCGGAGAATAAACGCATAAAGCACGCAGGAAGACTAATCCGATAATCTTATAAAAATATCATTCTTTCGGCCTATAAACAACCTGTCTAAAATAATTGTATGGTTATGATAAGAAAAAACAGGGGTTTAATGTAAAATCATGTTATGATAAAATTCATCTTAAGTGAATTAAATCACAAAACCAGGTTTCAGACGGCCTGAAGCCTTAAAACTTATTCCATAAATCCAACATCGCGAATAACACTTACACACTCTGCTTTGCAAAGGACTACCAAAATGAAAATTTTTGCACTGATATTGGCCGGCGGGCAGGGAAGCCGGATGGGAGGTGTCGATAAAGGGTTGGTGCAGTGGCACAACAAAGCCTTGATAGACCACGTTATCGAAAAAATCCGCCCGCAAGTCAGCCATATCGCCATCAGTGCCAACCGCAATCTCGAATCCTACGCCCAACGCAGCGCGCATGTTTTCTCCGATGCGCGCCAATGGCAACATTACGGCCCTTTGGCCGCCTTGTGTACCGCCGCCAACGATTTGCAAATTGCTACTGCAGACTGGCTGCTTATCATCTCCTGCGATATGCCCCGCCTGCCTGAAAACTTGGTTTCCCAGTTTGAGACCATCGCCAAACGCACGCCGTTGTGCAATGCATTTTACGTTGAAACCCCGTCCAGACCGCATTACAGCGTGATGTTTATCCGTCCGCAAATCCTACAAAGTACCGTGCCATACCTTTATTCAGGAATGCGCAGCATACGCGGCTGGTTGCAGCAGCAACGCGCACGGGTCGTTCCTTTCCCTCATGAGCAGGATTTTATCAGCTACAACACGGAAAACGATTTGGCTCAGCCTTTGTAGTTGGGTAGGTAAGGGGACTAATATTTAGATAGGAATGCGCCATTTGATGATGCTTAAAAATCTTTTAATTTTAATAGGTAATAACTATCTTGTAATCAGTCCCCTTAGAAATTATTCAATCCGTGTATTCAGAAGAATGATACGTTTCTCGTTGCAATAAATTTTGGCTTTTCCCTATTGGCTGTTTCTTTTAGGTCATTTAGTCTGCCTAAGTCCAAATTATCTACGAACAAATCCTCGTAAAACAGTTAACCGAAAAAATCCACGGGATATTCTGATTTTACGTTGCATGGCTTAAGATGTTCAGACGGCCATACTTTCAAAATAAAGGCTAAAACGGCATAATAGCAGCCCCTCTTTTTTAGAATTGCCTGGTTTAGGAGAGTCAAATGAATATTTTATTATTAGACGGCGGTAAAAATTTCGGACATTCGCATGGTGAGTTGAACCATACGCTTCATAAAAAAGCGAAAGAAGTGTTGACCGCGCTTGGACACAATGTTCAAGAAACCGTGATTGATGCCGGCTATGATGTCGAGGCAGAAATCGAAAAATTCTTATGGATGGATGTCGTGATTTGGCAAATGCCAGGCTGGTGGATGCACGAACCTTGGACAGTAAAAAAATACATAGACGAAGTATTAACCGCCGGACACGGTAAGCTTTACCATAGTGATGGTCGTCATCGTGTCAATCCAACCGAAGGCTACGGCACTGGCGGTTTGTTACAAGGCAAAAAACACATGCTTTCACTTACTTGGAATGCGCCGATTGAGGCGTTCACTCGTGAAGGCGATTTCTTCGAAGGAAAAGGCGTGGATGTGTTATACATGCATTTCCACAAACTCAATGAATTCATCGGATTGACCCGTCTGCCGACATTCTTATGTAACGATGTGATTAAAAATCCACAAGTAGAACAATACTTGGCAGACTACCAAGCCCACTTGGAAAAAGTATTCGGTTAATTGCAAAATATGGGTTTTGAAGGTGGGCATTTGCCCACCTTTTTTCATTTTTTGTTTATGCTTACTGTGTGTCTAAAGACAAGCAAGCTTGCACGAAACGGCATAGTATTTTTGCCGATGTGCCAAACTCCTAAATGGAAACTTATAACATACCTTTATTGATGCTAGAACCTGTCAATAGCAACGTCTGAATAGGCCGTCTGAACAACAGACGGCCTTTCTTTCTTGATTTTAAGGTTAAACAGTTATCAGCCGATTTATAGGCAGTCGGCAAAGTTTTCAGCCGCCAAAGGTTTTCTGCTCAATAAAGCTGCAAAATCAGAATAATCGGCGCATGAACCTTGCTTGAGCAGGGCAAAGCTGTCGCGGCTGATGATGCCGTTGCTGAGAAGGTTTGCCAACGGCAATGCTGGGTCAATCAGGCGCAGGGGAACGGGTAGGATGTGTTGCGGCAGTTTGTGGTGCAGGGTTTGGCGGAGGGTGGTCAGGTATTCCGCCAAGGTCAGGGTTTGGCTGCCGGTCATATTGATGATGCTGTGGTCGGTGTCGGTTTGGGTGGCAAGTTTTGCCAAGCCTTCGGCAACATCGGCAAGATGGACGGGCTGCAAATGAAAGCGTCCGCCTTCCGGCAGTGGAAGTAAAGGGAGGCGGGCTAATTTGATGAACAGTTCGCAGCTGGTTCCCCCTCGCCCGTAAACGACGGATGGTCGGGCTATGGCAATCGGTATGCCGCTTTGGGCGACGGCATCATCTCCACGTCCTTTGCTGCCGACAAAGTTGATGGATTGAGATGGGTCGGCACCCAGTGCGGATAGTTGCACCCAGTGTTTTATGCCTGCTGCTCTCGCCCATGCGGCGAGCTGTTTGGGCGTGCGGTGGTGTACGGTTTCGAGTATTTCGGCATGACGGCTCATGATGCCGATGCAGTTGATGAGGACGTCTTGCCCCTCTAATAAACGGCGTGCGGCGGTTTCGTCGGGATGAAGAAAATCGAAGGCGCGGCGGTCGGGCGTGCAAACTTGATGACCTTGTTCTTTTAAGATTTGGGCGGTACGGCTGCCGATGAAGCCGCTGCCTCCGAAAATGATGATGTTCATGGTTTTTTCTTTATATTGTTGAGGCCGTCTGAAAATCTTTAAATCGGTTTCATTACCATCAGGAAGTAAATCACGATAGTGGCGCAAAAGGCGGGATAGCCCAGCAATTCCCAGCGTCTGGCATAACGCCAATAGGGATCAGGAATGGTGTCTGCGTTTTCTTTATGCGCTTTTTCGGCAATCTTGGCCATGTGGATTTGCAGCCAGACAACGGGCAGCCAGCAAATGCCTGCAAGAATGTATAAACCGAGTGTCATCCATACCCAATTTTGTTCCAGCATGGTGGAAATGGTATAGCCGCGTTCGTAAAGCATCCATAAACCGGACAAGGGTTGGAAAATAACGGCAGGTGTCGTAAACCACCAATCTGCTTTGATGACCCAATGCGAGACCACCGACTGCGCGGCAACCGAACCGCTGCGGTTTGCCCAAAAGAGGTAAAACGCTGTACCAAAACCGGTGCCGACCATTAGGGTAGCCGAGATGATGTGCAAGGTTTTAACGATTAAATAGGTGTTCATTTTTTATCTCCTACGGATTGATACAGAAAAAATAAAGTAGCCATAATCGGCAGGTTTTTTACCAAGGGTGCAAACGGATGCGCCCACATTTCAGGCAGCCTGAAGGCAATAATCAGGCTGTATGCCGCGACGGTTATCAATTGCAGCAGCCATATTGCGGAACGGAAGCGAAAGCGGCTGAAGCATAAAAAGGCAAAACCGATGTCCAACAGTGAAGCGGCGATTAATGTCGGCCATTGCAACGGATCGGGAA
Organism: Neisseria sp. HMSC070A01; assembly: GCF_001810165.1. Taxonomy (NCBI): domain Bacteria; kingdom Pseudomonadati; phylum Pseudomonadota; class Betaproteobacteria; order Neisseriales; family Neisseriaceae; genus Neisseria; species Neisseria sp. HMSC070A01. Next base: position 157,328 of record NZ_KV800125.1, on the reverse strand, counting down.
TGCCGACCGAACGCAGTAAACCCAATGACATTTCAGGCATGAAAAACAGAGGCTGGGTACCACTTCAAAGCCATAGCAGCCCCATCGAGTAAGACAAGTAGGCGGGAGGAGGGCGTTTAATATTGTCGAGCATACCGAGTTCCTATTTCATCAGTTAAGCCTGTTTAATCTTTAATTTCTAAAATTTCTGTCAAGAGAGAAATTATAGGGTAAAAAATTTTGGTTTTACATGCCCATGTAAAACTAACATGAGCATGTTTTCATATTTCTAAATAACATAGGCAGTATTTTTTTGAGCAGATGCCCATTGCCATTACCGGAAAAATTTTTGTATTCCTGCACCGACTTTCAAGATTTTTACCATGGTTGAAGTGGACAGCTTCAGCATTTCATTTGCCCATATGGTCAGCGTACTGATGAAATCATGGGTTTGTCGGATTCGTTGCTTGGCGGTTTCATTTTCCTGGCTAAATTCAGGGCTGTCGATCAGGCTTTGCAAAAATTGCCGCGTCGGTTCAATTTCGCGCTGCATACGCACTTCAGCAATGGTGCGGAATAAAGTCCAGACATCATCCGAAGTTTCAAAGTGATCGCGTCTGTCTCCCAAGATATGCACGGTATGCACCAGTCTCAGATTTTGCAGCTCTTTAATACTGTTGCTGACGTTGGAGCGCGCCACGCCAAGAGTTTCGGTAATTTCCTCGGCATTCATCGGCCTGCCCAAGATATAGAGCAGGGCGTGAATTTGCGCAACGGTACGGTTGACCCCCCATTTGGTACCCATTTCGCCCCAATGGAGGATAAATTTTTCAGTGGTCGGATTCAGTTTCATAGTAATGGTATTCTATTTTTATCTTTTATTTCTGTCAATACAGAAATAAAGAAATTTTAGCATATGAAGTAAAATGTTCAGACGGCCTTTTGAATCAACCCTTCTTCTATATATTCTCTCAAAATCTCTAGACCTTATCAGCCATGATTTCCTATGAGGAAAAGATATTGTTCGTAAACCGGTATTTTTTGAATAAAAATTTATCCGTACAATCCGCTGTATCAAATAACGAGGAGTAAACCATGAAAAAAATGCCTGTATTGTTTGTTGGGCATGGCAGCCCGATGAATGCGTTAGATAAAGAAAACCCGTTCAATCAGAATTTCAGCCTAATTACGCAAAAGTTTGCCAAACCAAAAGCCATTTTGATGATTTCAGCGCATTGGTTCAGCAGCCGTTTGCAGGTTACGTCTGGTGAACATCCTAAAATGATTTACGATTTCTATGGTTTTCCTGAAGAGCTCAGCCAAGTGCAATATCCTGCGCCCGGCTCGCCTGAATTGGCGGAGCAAGTGCGGTCGTTATTACAGCCGGAAAAGGTCGAGTTGAACCCAACGCGTGGCTTTGATCATGGCGCTTGGGCAGTATTGAAATTTCTTTATCCCAATGCCGATATTCCTTTGGTGCAACTTAGCCTTCACCGTTTGCAATCGGCAGAATGGCATTTCAACTTGGCGAAAAAGTTAGCTGCTTTACGAGAACAAGGCGTGCTGATTATCGGCAGTGGCAATATTGTGCATAATCTAAGGGCGATAAGCTGGGAACATATCGATCAAATCGGTGCGGGGTATGAATGGGCGTTTGCATTCCAAGAAACGGTCAATCAAGCGATTGCAACACGAGATGATGAAACCTTGGTGCATTATCAGCAGCTAGGCGAAAAAGCCGAGCTTTCCGTGCCAACACCGGATCATTACTTGCCCTTGCTTTACATCATGGCATTGCGCGAACCGCAAGATCAGGTTACGTTTTTCAACGACAAGCTGATTGCAGGTTCACTCAGCATGACATCGGTTTTGGTAGGGTAAAAAGGGAAAAATCAGAACAAAGCAAACTATTCTTTATTTGTTCGAGCCACTTTGCAGATGGTGCCAAATTGTTTCAGACGGCATTTTATATCTACATAAAAGCCTTAATATCGACAAAGATCAGATTAAGCCTGTAAGTTTTGAATGTAAATAATTTAGCAAAATAGGGAGTAGGTTTGAAGGTAACTTGTAAAATCTTTTTGTAAGAGAAAAGGCCGTCTGAATATCAGACGGCCTTTTTTTAATGAGCAAAATTACTTGATGATTGAATCAATAAAATCATCAAAACCAGAACGATCCTGAGCAGGGCATTTTTTTAGGAAATTGCGCCGTGCGGTAATCGTATCGTGTCCATGTTTATGCTTGATAGAGTGGAACTTTTTCAAAGCAGATTGACATTCAGACGGCTGAGATGCCGGATTGACCAAGCACATAAGCGCCTCGCAAGCCAAACGCTCGTCTCCGCCCATCTGCGGAGGATTAAGAGGATTGGCAGCCATAGAGGTAACTGAAGAAAAGCCCATTACCAAGGCAGTCATTGTTGAAATGAATTTCATAATTTACTCTGATATTAAATGGAATTCGAAAGTAAGGTAACAAAATCTCAGATGATCTTTAGCATCATTACTGTGGGAGAGAACAACCTTCGGGCATAATAATTTCACAATCATCCAATCCGCCCTTTTTGCAGTTTTGCAAAGCTATTTGCTCAGCTGTTCCTGGATGGCCTGCACCGGTAACTACAACGAATTTATTTTTAATTTTTCCTACTGCTGATGCAACACAACCATTCTGTACCCATACAATTACTTTGCATGGGGTATTCTTGCTTCCACGTTGACAACGCTGAATTGCAGCCTGTTGAGCTTCAGCCTTAGAATTATGATTCAGAGACCCCGCAATATGACCAACCTTTGAACTATATGCTAAAGCGCCAAATTTTGGGGGTCTATGAACATAAATGTGTTCAATTGTTTGTTGTGACTGCTTATGTGCCTGAGAACAATTAGGATTGTAACCATATTGGCATAGCGTTGGATCATTTTGTAATGCACCTTTGGTTACATCATATGTAGGATTTGTTGCCAAAGCTGTATTTACCAATCCTATTGCAAATATAAAATATAAGTATTTCATCAGTAAGATCCTTTGTCCGATTTTGTTTTGCCTATTGAGGTTCTTGAGTCTGACTAGCACCAAATTTAGACTGACCAATAGGTTTAACAGTATTAGAACCAAAGCCTTGGTTAGCGTTTCCATATCCTCCTGTAGTATAACTCGATATAGGTTGCTGATACTGATCCTGGTAATAATTCATAGGCTTATCAATATTTGAAATTTGTTGTCTACTTGCTCCGCCATCCAAATGTGGCGGAACTTCTTGGCGATTTCCATTGCCAATGACTGAGTAGGCGCTGAAACCAGCCATCATGCCGTTAAACCAGGCACCTGCCATAGGCGGTACTGTGATCAGCAGGGTAGAGAGCATCAGACCCAGGCCCAGCTGCTGGGTCACGGTCTGCATAATACCGCCGACATTTCCGCCGGTCAGTGCCGCGGCAATATTGGATACGGCATCGGTAATGGCGATATTGCCTACCAGATCCATAGAGATTTCCGCCATGACGCCAAGCATCACGCTGGAAAAGATGGTTGCCAGTCCATAGTATAGCCATTTTTGAAACAGGGGTGCTGTTTTTTTGAACAGAAGGCATAAAATAAAGATGGGGCGCAAAGCCGATAAAGAGAGTCATGCGATGAAAACTTCTTTGTAAAAGAAAAGGCCGTCTGAATATCAGACAGCCTTTATTTAATGAGCAAAAATTACTTGATGATTGAATCAATAAAATCATCAAAACCAGAACGATCCTGAGCAGGGCATTTTTTTAGGAAATTGCGCCGTGCGGTAATCGTATCGTGTCCATGTTTATGCTTGATAGAGTGGAATTTTCTTAAAGCAGATTGGCACTCAGATGGTTGAGATGCCGGATTGACCAAGCACATAAGCGC
>NZ_KV800125.1:64550-153358 GCF_001810165.1 Neisseria sp. HMSC070A01 | reverse complement strand
AAGCACATAAGCGCCTCGCAAGCCAAACGCTCATCTCCGCCCATTTGCGGAGGATTGAGGGGATTGGCAGCCATAGCGGCAATTGAGGAGAAGCCCATTATTAAGGCAGTAATTGTTGAAATGAATTTCATAATTTACTCTGTTATTTAATGAAATTTGAAAGGGAAGTGGTTGAAATTTTAGACGGCCTTTGCCTATTAAAATCTAGGTAATGAACAACCTTCGTTGGCAATGATAGAACATTGAGAGCTACCAGAAGTTTGACATTTCCTTAAGGCATCAGCCTCTGCAAGACCAGGACCTTTTATACTGGGAAAAGCAATCCATTTTTTACCAGACTTACCTTGGGCAACAGCAATACAACTATTTTTTGCCCATGCCACTACTTTGCATGGCGCGTTACGTCCGCCTCGTTCACACGTCTTAATAGCCTGTGCTTTAGCCGCTTCAAGTGATTCCATATCAATTGCACCACCTGAAACACCAGTTTTTGCATTAGCAGCCCATGCCCCGTATCTTGAAGGAACATCAATATTAATAATTTCCGTAGGTCGTCTTTGTTGGTGTCGGCCAGATGAGCCACAGTTTGGATTGTATCCGTATTGGCATAAACTAGGATCATTTTGCAATGCTCCTCTAGTAGCATCATAAGTGGGATTTGCAACACAAATATTCAGGCAGGTTAATCCTAATGATATAAAAAGTAGCTGTTTCATTTAAGCATCCAATCTTATTTGTTCAAGTTTTTGCCTTTAAATATAGAAATACTAGATTGATGTATTTCCTTTGCCAGGTTGACTTGGGGATTTCATGGCATCAGTCGCTGTCCCTCCAGATTTTGTACCACCTGTTGTCCATATAGAAGGATCATAGTGAGCGTTTGAATACAGATTGGTAGAATTTCCGGAATTATTTGGTATATTATAATTTACCCGTTGACTTGCACCACCATCCAAATGCGGCGGAACTTCTTGGCGATTTCCGTTACCAATAACAGAATAGGCGCTGAAACCAGCCATCATGCCATTAAACCAGGCACCTGCCATAGGCGGTACGGTAATCAGCAGGGTAGAGAGCATCAAACCCAGGCCCAGCTGCTGGGTCACGGTCTGCATAATACCGCCGACATTTCCGCCGGTCAGTGCCGCGGCAATATTGGATACGGCATCGGTAATGGCGATATTGCCTACCAGATCCATAGAGATTTCCGCCATGACGCCAAGCATCACGCTGGAAAAGATGGTTGCCAGTCCATAGTATAGCCATTTTTGAAACAGGGGTGCTGTTTTTTTGAACAGAAGGCATAAAATAAAGATGGGCGCAAAGCCGATAAAGAGAGCCATGGCGATGCGGAACATGATCAGCATGGTGCCTGCTACGATGGCAGGCCCTGCGGTACCGACGCCGACAAACCATCTTGCCTGTGTCACTTTCCCTTCGAGATATTCGCTGTCGGCGGTATCGATACCGTCAAGTATGCCCATCATACTTTGGGTTGCCGTCAGGTTTTGGTCGATTCGGCAGCCAATGATGGATTTGCTGTCTTGTGTCAGACACTTACTGCCGACATCACTGTCGCCGGTCATGATTTGGGAAATGCCGTCTGAAAGGGTATCGGTCAGAACCCGTACGCTGAAATCGCCGCCGGCCGCCACACCCAGTGCAACGGCTACAATGAGGTAGGTCTTGCCGAGACCGTACACAAAGCCTTTCAGGCCTTCCTGACTTCTGCCGGTTGCAATCAGATAACCTTGGATCATTATCCATAAAGTCAATAAGGCGACGATAATGGTAAAAGCAAGCGTTAGGTTTTTAGACAATACATGTTCAGTAAAAAAGCTTATTCGTGCATAGATATAGTCACGAATACTGGAATAAAGGAGAAGATCCATCATGATGATGTTTTCCTGTTAAATAGTTTGGGTAAAAATAACATTAAAATTAGCGGAGTTTATAGCCAGTGCTGATGGCTCTTTTTTCTTTCGCCTCTTCGCGGATTTGTTTTACCTTTTTTTCTAAAAGGATCGAAGCTGCCGCTTTTGTCAGGCTGCTGTTGTTCGAGCCTGAGAGCTGGTCTTTGGTCAGATTTACCCTTGCCCATTTGTATTGATCAAGCATTTGGTCGATAGATTTTATTGCCGATTGGTAATTTGTCAGTTTGATTTCCAACTGCTGCAATTTTGCGATGACTTCGGCTTCTGCAGAGGCTGCTGAATTACTTTTTCCTTGGGCATTGGAATTTTGTTTTTTAATCGAAGTGGCATTTATCTCCGAAAAAGTTTGGTTAATTTCTGTTTCCATTTTTCGTAGAAGCGTAAATTTTTGCTCTTCAAGAGTTACTGTGCCACTACATAAATTTCTTGATGTTTGATTAGCAATTCTATTACAGCGATCCTTACGGTTTTGGAACATTTTTTTGATTGCGTTTTCTTCTTTTTTATCGAGTAGAGCTTTCAATTCTGGAATCTGTTCCATTTGACCGCGTACCCAATGTTGCAACTGGGTACGCCAGTTTTGCAGCTGCTCTGCCCAGTGAGATAGTGTCATGGCGCGGTCTGCCGCATCCATCGCCCAGTTGATAGCATCTTGCATCATTTTGGCCCCATCAACAACAGGCAATACATATGAATTAGCTATCGGCATGGAAGTAAGCATTGTCGCCCCCACCAAAACTGAGGCGATTATCCGTTTTATTTTAGTTTTCATTACTATTCAATCTTTCTTCAAATTGGTTAATTTTAAAATATTTAAATTTTCAGTCTTAGGGTTGCCTGAAGACATACTGTCTTTAGATAACCCTATCTCATTTTTAGTCAAATCGGTTTAATCTGCATTACGCATCATATTAGTAGCCGACTTCTTGCCGGAACCTTTACGCTCATCGTAGAAGGTCTGTAACCAATCCTCCGGTCTTACCGCATCGATGCCGACACCAAGACGTTCGGCCGTTTTCTTGATGATGCCGTCCATGATGTCGATGTTGTCGGTACTGGCGGAGATAACTGCCAATTCATCGTCAAATCCGCGTAGGTTGAGCTGGCATACTGCGGAAGCATGACCCTGTTTGACCAAGAAGCAGCGGCTGCGCTCGTCCAGGCTTTTAATCACTTGGAACTCTGAGTCGGTCAGCTTCAGTCCATCGATGTAGTCTTTTTTATCTGCATTCGGATTTGGCAGCAGTATCATAGTAGCTGTCTGCTCAATCAGTGCGGCGGAAATATCGCTTTTGAGGGCGTCTTCCGGTGACTGGGTAGCGAAGATACCCATACCGTTTTGCTTACGGATGGTTTTTTGTTTGTTTTTGGCAAACTCTTTCAAACCGCCTTCGCCATCAAGGATTTTCCAGAATTCGTCCATGATGTAGATGAAGCGACGGCCATCGATAAGCTCTTCCATTCGATGGATAAGGTAGCCGATGACTGGATCGCGTACCTGAGGGTTTTCAATCACATCGGTGTAGTCGAAGCCGATAATATTGGCTCCGCTGAAGTCGATTTTATCCTGAGGGTTATCAAACACCCAGCCAAGGCTGTTTCCACGAGTCCATTTGCGAATATTGGCATAGAGGGAATCATCACCAGTATTGGGTAGCGATTTTTGGAAGTTGGAAATACTGCGCAGCGCTGGTGGGGTATCAAGCATGGCTCGCACGGCGCGCAGGATGTCGTCGTCTTCTGCTGCTGAATAGTGTGCTTTGCCACCCAGTTGCTTCATAAGGCCACAGAGGAATTGGACATTTGCCTCTGTATTTTCGCATTGGAAAGGGTTAAAGCCGGTAGGTTGGCCGCTTTCCAGTGCCATATAGGCACCGCCGCAGGCTCTAACAAAAATTTCAGCACCACGGTCTTTGTCGAAGAAAAAGATTGTGGGTTTGGGATCGTATTTTTGTACCTGACTGAGGAGGAAGTTGATAAGGGCTGTTTTACCTGTACCGGACTTACCAATAACCATAGTATTGGCAATGGCTTTTTCTCCTTCAGAATCTTCGCCTTCGAGGGTTGCATGGAAGTTGAAGTAGTAGGGCTGGCCATTGGTCGTCTGAAGAACGGTAACGCATTGCCCCCATGGGTTGCCCTCACGTTTACCGGTGGCAAAATTGTGTAGTGGGCAGAGACCCAAGAAATTTAACGATGAGAGATTGGCGATGCGGGTGCGGTAGTTCCAGTTACCCGGAAGCTGGGCATAATATGCGGCGCAGACGGCCAAGTCCTCTTTTGTTGTTACAAAACCTGCATTGGAAAGCTCTGCTCGGGCGGCGGCAATGTTTTGGGAAAGCTGCTCTTGGCTGTCGGCATAGATAGCAAGACTGAAGTGGTAGCCGCCAAGAACGAAATTGCCGGATGCGAGTTGGTCCATTGCATGATCAAGTTCTGCAATTTGGGTAAAGGATTTATCGCCGGAAGAGATCATCATGCCACGGGTACGCTCAAGGGTTTTCATGGCGTCGTATCGGCTCATGGGGCTGAAACTATGAGTGATAACGTATTCGACATCCAAATATTTGAGCCCGTTAAGCACGCCGGGATAGGTACCGTCAGGGTATTCTTTAAGGTTGAGTATGGCACCGTAGTGATTTTTACCTTCAGGGGTACGGACGATATAGTCGCCGGTTTTGGCAGAGAAAAGATGTCTGCTAAGAGGTAAGTAGTTGTAAACAGGAGCAGGCAGTACGGGAACCGGCTCGTTAACACGGTTAAGGATGTAACCGAAAAGTTCGAGTGTTTCTGAGAATACAGTACCGTTTTTGCCTTCGTACATACCGAGTCGGTAGGGATGGTAGTCTTTGAGGACGGCTTCAAGGTTGGTTGCTAATTCATTTAGCGTACCGATAGCTTGCTCCTGTTCGGCCTTCAGACGATCGATATTGCCTGATTTATCAACAAACTTTTTGCCGTCAACAACGGGACGGTAAATCATGGTCAAGTAAAGCTCGTTATTCATGAGCTTTTCTTTAGAAAGTCGGGAAAAATAGCGGTCGGAGAGGCTTTGATTGAAAGACTCTTGGAATTTTGGGCGCAAATCGATGCCGCGGTGGCGGCGAATGTCATGTACCCAGAAGGCAACATTGACATAGTCCGGAGCGCGTAAGGATTGGAGTAAACGATTAAATGTGTTGTGTTTGTGTTCGAGCTCCCATTCTTCTCGACCCACAAAAGGAAGGCCGGATAGATGCCATGTTGTCAGATAGTCCCCACCAGTGGTTTTGACAATGGTTGGGGAAACATGGGTAGAGAGGGATACGAATTGACTGATTGATGCGTCAGGAGTAAACATTTTATTTGTTTTTTTGTGTTGAAATCGTCCGACAGACAAAGATGTCTGTCGGATGTTTTGTTGTCATTGTTTGGGAGGATTGTTACGGTATTCATTAGGCGAGAAGCACCATGTATCAGGAAACTCCTCTCGGTTTCTGGCTTTAAGTCTAAATTTCAGACGTAAACCGAGAAAACGAAAAATCATATCATCCCGCTTGGCCATCTGCCTCATAATCAGGATGATGAAGGGAATAGTCAATAAAAAAAACATATTGAAGTACATTCCCATCAACAATCCTGAGCCGGCTCCTATAAAGAAAGGTATATAGGGTACACCAAGAAAGGTTGCCGGACGCGTACATCCTCGAAAAACGATGTTTTTCTGCATGGTGTTAATTAGGCAAAAAATTGCAATACTTGGAACATTGCTGATGTTGTACCGGCAGAGCAAGAGTCTGCATTGCCAACCAGCATTTTTGCGATTTGGCCGGCCGCACCAATCAGTACGCCACCAATTAAAATAGGAGCGACGTCAGAAATGCGTTTGTGTGCAAAAGCAATTTGGTAACCGGCAAAGATAATGGCGATGGTTACAACTGCAACGGACATTAAGTTCAATACGGTATGGATGTTTTTAATGAATTTACAGGCACCACCAGAAGCTGAAGTAAAATCATCGGCTGCCATACCTACAGTCGGTGCTAAAAATGCTGCAGCAACAAATGCTGCTGTGGCAACGTTTTCAGCGGTAAAGCGGGATTTTTTTTGAATCTGAGTGTTTTTCATTTGAAATTTCCTATGTTTATTACAGGTTGATGTGGAAAAAAACTATCTAAAAGACTGCTGCGCTATCTTTATAAGTATTGCTTTTCGCTTGTGCAGTATTATTATCTTGCAAGGAATGTTGGTTTTTAGAGACAGCGGCCGAGTATGGTTGTGGATTGGCGGTAACTGTCAAATTTGGGCGGTTAGCTTGTTGTGCTGGCATTTGGCCCATAGGGCGAGGGGTATTCACAGTATTGCTGATGACTGGAATGGCATTTTGTGGGATTGCTCTCCCTTTCCTCATGGATGAAAAAATTTTTTGCACATAGCCATGCTTATAACCGGTTACAAAGTTACCGGAATAATAACAGCTGAAAGATTTACCCCAGTCTTTTGCACGATTGTAGCATTCTCGCAATATGTGCGAGCCTGCCTTGACGTTTGGGCACACTTGGAATGCATGCTCGTAGGAATGCAATCCATATTTTTTTAAATTGTATCGGTTAACTTGAGCTAATCCTAAGGAGAAGTTAAATCCCTTTTGTTCCAACATTTTAGCAGTGGCGACTGCTTCAGCCAAATTTTTAGGCTGTCTTTGTAAGCGTCCGCCTACAACACCTATAGCATATGGGTTGCCTGAGGATTCAACTCTCACGACATGATGCATAATATCATGCGGAACAGCTAAGTCGGCGCAGGAAAAAAACATGATGTTGAGATGAAAATATGAATTTGTATTGACGTGAAATTTAGCACAGATTAAAATAATTAACAAGATTTTAACCAATAAAAATAACCAAACATGAATTGTCTTTTCTTCATTTTTAATTAAGACGCTTTGGTTGTAACTTAAGTTGTTTTATAAGGTGCTATGTATGTTTCTTTTAAGAACGCTGTTGCTGTCTGCTAGTGTGGGCGCGCTAATGGCAGGTTGTGCAAATCAGTCTGCTCCAGATTTCCCAAGTTCATGGAAGCCATTAAATGAACTACCTGATCAGGTAACTGAGATTCCTCTTGTCAAACCTCATGTTTATCAAGTAACACAACTTGATACAACTGTAAAAGGTTTGTTGGAGCGTTGGGGAGAAGAGGCAAAGATGCCTGTTGTTTATGACCATACGCTTGATTTTACTTTGTATAAGAAAGTATCAACAATACGAAATACCGAACTTGATAATGCCTTGAGTGAATTATCTAAACTTTATGAAGATAAAGGGATGGTTTTCTATGTTCAAAATGGTGTCATTATGGCGCATAAGAAAATGGATGTTGCTGTGAAAAACAGTGGAAAGAAAAAACATGAGAGATCAGCAAAAGCTGATGTAAAAACTCAAGATTAAAATGGAAATATATGTTCAAATCAAGTAAAAATACTACTGATGGCAATATCCAAAAGGCTGTAAAAAGATCTTTGGATTTTGAAACGACCTTGGTCGATATCCGCAAAAAAAGTGAGAAAAGGGCATGGATTGTTGCCGGTATTTCTACCTTCTCTTCTTTGTGTCTGCTTGGCGGATTATTTTATATTTTGCCGCTGAAAGAAAAAGAACCTTATCTTGTTATGGCTGATGTCTATACGGGACAAGCTACTGTTGCTAAGCTAGCCGGTGATTGGAATAATTTAGATATTACTAAAAATGAAGCAGTAAATAAGAGTAATATTTCTCACTTTATTATTGCTAGAGAATCTTTTGATAGTCAGATTATTTATGATAATGACTGGGCTACAGTTTATTCTATGTCGGTTGCTGGGGTATCTGACAGCTACCGCAATCTGATGAATAAAAGTAATCCGAATAGCCCATTTAATCTTTATGGATCTGCTCAGTCAATTCGCGTTAAGATTTTGAGTATCGTCCTTAATAATAGTGGAAAGGCTGATGGTCGCGATGCCAGTGCAACAGTAAGATTCCAAAGATTTTTGTTAAATAAGAGTACTGGCATATCAAGATTTATAGATAGCAATGTTGCTACTCTGACTTATACTTATAATAGCAATTTGAAGATGGATGAAAAGTATAGGTTAAAAAATCCTCTAGGATTCCAGGTATTATCTTATCGTGTTGATCCTGATGCTAGTGAATCGCCTATTCAAGATTTATCTTCGGATTATCTTTCTGCAGGAACACCATCTGAAAACCAGACTCAGCAACAAATACAAAGTGTACCCCAGCCCCAGTTAGAAGCTCCTACATCTGTAGATAATGATGTTCCTAATGCTTCTCCTATATCTGTTGAAAGTGGAAATCAATAATGTTAAGAAAAATGTTTTTAGCAACAGCAGCATCATGTTTGTTGCAAGGAAGCGTCTATGCTGCAGCTATTCAAGAGTATACGTTTCAAGAAAATACAACTTATCCCGTTCATACGGCACAAGGCGTAGTCACACAAATTGAACTTGATTCTCGTGAAAAGGTTAAAGATTTTGGTGCAGGCCTAAGTGGTGGATGGGATTTGGTACGTAGAGAAAATGTATTTTATCTGCGTCCAAAGGCTGATGCAGTTGATACTAATCTTATTGTTCGTACTCAGGCTCACCAATATATTTTTGAGCTTAAGGTTTTGAAGAATGTTGTTGGCAATTTGTCAGAAGCTTCAGACAAAGGGGTAAATTATCAAGTTAAATTCAGATATCCCGATTCTACGGATTTCAGTCTTCGTGCTAGTACTTTGGCTGGTTATAGCCTGAAATATGATTCTTCTAAAATCTATAATACTAATTATGATGTGGCTGCAAATGAAAAATCTCGTTGGCTAGTTCCTTTAAAAGTCTATGATGATGGCAGATTTACCTATATCTACTTGAATAAGGGCAAGTTCACAGGTGATTTTCCTGCTGTTTATGGCAGAAAATCAGAGAAAGGAGCTGAGTTTGTTTTAAACAGTAATGTTGAAGGTAATGTAGTTATTGTCCATGGGACTTATCCATTCTTAGTTTTGAGACATGGAAATGATGTAGTTGGATTAAAAAGGAATTAAGAATGTCTGATAAGCTAAATAATGAACATCACAAAGATAGTGAATCATCACAAAATTTATATTCAAGCCAATACGAACAAGAACAATTGGCGGGACTTGAGGAGAATGCTCCTCAACTAAATGCTCCTGTTGACCGTACAGTCAACAAAAAAGCTATTGCGTTTATTGTAGCTGCAGGTTTTGGGTTAGCTGGACTAGGGGCATTTGCCTATCATCAATTTAGTGGTTCTGATGAAGCTCCCCCTCCAGAACGTCCTCAGGTAGTTACTGTACCAGATTTACCTGCTCCAGATCCTCAAGTTACGGAACCCCCTTCAATTGATTTAGCAGAAGACAAAAAGCCCGAATTAGAAACGGATAATACATCGAATACAAAAACAATAGAAGTAACTACTCCACCAGTAGTGGAGACCTTGCCACCTATAACTCCATCAACTCCATCAACTCCAACAACTCCAACAACTCCAACAACTCCTAATGTTCCTATACAGCCGATTATTCCAGCAGGAGATATGTATGCTAATATGAATTCTGCATTTGTTCAGGACGGGGAGGCTGCTCAAAAAGAGTCGGGAGTAAGTACAGCTCAGGCTAATGCTGTCCGTTATATGCATAATAGGGATAAGTTGCTTCAACAAGGGACTTATTTGCGTTGTGTATTAGAAACTAAAATTATTTCTGAGGTAAAAGGATTTACATCTTGTATCATTACTGAACCTGTATATTCTGCAAGTGGAAAATATCTCTTATTGCCGAAAGGTTCAAAAGTAATGGGGCAATATGGCTCCAGTAACCCTACTGGCCCACGGATGGAGGTCATTTGGAATCGAGTTATAACACCCGATGGTATCGATGTAACACTGGAATCTCCTGGAGTAGATAATCTTGGTGCAGCAGGTCATGTCGGTAAATTTAAGTCTCACTGGGGATCACGTTTGGCATCGGCTTTATTGATTAGTATGATTTCAGATGCTTTTAAATATGCTGCTACTGAATATGGTCCACAAGGACAAACGGTTTCAACCATGACATCAACTACTACTAACCCTTATGAAAGTGAGACAGCCAATACATTGAAACAACAGGCTATCAATCAGCTTGAACGAAATAATGCTCGTCCTAATACAGTAACAATAAATCAAGGTACTTTGATTAATATTTATACTGCCCAGGATATTGATTTCAGTTCGGTAATGCAGTAACCATAAAAGGCCGTCTATTTTTTCAGACGGCCTAATTTTTAGGCCTTATAATAAGGAGGAATTATGGATAAAAGCTGTCGATAACTCTCTATGATTAAATGAGAATCTAAGAGTTTGTATAGAGAAGATAGCATAAGAATTCGCTCGGTGTTCTTAAGAATAGTCTTTCTTAAATGCAAGATACTAAAAACTATCTGAAAATTTACATCTCAAATAAAAATTCAAAATAATTCAATTATTTAACTTGTAGGTATTATAATGACTCTAAAAAACAAATCTATTATCACGGTATTTCTATTATTAATCTCTTTGTTACTGGGTTGTTATCTATCAGGTTTTATCCTACTGCAATGGTTAGGCTTAGATAAAACCCCTTTGCTGCTCACAACATGGTTTAAATACTATAATACATTAGATATTCCTCAAGTTGCCAAATACTCGTTACAGATTAAAACTTCAGGAATTATTGGATTTGGTTTAACCTTTTTGATTGGTCTGATTGGTTTAATTCCCATTTGGCGTACTGCCTCACAAAGTCTTCATGGAGAGGCACGATTTGCCGGAATGGCTGATTTGTCAAAAGCTGGATTTTTTAAACAGACAGATACTTCAATTGTTGTTGGTAAATACAACGGTAAATTATTACATTACAATGGCCAGCAATTCGCCTTATTAGCGGCTCCAACTCGATCTGGTAAAGGTGTCGGCATCGTAATACCGAACCTGTTAAGCTATAAAGGATCGGTAGTAGTATTGGATATTAAACAGGAAAACTTCAACTTGACTAGTGGCTACCGTAAAGAGGTGCTAGGCCAGGAAGTATATCTATTTAATCCATTTGCTGAAGATGGTAGGACGCATCGTTGGAATCCGTTTACCTACGTTTCTTCCGATCCGGACCAACGAGTGTCAGACTTGATGTCGATAGCTGCAATGTTGTATCCGGATGGAGATAGTCGTGATAAGTTCTGGGTGGCGCAGGCAAGAAATGCAATTTTAGCATTTTCACTTTATTGTTTTGATGAGCATGAAGCAATGGCTGATTTTCCTGTGGAGGGCAAAGAAAATGAGCCAGCCTGTACATTGGGAAAAATATACCGCCTTTCATCAGGTAATGGAACAGAGCTCAAGGAGTATTTTACATCTTTATCGCAACAACCATATCTCAGCGAGGCTACAAAAACAGCTTTTTCTGGCTTAATTTCTCAAGAAAAAGAAACTTTCGGTTCTATCATGGGGACATTTAAAGAACCTTTAAATCCATGGATTAATCCCGTCATTGATTCCGCTACTTCAGCTGATGATTTTCTGTTAACTGACGTACGTAAAAAGAAAATGACCATCTATATCGGCATTCTTCCCAATAAACTTGCTGAATCAAGGGTCATTGTCAACCTATTTTTCTCTCAACTTATCAACCAGAATACGAAAGAGCTGCCTCAGGACAACCCAGATTTGAAACATCAATGTATGCTGCTGATGGATGAATTCACAAGTATTGGTAAAGTTGAAATTATTGCCCATTCCGTCAGCTATATGGCAGGTTACAACATTCGCCTATTTCCAATTATCCAATCAGTCGCCCAGCTGGATGCTGTTTATGGCAAAGAATATGCGCGTACTATTATCACTAACCATGCTTTACAAATCATCTATACCCCTAGAGAACAGCAGGATGCAAACGAATACTCCGAAATGCTGGGTTATACCACAGTGAAAAGAAAAAATGTCAGCCGTGGACGCGAACGTAGTGTATCGGAAAGCGAAGAACGTCGCGCACTGATGTTGCCGCAAGAGTTGAAGGCAATGAGCCAAGATAAGGAGATTATCCTTTATGAAGGTATGTCACATCCGGCGCAAGTGGGGAAAATCCGTTATTACCAAGATGGGACATTTACCAAACGATTGATGGGGTCAGTAAAGGTTGCCTCGTTAAAAGGAAAACGGTAATAGTAATGAAAGTTCGAGGCCGTCTGAAAATGAAATTTGCAAAATGACTAAAAAGGAATTTATATGAAGCTATTGGCAATTACAGCCATATTAACTGTATGTTTGATGACTTCCTGTACTCCTCAGATTAGCAATAAAAATATTAAGGATTCTTCTAAAATACCAAATATACAAAAGGAAACAACTATGGAACAGGTGCGCAATCGTTGCCGAAGTATGTTGCACAAAGTGGAAAATCGGGATGATCTAATTAAGCAGATGTATGATACAGCATTTAAGGATGACTGCCTGTATACAATGTATGCGCTAGAATTAGAAAATATTTGGAAAATTCCGGTTGTTGAAGGTTATGATAGTAATCAATTACATAGAAATCTCTCATCATCCATTGGTTTGTATGTAGCAATAAGACATGATTCTTTTCAAACAAGTTTCGTTATTTTACCAACTAAACAATACTACAAAGAAAAAATAAGTATTTTCCCTGAAAATAAATTTCCTGATTTTTTACCTAAACCTAATGAAAGAAAAATGCCTCCTAGATATGGGGACTATTACCCACGTCAGGAAAATGACCCAATTAAAGAATTAGTTAATTATTATTGGCGTGAAAATGGTCGAGAAATGGTTGCGGCAAACAATGGGTCCGGTGCTATTCATGCATTTACTTTTTACAGTAATACAGAAATGAGCCCTATGGGTTTTTGATAAAAAGGCTAATAAATCATGACTAAATTAAATGAAAAAGCAGAAGCTCAATTAAAAATATTAGGTTTCCATAATCAACGTTTTAATTCTACTATGTCTGAATTGGATAGAATAAAGGCTAATGATGAGTTAGTAAGGCAAATTAATCAATTTGGCAGTCAAGGTCATGGATTTTTTAGGATTGTAGATGGAAGTAAGGGGGCCTTTTATAATTCGAAAGATGGGAATATCTATTTAGAACAAGGTTCCAGACATATTACCGCTAGGACAATATCTCATGAAGTGGGCCATGCATTAGGTAAACATCAAGCTAAAGCAGCTAGTTACTACAATACTGCTAAGGCTTATGCTCAAGCACGAGGCTATGGAGAAGCTGAGGCAATCTTTAACGAAGCGCGTATGGTTGCTTACGAAGAAAGATATAATGGTAGAGCATATAGCACAGGAATTAGTGGTAATCTTTACCCATACATTAAAGGTAAGAGTTTTGGAGAGGTTAAAGATCTAATTGCTCGTCAGAATATGTATGGCATGTACCCAAGTAATGGAACTGGATCGATCAGAATGACTTATTATGAAACTGATATTGAATATTTCCTGAATACTCGTACCAATTTTTCCAAAGACTTTGAAGAAGCATTCTTAAGTCCCAATTTCAAACAATTATTTGTTAAGCATATGGCGAATTATGATACGTTTGGCAATAAGGGTAATAATAAAATTGTTGCTGATGGATCATATAGTCGTGATAGTTTATTGATAGGCAGATCTAAGACTTATTTAAAAAGTGGGGCATATATGTATGGAGATGCCGGAGATGATGTCTTAAAAGGTACTAATCAAAATGATATTTTATTAGGCGGCAGTGGTAATGATGTGTTGATTGGTGGTAATGGCAATGATATTTTAGTTGGTAATTCTGGAAGAGATAAATTATTTGGTGGTAAAGGATATGATAAATATCGTGCTGACAATTCAGATATTATCCGAGATTCAGACGGCAAGGGTGAAGTGTCATTAAATGGTTATATATTACAGGGTGGTGTACGCGATTTATCTAAGCCAGACCGTTTTGTTTACCGCAGTTCTAGAATGGTATATGAATGGGATAGAAATACAGGGACATTAGATGTAAATGGTCTCAAAATTGAAAATTTCAAAAATGGTGATTTAGGAATTCATTTAAAGAACAAAAAACAGGCCAATATAATGATGTTATTAGAGTACATTCTGCTACGGGAATAGATGGTATTAAGATTTTGCGTCAACCTCGGAATACCAACATGGCTCATGCTCCAGCTCCTAGCAATGGGGATGATATGTACACTAATCAGCCTTTGAATTTGGAAGCAATCCCACAACATGCCCAAAATATCTATCAGCAGAGTAAAAAAATTTTTACTGAATTCTGTAATAAAAAAGATATTATCTACGATGAAAGAAGCTTAGATAATATTGCTATGGCACTGGCTGCTGAAGGGTACGCAAACAAGATGAGAGGTGCATCTCTCATTAATATTAAAGAAAATGGGCATATTCTTATTGGTGATAAGGCTCCTGAATTAAGAACTGCTTCGGTGGATATGCAGAAAGCTGCGGTTACTCCGATAGAGGAGAGTATTATTAAAGTACAAGCAACAACTCAGCAATTTGAATTAGAAACACAACAAAAGCAGTTAACACAAGCCAGAGGGCTGAGTATTTCTTAGGCTAAAATGAAAAACACACCTAAGGTTCAAATATATTGTAATTAAATTTTTGAATAAACTTATTTTAAACATGGATGAATTAAACTCAACAATTTCAGCAGATTTCTTAGATTATCAATACGAAGTATTGGGAATTACCTCTTTCCTGAAAGATCCTGATGTTACAGAAATTTGTATTAATAGGCCGGGAGAGGTATTTCTTGAGACTTCTCGAGGTTGGAAAAAGGTAGAAGTAGATACGCTAAACTTTGATAGGGCACGTCAGTTCTGTACAGCTGTTGTTAATGAAAGTAATACTGGTCAACGAATTACAGAAGCAGAGCCAATGGTGTCATTAACATTTCCAACAGGCCAACGGGCACAATTTGTAATTCCTCCTGCCTGTGATGCAGGAAAAGCTTCAATTACAATCCGTCTACCATCAAAACATACTAAGAGCTTAAGCCAGTATAGCAAAGATGGTTTCTTTAGTCAGATTATTGAATTAAATGGAGAATTGTCTCCTCAAGATAAGGAATTAGTTGAACTGAAAAATAATCGGAATTACGAGGAATTTTTTAAAAAAGCCGTTGAGTATAAAAAAAATATTGTTGTTTCAGGTGCAACTGGTAGCGGTAAGACTACTTTCATGAAAGCGTTAGTTAATCATATTCCTTTAAGCGAGAGACTAATCAGTATTGAAGATGCTAGAGAACTATTTATTCCACATGAGAATGTAGTTCATTTACTTTACTCAAAAGGTGGACAAGGTAGTTCAAATATCACAGCAAAAAGTTGCATGGAGTCCTGTTTACGTATGAAACCAGATAGAATTATTCTGGCCGAGTTACGAGGAGACGAATCGTTTTATTTTATTCGAAATTGTGCATCTGGACACCCAGGATCTATTACAAGTTGTCATGCTGGTAGTACTGAACAGACTTGGGATCAGCTGGCACTAATGGTAAAGGCATCACCGGAAGGAAGTGGTTTAGAGTTTGAAGTTATAAAAAATCTACTCAGGCAAACCATTGATATTGTAGTACATATTAAGGCTCATTCTGGACAACGTTATATTACAGGTATTGATTTTAACCCTATCAAAACTTGATAAAGGGTTTAAAAAGATATATTTTCTGACCTAAAACCTTTATAAGAATCCTCTAAATTATCACTGAGAATATTTAGGGGATTTTTTATAAGCAGCTTCCCCAATTAAGCCATTTGAGCTATGTTTGCTAATTTCATTTCATTTCATTTCATTGAAGATAGCGCAGATATTTCATGAGCAGTCGAGTCGATCAGTAGGATCGCTTGATTGATGAGGCCATCTAAATAAATTATAAATTCAACATAATATAAATTATTTTCCTTTTTCCTATTTTTCTACTAATTCCGCTTTTTGTTTCTATCTTTCAAATGAGAATTAATAATACTGAGAGTATGTGCATAGTACTTTAAATTTTATTATATAATCAATAGTTTTTAAGAGAAATTAGGCTGTTTAATTTTACTGTAATTCTACTTCTTAATTGTTAAGGAGTAGAATAGAGTAAAGAGCAGGAAGCTTAGTATGACCAAGTACCTTTATCTCGCTCTATCACTGATTGGGACTTAATAGAACGGGGCGTAGTAAAGTTTTGAGTTGCCTAAATCCTAATATTTATTTAGTATTCTTTCCATTAATCACTATTTATCTACCTTTCAGCATTATCTTAGTTAAGATGTCTGGATGCTGTTATAATATAATTCAATAACCACTATTTAGAGTAATGTGGTAAATGCGTTGAAGCATCAAACAGAATGTATCCTGATCAAGTTATCTTAAATTAATATTTAATTTGCTCATGATATTGAATAAGGATTTTACTGATGAAACCTTTTATCCTGCTGCTATCTGCAGCTTTATTGTCAACTTTAAGCCTAAATGCCTGTACGGAGAGGAGTAATATGAGTGTCCAACAACAAACAGAAGCACGTTTCAAATTGAACCCCGAGCCGAAACAACCATACAGGGTCAAGGTTAAGATTAATAATGCACCGGGGCCGATGAAACCTATAAACGATATGTATATTGGTTATGTAGCAAGAAATTGTTCTTATACCATTAGTCGGTTGGCAGGTGCGACGGCATCTCCTGAAAAAAATATTCCAATCAAAATGAATTTGGTCGGACATGATGAATACGAAGTACTCTTCTATGCTGATGCTGTACTGGATGAAGATTATTTCGGAGAAGGTATCTGCCAATGGAAGCCTGAAAATTTTGGAGCTTCATTTAAGGCGACAGGTAATAAGGAAGAAACTGAATTCAATATCAGCGATGTAATGGAAAATCTTGAAAAAGAAAAAACACTGACCAAATATTATTGGAAGCGAGGGTATCCGTATTATAAAAATAAAGATGGTTTACCATATGGAAGCGAAGATTCTCCTGATGTGGATTTTGGTGAAAAAAGCCTGTCTGCCTATGGGGCGGGACCTCATAATGACAATGATTTTTTTAGTATCACCGTTACTCTAGAGGAAGTTAAACCATGACTCGACTAAGTAAACAACAGTATGCAGACCTTGCTCAAGATTCCTATGAAGATCGTGTGGTTACCCCCCCTAATAAAACCTTACTTATTGGCGGAAATCATTATAGAGTTCTAGCTGTCCACAAAAATCCGACAACAGACTACCAAGGTGCAGTTTATCAAGATGTCCGTACCAATGAGATTGTTGTCGCCCATAGGGGGACATCATCCGCGATGGATGCCAAAGTTGATCTGAAAATGATTATCCATAAGGTCAATATCCAGGCAGAAGATGCAGCAAAACTAACTATGATAGCACTAAAAGAAGCAGATAAATTTCACAATAAACATCCTGAACAAAGTCAACCCAGCATTACACAAGTTGGTCATTCCCTCGGGGGGGCATTGGCTCAAATTCAATCTTATCACTTCAAGCAAGAGGGCGTCACCTTTAATGCCTATGGTGCAGCAGCGTTAAATGGAATTCCCAAAGGTGGAGATAAAGTGATCAATCATGCCTTGGCCTCAGACGTGGTATCTGCAGCAGCTCCTCATTACGGCAAAATGGTCATTCTAGCTAAACAACCAGAATTAATTATGCTGCGAGTGAATGGATACAGTAATGAAAGTACCGGCATACCTCATCTAGATACCAAGAACACTGTTTCAGCAGCCATTGGAACTGTGTGGTGGGCACACGGCATTGGTAATTTTACAGGCATTAATTCAATACTCTCAGAACGCAATTATCAGTCAGCTTTGGAATTGGCAGAACGTAATAAAAAAATGATAAATGATTACAGAGATGATGTTAATGACTACCGCAACACGTTACATAAAATAGGCAAAGGTGTAAGCGAAACCCGAGAAATATACCGGAAAATCCGGGAAAAAATTGACAGAGATCCGAACCTAATGTCTTGGAATGATAAGGAAGAGCAGTACAATTTTATGCAGACAGTTGCTTCATTTAACCCACAATCTCTTCCACCTGAGGCACAAAAACTTTTTGATTCTGTCAAAGGGCATATGACCGCTTACCATGAGAAAAACGGTTTGCCTATTGATGAAGAAAAATTCCAAAATTCCGTAATGGCTCTTACTGCTTTAGGGAGATCACAAGGAATGACTACTGCCACTCTGTTCAGTGTGAAAGGAGATCAATATCTAATTGGTGAACTCAATCCCCATCTGAATCGTGTTGGAATGCATATGAATGAATCTGCCTCTATACCAGCAGTAGAAAGTTTGAATCAAATTCAACAAGCTACACGGCAATTTGAATATGATGAACAACAAAGACAGATAGCGCAAACCCAGACACGAGGTATGAGCTTGTCGTAAAAGAAATGGACGCCAAGGCGCGGTTCGGTAACGAACTTGGACTATGATGCCACTATTTTAAAATTGGCAAATGCCTTGGGTGGAATAGAAGATGTCAGTCAAAAATTTGTTCAAAATTGGTTAGGGGACATCGGTAGCATGAAAAAAGGAATACAACCGTCGTAAAACTAGTCGTTATAATGAGAATTTAGTGTGCATCAATAGAGAAAAAGTCATCTGATAAATTTCAGATGGCTTTTTTATTCTTGGATTCTATAAGTGATTGTACTACTGAGCGAAACAGAATTCAGCAGGCTAAAATACTAGCATTATGAATTTAACATAATATAAATTATTTTCCTTTTCCCTATTCTTCTACAAATTTCGCTTTTTGTTCCTATATGTCAAATGAGAATTAATAATACTCTAGAAAGAGTGCTCATAGTACTCCAATTTTTAGTATAAAATCAATAGGTTTTAATAGAAATTCGGCTGGTTAATTTTACTGTAACCTTACCATTAATTGTAGCCTGGCGAAATAGAGTAGGGTAAAGATAGTGAATTGTGCCAACTTTGTTTGAACTTATTCAAAACTGTTCAGATGGTCTTATTTCATTAATCCTAGCTTTTTTCTCTCCACAAAATGCAAAGATCATTGTTGATTAGTTATTATCACTTATAACTACTGTCAATCCCTGCATTTTAGTTTACACCGTTTCTCCTACTTTCTTTCAATCTTTCCTTAATCATGTGTGAACCTTTTCTTTTTCAGTCAATGACGTTTTATTTATTGGAGAAAAGTTTTCACTATCAGCCTTAACAATCACTATTAAAATGTGCTCCGATAGTCTGTCTCCGCCTGTATGCAGCTTGGGCGACGGTGAGGCTGCATTCGAGCAAGTTTCGGTTTTCGTATTCGGACACGGTGTGCGGCTCGGCTTGGTTTTGTTTCCAAAGCCTCAGTTGGGCGATAGCGCGGCGCAGGTCGGTATCGTTGCGGAGAATGCCTAGATGGTGTTGGTTGAACGCTTGCAGGGCGGGGCGGCTGAATGTGTTTTGAAGGTCGTCTGAAAAGATACCCGCTTCGGAGTAGGGGCGTTCAGACAGCCTTTGGGACGGTACGGCTTGGAATGCTTGTCCATCTGCGACGGGCTGGTATGCCTGCCAGCTTTCGGCGTAGCTGCGGATGAGGTAAGCGTCGTATAAATCGTGGCTGAAGAACGACCAGAACACGGGTTCGTCCTGATAAGTCAGGCTGATGCCGTCGGGTGTATGGAGTTTCAGGTAGCCTTGCGTTTGACGGTCGATATGCAGGGCGAGGCTGTTTGGGGAGGAGGGATGGTGGGGCAGGCTGCTGCTGTATTGTTCCAGAACGGCGTTGAGCGATCGGTAGTGCATGGGGTATCCTTTGAAAGGCGTTCAGCGATAACTGATGACGATCATCGTACTGCCGTCTTTATTGTAGTAATACGCGCCCGCATTGCCCCATGTAAATCGGCGGCATTTGCCTGCTGCCGATGTTTCAATGGAGCAAGGGGCATCGCCCAGCTGCTTATCCAGCCATCGATCAAATTGTTTTCTGCGTTGCAATTCGCGCTCCTCCGACCATGCTGCCCAGCTATTGTCCTCGCCTATCGGGTAGAAGAATATGGATAAGCGCTCCAGCCGCTGCTGCTCGAACCGGGCGGTAAGGGTGTATTGTTCGGATTGCTTGGTAAATGACAAACCGAAAAATGTTATTCCCGTTTGCAGATGATTCGGGCTTGATTTTGGGAAACATGCAATCCAGTCATCAAGCGTGGTTCGTGCACTAATAATATTGCAGTCCGGCAGGATGATGCTGCCGTTTTCAGGGTTTATCTTCATCGGTTTGAATTTCCAAATGTAGTTTTCAGACGACCTGAAGGCAAGCGGAAACAGACGATGAATGTCGCTTGAGCCTTCTTGATTTTTAGGTAGCCTCTTTATCATACATTTCCAGCAACACCTCCGTCAGCCAGTCGAACACCTTTAACACGCGCCTGGAAGTTACTGTGCGTTGCGGGCAGTAGATATAGAGTTGCCACGGGCGGCGCGGGATTTCGGGGAAGAGTTCCACCAGTTTGCCGTTTTGCAGGTGGGTTCGGCACAGATGTTCCGGGATATAGGCGGCAACGCAGCCTGCCAGCGCAGCGGCGAGTTCGTTGGCAGGGTCGTCTGTGATGAAACGGATGTTTTTTGGAAAAACGTGCATTTCTGCGTTGAGCGGCCAGCCCCACGGGCGGTTGGTGTTGGCGTCAATGAGCGACGATGCGGGGAAACGACCGGTTAATTCGTCTAGGCTTTGCGGCGTGCCGTGGCAGGCGAGATAGGCGGGGGAGGCGACGATTTTGTCGGTGGTGTCGCAGATTTTGCGGACAATCATCAAATCTTCCGCCTGTATGCCGATGCGGATGCCGATGTCGAGTTGGTTTTTCACCGCGTTAAGTTTGGCGTCGTTGCTGCGCCAATCGATATAAAGTTCGGGATAGTCGGCGCATTTTACCAGCAGGCGATGGAACACACATCTTCTTTCTCCTTGCTCCAAGAGGCGCGTACCCGTTGGCAATGGAAAAGCGAAAATAGTCTAACGTATAGATTAAAAGCCGTTTGAAGGATGAAGTTCAATCGGCTTTTTTGAATTATAAGAAAGCGGCAAATATATTCTTTGGTAGAGACTAGAAATAAAAAATTAAAAAATACAAATTAGAGTTGCAAGTTAGGATTAAATATCACTATTATTAATTTAACATAATATAAATTAATTTCCTTTTCCCTATTCTTCTACAAATTCCGCTGTTTTGTTCCTATATGTCAAATAAGAATTAATGATACTCTAGAGAGTGTGCTCATAGTACTCCAATTTTTAGTATCAAATCAATATGTTTTAAGAGAAATTTGGCCACTTAATTTTACCTTACCTCTACTACCTAACTTATTGAGTAGTGGAATAGGGGGAGGTATAAGAATACCAAGTACCATCAAACTCTTGTGAAACAAGAAAGCGTAGGGGATAGCTAATCTATACTGCAAAGGCCGTCTGAAACATTAAGTCCAGACGGCCTATTTTGCAAATTTTTTGGCAAGTTGATAAGTTAAACTATAAGAAATTTGCGAGTTAATCACATTATGAATATAAAATAATAATCTTACAAGATATAATCTGGCTGACCTTTAATTTCAAAACCTATGTTCTATTTTAATTAGAAATTCATTCCGTTTATAACGATTTAGCCAGGACGAGCTTTTGTTGTCAGTGTGTTTTACGGTAAGGATGGGTACGAAGCCGCGGAGAAAAGGGCGGTCGAATTTGATGTCTAACTGGTAGGTGCGTTCGAAATCACGGCGGCGGGTTTCCCCAGCCAGGCATGGTAGTCCTGATAGGCTGTTTTGCGCCAGATTGCCTGAAAGGTGGCGTCGATACCGTATTCAAAACGTTTGTTGACACCCGCGCGCAGGCCGTGTCGACGGTAGGAATCCACTTTTTCGCGGCTGTTTTTGCGTAGATAGTCGTAGCCGCCGAATATCAGCCAGTCTTTCGGCAGGGCGTAGATGGCGGTGGTGAACAGAAGCGTCTGCGGGCCGTTGAAATGTTTTAATTCGCCGCGGTAGCGGTCGTATTTGTGGTCGAGCTGCACGCCCAGTGAGGCTTGGCGCGTAGGCGTCAAGCTGTTCGTTGCGGCAGGACAGCATTTCGGCATCGTCCAGAATCGGCTGCCCGTTCGAATCGAAACCGCAGCTTGTCTGATTGCGGACAACCGTCGTGCCCGACGACTGGTTTAAGTTGGTGTCGTAACCCGCGCCGAACGAAACCGAGCCGCTCCACGCATCGCGTTTCTTCAAAGCGTCGGCAAACACTTTGATTTTCTCATTGACGGCGAGCACTTCGGGAATATCGATGCCGTCGAACAATGCCGCCGATTCTTTGTTTTGTTTGTCTATAAACAGCAGCCGCGCCAAATCCAGGCGGCCGCGCAGAAATTCGGGATTTTGGCGGTAAAGCTCACGGTATTTCGCCAGCGCGGCCTTCAAATCGTCGCGGAACACCGCCTGATTGGCCTCGGCAAACAGCACTATATCGGGATCGTAAACATCCTGACGGCGGTAAATGTCCAACAGCCGAGCCGTTCCCTCTTCGTTTTGCGCGTTGACCACCTTCATCAGCGACAACGCCAAATCTTCGCCGTCCTGCATTTCTCCCGCGCCGAACTCAATCGCCGTATTGTCCGCTTCGTTCCTTTCCTGCTGCGCGCGGCGTAGTTTGAGCTGCATGAAGCGGTCTTCCCTGTCGTCGGCAAACGCGTAGGGCAGCAGGCTGATAAAAAAAGGAAGGAGCAAAAGGCGTTTCATAAAATTCTTTCCTGTGTGTCGGACGGCTTTGTTTTTCAGACGACCTTTTCAAAGAAAAGCTGACATTTCATCTTTACCGGGCAAGAGCATTGTTTATTTGAATGAAAGCACCTGCCGGGTCGTCTGAAAATGAGCTTCTCAAGCCCATCGAAACAGCACGCCTTCAAACTCACGGGCCGTTCGGAAAATACCGGCTTAAACGCATTGCGAAGCCCGATATTTCCGAACGGCCCTGTACGATGTGCATTGTGTGTCGGATGATTTGTGTTTTTGTGTCGGATGATTTGTGTTTTATAGACGGACGGAATGGGAAACGACAAAAACCGTCCGCCTTATCGCATTATGATTCATTATTTGCCGGTTTTCGTACCGCCAAAGGCAGTGTTATAGGCATGGTTTCGACCAAACTCAGCCACACCCGCAATTACTGCGCCTTGGTTGCCGAAGAAGTGGCCGTGCGTTGCACCTGCTGTTCCGTTTGCCGTAGCATTGCCTGAGAATGAAGCCTCAGCCGTTTTGATAGCGGCATTGTTAATGGCAATAGTCAAACCGGAGTTTTTCAAACTGCCGCTTAGTTTATTGCTGCTAAAGTCGGCTGTCAGCGTACCGTTCAAGACGGTAGAATTTTGCGCGTGGTATTGGTTGATACCTTTGACCGTATAAGTGGCAGTACCCGTAGTCGGCAGATTGGTGGGTTCGACCCGTGCCGCTGTAGAAGGCGGTGTAATTCGTACCTTTTGTACCGACAGCCGCACCGGAAGGAACGGCAGACCAGTCGCCGAAGTAAACATCCATATTACCGACTTTGGAATAAGATAAACGGCCTAAATGGGAATGGTCGGGCATTCTTGGAATATTGTCTCAAACAATACCTTTCATACGGTACAGATTCGCGACCGTAACGCCGTTTTTGTCTTTACCCAAAATGCTGTGGGCAAAAGTTTTGACAAAGAATTTATTTGCCGTTTCATCGATTTTGGCAAAAGAGACGGGCTTGTTATTGGCAAGTCCTTTCTTGGGATTTGATGGAACAGCCTTGGTATCACTGACAAAAATTGCAGCTTTACCTTTATGATCGCCTTCGTTTCAAGAGTAATGCCGATATGTTTTACCCCTTCAGCCTGAATTGAATTGGTCGACGCTCCCGTCGGGTTGGCTTGAAAACCTTTAGGCAGTGCAAACACAGAAGAAGCGGCAAATGCAACACTCAATACCACAACGGTTTTAATGAGTTTCATAATTCACTCCAAAATAAAAGTTTACAGAATAACGAATCTTCTCCAAGAGAAGGCAGACTCAAACTTACATTTTCCTTCCCTTGGAAAAGCAAGGTAAGTATATTCCTATTTCAAAAATAAATTATTATCATTTCTGAAAATTTATACTTCACCAATATCAGAGTTTTGATAATTGTATTTAGAAACTATTTTAGAACTTGCCCTTAATCCCTATCCTGATGGTTCTGCCCGGTGCAGGCAGGTAAGAACGGCTCATCGGGTCGAGGTAGTAGCGGTTGGTCAGATTGCTGCCCACAAGCTCGGCAGTCAGGTTTTTGCCAATTTTGTAGCGCAGGTAAGCATCCCATACCGCAACAGGCTGCCAGCGCATATCGTTATATTGGGGTTTATGATTAGTTCCCCTATATTGATTGAATATGTTGTAGTGAGGCTGCCATGCATCATTGCGGTTTTCATAGACGCGGCTGTGGTAATGAAGGCGCACGCCTGTTTCCAGTCTATTGGCAAGAAAGCGGCTGCCCAATTCGGCATCAATTGACCAGCGTGGTTGAAGCGCGCTTGCCAGATAGCCCGAATCGCTCAAACCTCCGTGATTGCAGACGGGGCGACTCATGGTTTTGCCGGTTTCGGCAAAATATGCTGCATCGACATCTCCTGCTGTTACAGACGACCATTGGAAGGTTTCGTCGCACATTTTGTTTTTCAGACTGCGGAATACGTTCAGGCTGCCGAAGACGTGTCCGGTATCGAAGCGGGTGGACAGCTCGGCACCACTGCGGATTTGTCTGTCGAATTGTTCGAATTCGAGATTGTCGTCCCTGTCGATAACGTTTTTGGTCTTGTTATGGAAGTAGTTAATGCGGAAATCCGCTTTTTTCATTTTCGGTAACAGCCCCGTCAAATCATGAATATAGCCGACTTCCCAGTTTTTGGCGTGTTCGGGCCGCCAGCCATAGCCCATGCGGTTGAATGAGCCAGCGGCAGTAGAAAAGCCGTAAGTCCCTTCAAAAATGCTGGGGTAGCGCAGGGTTTCGGTATAGCGCAGATAGGCGCGGCTGTAATCAGTAAAATTGACAGTGGCAGAAAATGCGGGCACCCAGCCGCTGCCTTTCTGCTTCATCGCCCGCTGCCTTTCTGCTTCGGTCATCGGAGTCGTATATACACTTGAGTCAACGTTATAATATTTGGGCACAAATTTCGGGCTGTCGGGATTGGACGGGTCGTAAACGGGATTGGGGACTTGGGCGTGCAAATCGGGAATGCTGCCGTTGGTAAGGGGGTGATCCTTCATATTCAAACGACCTTCATTGTCTTTCAGCCAGTAAAAATCTGTCTGTTCATTGGGATTGACCCATGTACTTCGATCACTACTCAAGGTCGGTATAGTCGAATTCCAGTCAATTTGCTGATATTTCTTTAATTGTTCTGCATATTCCTCTTTGGTATATAAGTCTCCCCAATCCAAACTGCCATCTGCCAAAGCATCATTGATCGCCTTGTAATCCGCATATTCCTGTGGAGTAATCACCCTCACGACCGAATATTTCATCCCCCTGTTCATCTCTAATGGATAGCCGGTTTTATATGTACCGCTTTCCAAACGTTTGCTTTTATCCTGAAGTTGGAAATTGGTATATCGCCCGCCTGCCGTCAAAGTCAGCCAGCGGAACGGTTCGTAGCGGAAATTGAAGCCCAGATTGTATTCTCGCCGTTTGCCGTTGCGCGGTACGCCGAATTGGTTTAATCCGTAGTTTGCCCTGATGGTGCTGTTTTCGAGTTCTTCCTGATATTTGTCATATCCTCCCCGCTCCAGCTCGTCTGAAAAATTATCGCGCGATGCCAGTTTTTCGTTTTGAAAATCGCCCATCAAGGTCAACGACAGTTTGTTGCTCAATTTCATACGGTTGGAGAATTGAAAACCTGTACGGTTGTTACGGGTGTAATAGGCGTTGCCTTCGATGGTGTTGAACCTGCCGTTGGTATTGGGCGTTTCAGGTTTGGGCGGTTTGGGGGCTTCTATTCCTGCATCCAGCAATTCCTGCCGCTCTGCGGGGGTGTATTTCTGCCATCTGTCGTATTCGTCCCATGCTATTTGAAATTTGTTGTCTTCATAAACGGTATCGCCGGGCGAGCCGCCTGCGGTATTGGTTTTGGATTTGGTGCGCGTTGTCCAAAGCGTGGCATCGAAATCTATCCAACGGCTGCCCTCGGGCTTCCACGAATAGTCGATATTGTAGGAACGCTGTTTGACCCATGCCTGCGGCCATTCGGCAATTTTGTTGAGGACGGAAGCATCCCAACTGATGGGGCCGATAATACGCGAAGGCATGATTTCGCCGAACGTGGAATCGGTATGGCGCAGGCCGAATTTGAGCGTTTGGCGGTTCGGCAGACGGAAGGTGGTTTTACCTACCCATGATTTGGTTTCGAGCGAGGTATTGCTGACTTCTCCACCCGGATGGTAGAAAAGTCCGATTTTTGAAATATCGGGTGTGCCCAGCATGTTTTCACTGCCGTAAAATTTCTCGCCCTTGGCAGCGGCTTCTTCTTGACGACATTTTAATTCGTCTAAAGTTTCTTGTGTCCAAGGACCGATATAGCCGTAGCGTTCCGCCCCTTTTTTGCCGGAAAAATAATTGCCTTTACTGCGGTAGGCATAGGCGAGCATGGCATCGAAATTGTCCTGCTTGGTGGCAGCGGCGATGCGGTAGGCTTTATCCTCCCCAAATTTATTGCGTCCGTTGAAACGCTGGTCGATTCGGTCGGTATCGTCAAAAAATGAACGCCAAATACCGCCTGTTGCTACTGCGGGAACAGGCAAGGTTCGATAATCGACTGAATGTTCATAAGCATTCTCACGCCGCTTGATGGAATTGTTGGCAGCCTCCGCCTTCACTTCAAATCCGTATTTCTGCCCTTCGGGGACAATATCGTCGGCATCGGTGGTTTTCAGGGCGACGGAGCCGCCTATGCCGCTTTTCATATCACGGCTGAACGAAGGGCCTTTTTCGATGGAAACGCTGCTGATGATGTTGGGATCGACGTAGTTGCGGTTGTTTGCGCCTGCATAGCCGCGCCAAACGGTAATCGCCTGCTCCGTGCCGTCGATGGTAACGGGAATCCGTCCCTGTCCCTGCACGCCGCGTATATTGGGATCCAGCGCGCCGCTGTTGCGCGCGTCGCCGCTGTACACGCCGGACATACCGCTCAAAAGGTCCGATACAGTGTTGCCTTTGAAGGTTTCGACTTCGTTTTTGCCTTTGTAAAGATTGACGATTTCGCGGGTATAAACTCGGTTTTTACCGATTTCATCCTTATTTCGAGTTCCTTTGACAGTAATGGTATCGAGAATAACTGTCAAATTATCTGCAGCATAAACAGTAGGTGCAAAACCAATGGCGGCGATACAGGCGGAGAGGGTGGTGACTTTGATCGGTTGCATAGAATGTATCCATATGGCTTGATTGGTAAGGCCGTCTGAACAAGACAGACCGAATAGATGCGATTACACTCTGACTAAAATGATAAAAATAAGTTTGATTATTATTTATAATTTTGTGAAATTCTAACTAATTTTTAATAATATGGAAATGTTTTTAGAATTTGAAGTAGATAGAAGGGTGAGGGACAAGAGGAACAAATAAAAACTTGTTTGAAAATTTCAGATAGCTTTTGATTCGAATTTCAAATGTAACACTCGGGCACCAGTGGTTGGAACAGATTTAAAAATAAAACACTTGGCGTTTCGTAAGCTAAATGTTTTTTTGGCGATGAGCCTTTCGATCTTTGTCGATTATCTTAACGAAGGTGGCGGTAAACGGTGCCGTGATGGAATGTCATCTGGTGGTGTTTGTACAGGTAGGCGCAACGAATACATATGCTCTGTTCCTTTGTAGAGAGAACGGAAATCACCGTATGCGGCGTGAATTAGATGAAGTTGATGCGCCTGCCTTGGGCAAGTATTTGTCTGACTTTCGCGTTTTATTCCGCCTGCGGCAGTTTGGCGGGAAACTCGGTTTCAGTGGAGACCTCCGAAGCAGCCTGCACTCAGGTATTTTGGATTGACTAACGCGAGCTATCTGCCAAATACTTTCCGCCAGGCATTCGGATTGATTTTAAACTTGGCTTTAAACTGTAAACGTAGGTTTGCCGCGCTGCCGAAGCCGCTTTGTTCGGCGATGCGTTCTATCGGCAAATCCGTATTTTCCAATAAATCCTGTACCTGCCATAGCCTCTCTGTTGTCAGCCATTCACCGAAATTCATGCCTGTGGCTTGAGAAAAATGGCGGATAAAGGTTCGGCGGGAAACAGCTAATTTTTTTGCCAAATCGTCCAAGCGGTATGGGGTGGCAAGGTTTTGGCGCAGTTCGTCCAATAAGTGATTTATTTTGTCATCGGCGGTACGACGTTCGACAGGTCGGTGGATAAACTGTGCCTGCCCGCCTTCGCGGTGTGGTGCCGCAACCAAGGTACGGGCAAGGTCGTTGGCAATGGTTGCACCGTGGATTTTGCGGATGAGGTACAGGCAGCAATCCAGCCCGCCCGCCGCACCTGCCGATGTTAAAAAGTTGCCGTCTTCCGCATATAGGCGGTTGGTATCCAGATTAATTTTAGGGAAACGGCGGACAAAGTCGTCTTCGGCAAGCCAGTGGGTGGCGGCGGTTCTGCCGTCTAAAAGTCCTGTGTAGGCAAGGGCGTAAGTGCCGTAACATAGGGCGGTGATATGTGCACCACGTTGTACTGCTTTCTGTAAATGTGTACTCAACTCGGGTGTCGGGGCTTCTTCAATATTGCGCCAGCTTGCGATGACGATGATGTCGGCTTCTTCCGTCAAATCCAAGCCGCCGTGTACGGGAATACTTGCGCCCAGTGCCGTGATGACGTCTTTGCTATCATCGGAACAGATTTTCAGGTCAAAGAGCGGATTGTTCCGATAGGTCGTCTGAAAAACAGAAAAGGGAATGTTGAAGACAAAATCATTCATGCCCGATTGAGCATATAGCACGATTTTGGGGACAGTTTGATTTTGGCGAAACTCGTTACGCTCGTTTTCAGACGACATTTTGGCACTATCCTTGCGTTTATTGGCAATATTGCCTATTTTAGCCGATGCACCTGCTGCTTAAAATACGCTCCATGATTTTTTAAGGAGCAACATCATGAAATTCAATCAATTTATTCTTGCCACTGTTTGGGGCGCGACAGCCTTTTCCGCTTGGGCAGACGATTCATACCAACATATCCGTAACGCTACCGCCAAGGTCGAATATGCGGGGCAGACGTTTTTGATTGACCCGTTTTTCGCACCCAAGCACTCCATGAACGGCTTTGCCGGCACGTTCAACAGCCAAGCCAAAATGCCGCTGGTCGGGCTGCCGATGAGCGTGAATAAAATTTTGGACGGTGTGGATGCAGTGATCGTTACCCATACCCACGAAGACCATTGGGACGAAACCGCCGCACGTTCCATTCTGAAAAACCTGCCCATATATGTGCAGCACCACGCCGACGCAGTAAAAATCCGCAGTCAAGGCTTTACTGATGTACGCGTGTTGAACGGCAACGCTGTCTTCAACGGCGTAACCATCAGCAAAACCGGCGGCGTACATGGTACAGAAGCCATGTATGCCAACCCGCAGCTAGCCGAAATCTTAGGCGATGCAATGGGTGTGGTATTCCAAAGCAGCGGACACAAAACCGCTTATGTTATGGGTGATACTGTGTGGACGGCAGATGTAAACAAAGCATTGAACCGCTACAAACCCGATTATCTGATTATGAACACGGGCTACGCGCTGATTTCAGGCATTTCAGACGGCATTATTATGGGGACGGCTGATGTATTAAAAGCCAGCCAAGTCATGCCTAAAGCCAAAATCATCACCGTACACATGGATACCGTGAATCATACCGCCGTCAGCCGCGCCGATATGCGTAAATTTATACGCGGTCAAGGCATTGAAAGCCGTGTGAACGTTCCGGAAGACGGAGAAATCCTGAAACTGGATTGATAAACGGCTCATTACCCTAAAGCAGCCTGCACCTTGCTTTTCAAAGTGCAGGCTGCTTTTTGGATTTCAGACGGCCTTTAAAAGCAGTCTGCACAGGGTTTCAGATAGCCTGAAAACTGCGTTTATGGCTTAACGGCTGCGTCGCTGCCGTATCAGTCAATCACGGGCAGGTTAGAGCAGGCAGGCGTAGTCAGACGAATACATATGCTCCGCGCCCTTGTTAGTGCTGTCTTACTGTTTCTAAACTTGCAAAAACCGCCTATTTGTTTTATAAATGAAAACCATTTTTATTCAAATAATAAGGTTATGTAATGAAAAAGAAAGCGATTGCCTGTGTAGTAGGGGCGGTTTTTTCCGGACATTTATATGCGGCTCAGATGCCGGTAGAGCAGGCCGAAATAGAGCCTGTGGTGGTCACGGCCGACCGAAATGCGCAAACCTTGGATAAAGCTGCGCCGAATGTGTCGGTTATCGGACGCAAAACCTTGAATCAAGCCTCGGCGCAGAATTTGGACGATATTGTGATGTATGAATCCGGCGTTAGCGTGCCGTCTGACAACAACCGCCGTGGCCATGCGGGCATTAATATCCGGGGCATAGACGGCAACCGCATTCTGATGATGGTGGACGGCGTGCGCATTCCCGAATCTTATGCAGGCGGCGGCTCCAACGGTGCGATTTCGGGGCGTGATATGGTCGAAAGCGACACGCTCAAGCAGGTCGATATTGTCAAAGGCCCTTATTCCGCGCTGTACGGCAGCGACGCGCTCGGCGGCGTGGTGAACATGGTGACGCTTTCTCCGAGTGATTTCGTCGATGAAGGCAAACGCGGTCATTTCGGTTTGAAACACGGTTACCGCAGCCGCGACCGCAGCCATGGAGTTACTGCGACTGTGGCCGGTTTCCATGAAAACGCCGAAGGTCTGCTGATGCTGACGCGCCGTCAAGGTCATGAAACCGAAAACATGGGCAGCGATACCAGCTACTCGACTGCACGTACTGCTACCAACCCGCAGAAAAACAATGCCTACAATATCTTGGCGAAAGGCAATATCGGCAACGAACACCACCGCTTTGAAACTTTGTACGAACAGTATTACCACGCCAACGATACAGTATTGGCAAACGGCTTGGGTTCGCAATCACGCGGGCCGGTATCCATCGCAACATCTGAGAGCAACGCCCGAGACCGCATCCGCCGTCAACGTATCGAAGCAGGCTACCGCTACACTGGCGAAGGCCGTCTGAAAGAAGCCAACCTGACTGCCTATCAGCAAAAACTGCGTACAGAAGACGATGCCGTCGATGTCAGCATGACGCGCATGGGCGCGCGTCTATTAGGTAACTCGACCCGTTATTCCGACTACGGTTTCAATCAGACCATACGCGGACTGAACGGGCGAGGCGTGTGGGAATTTGATGGCGCGGTCAAACAAACCGTCGTTGCCGGCGCAGAATATAAACACGCCGAGACCGCCCGTCCGCGCGACAGCCTGACAGTGGACAACCTGACCGGCGCCGTCAGCAAAATCTATGCAGGCAGCACCTATCCGAATAAAACTTTCCCCGATAGTAAGCGCAAAACGTTTAGCGTTTACGCACAAGACAGCCTGACTTTCGGTAACGGCATCGTCCTGACCCCGGCCCTGCGTTACGAAAAAGACAAGCTGAACACTTCGACCGACCAAGCCTATCTCAATGCCAACCCCAGCGGAACAGCGACACGTTTCAGCGATTCCGCACTCACGCCCAGTCTGCGTCTGAGCGTACCGATGGGTGAGCAGTTCACCGGCTTTGCTACTTATTCCCAAGGCTTCCGTACGCCGCCGTTTGACAGCGCGACCATGGCGTTTGCCAATACGACCTACGGCTATGCCGTCATCCCGAATGCGAATCTCAAATCTGAACGCTCCAACAGCTTTGAATTGGGGATGAAATTTAAAAACGAACGCACCCGTGCGCAAGTTACCGCGTTCTACAACCGTTACCGCAACTTCATCAACCGCACTGAAATCGGTACCTCCACCGTTGGAAGACGCCCGATTATCCAGTACCAATATCAAAACCTCGATCACGTCAAAACCTACGGTGCTGAAGCTTCTGCCGCCTACAAATTCCTGCCAGGCTGGCAAGTCTCCGGCAGCATCGCCTGGATGCGCGGTGAGCAGCAGGACGGCAAACCGTTGGATTCCGCTTATCCGCTCAACGGCGTTTTGGGTTTGGATTACACGCAGGAAAAATGGGGTGTCGGCACCAAGCTGCGCTGGTCGAAAAAACATAGCCGCGTCAGCAGCGACACTGTTTTCCAAGCGCCGGGCTACGGCGTATGGGATGTCGGCGCGTGGTACAAGCCGTTTAAAAACCTTGAAATCGGCGCAAATATTTACAACGTCGGCAACAAAAAATACTGGCAGCACGCAGACGTTTCCGGCATGAGCCGTACCAGTGTGATGGACTTGTACACTGAAAGCGGCCGCAATTTCGCCGCAACCGTACAACTGAAGTTCTAATGTGATTCAACCGTTTTCAGACGGCCTGAGAAAGCGAGCAGGCCGTCTGAAAGTATTCGACAAGGAAAAACAATGAAACTCAAACTCCTCCTGCTTTCCGCGCTTATTTCGTTGGCCGGCACTGCACACGCGCAACGCATCGTCGTGTTGACCCCCGATACGGCAGACATCGTTGCCGCTCTTGGCGCATTGGACGAAGTCGTCGGCCGCGATCAGACCGTTCAAAACCCGGCGTTGAAAAACAAGCCCAGTATCGGCATCCATCGCCGTCTGACGGTTGAGCCGATTGTGGCCGCCAAACCCGACATTGCCATCGGTTCATGGATGGCGCAGCCTGCCGATATTTTTGCCCACCTGCAGAAAGCGGGCATTAAAGCCGTCAATGTTGCGCCCGACGACAGTATCGCCGCCTATCCGCAAAGTATCCGCAACATTGGTCAGCTTATCGGCAAAAGCGCGCAGGCGGACAAGTTGGCAAGCAAGTGGCAGGCGGATATGAAACAGCAGCCTTCCAACGGCAAACGCTACCTCTTCAGCTACGACGGACGCATCGTATCGGGCAAGAATACCGCCGCTGACGAAATCATCCGCCGTGCCGGCGGTATCAATGCCGCAGCCGCCATTGACGGCCTCAAACCGATGACGCGTGAGGCATGGATTGCGGCCAAACCCGACATCATCATTATTGCCGACCACAACACCGCCATGATAGGCAACGTCAAAACCTTTGCCGCACGCCCCGAAATCGCCGGCTCGCCTGCCGCGAAAAACGGCAAGATTTATTTGTGGAAGGCCAACGATATGTTCCGTTACGGGCTGGATACGCCACAAGTGATTCAGCGTTTGCATGGGTTGGCGAAATAAACGCACCTGTTTTGAAAACTCTGCCCGATTTTTGTTTTCAGACGGCCTTGATGTGTTCCTTCTTATTGAGGAGGGAGCAAAACGGTTGTCTTAAAAATGCCGTCTGAAACCGTCCCACAATCCGCTTAAACCGCATGATGTCATGAAACCGCATATCCTTACCCTTTGCCTGCTGCTTACTGCTGCCGCCGTTTATTTGTGCTGTGGCATCGGTTTTGGCGCGTGGGAGTCGCCGCTGGCGATGGATGAAACCGTCCGCCAAATTCGTTTACCGCGCATTTATACCGCACTTTTGGTCGGAGCCGGTTTGTCCGCTTCGGGTGCGGCATTGCAGGCTTTATTTGAGAATCCGCTGGCCGATCCGAGTTTGATCGGGACGTCGGGCGGGGCGGCCTTGGGCGTGATTGTGTTATTGGCTTTGGGCGGCGGCGCGATGGGTGTGCCGGCGGCGGCTTTTCTTGGTGCATTGGGTGTATGCCTGCTGATTTTGGCGGTGCACAAACTGCTCGGCGGCGGTACTTTGGGATTGCTGGTGTTGGGGTTTGTGTTGAGCGCGTTTTCGGGCGCGGTGGTCAGCATGATTTTGTTTTTATCTGACGATTTGGTGTTGCGCAGCGCGACCACATGGCTGTCGGGCAGCCTTGCCGAAGCCGGTTTCTCATCGCCTGTCGCGGCAATCGCGGTCATGTTGCCCGGTTTTCTGATTTTGCTGTCGGCAGGCAGGCGGCTGGACGTTTTGATGACGGGGGAAGACACAGCAGCCAGTATGGGGGTGTCGGTCGAGGCATTGCGAGTACAAACCGTAATCGGCGCGGCATTGATGACGGGGGCAGCGGTATCGCTTTCAGGCATCATCGGTTTTCTAGGTATGATGATCCCCAATGTGCTGGCACAAACCGTCGGCGGCAGCCGCCGCAAACTGATTGCGTTGTCGGCTTGGTTGGGCGCAGTATTTTTGATGGTGGTGGACGGCGCGGCACGCTGGCTGACATACCCTGTCGATCTGCCGGTTGGTATCGTGATTGCCTTATTGGGCGGACCGTTTTTTATGTATTTGTTTATTAAGCCTTTGAAAAGCCGTTGATGCCTGAACAGGCCGTCTGAAACTTCATTTCCCCATATTTTTTGCCATGCACTCTTTATTTCAAATCCGTAATCTCTCCGTCCGCGTCCAAGACAAAACCCTGCTAGAAATCGATCAACTGGATATACCTCACGGCATAACCGTTATTATCGGCCCGAATGGTGCGGGTAAATCTACTTTGCTGCGGGCCTTAATCGGGCAAACAGGGCAGGGGAAAATCACGCTTTTCGGTGAGGCCGTTGCGCCGCAAATCCGAGCGGGCAGGGTGGCGTGGGTCGGGCAGCATGGCCGTTACAACATGCCGATGACCGTACGCGAATACATTGCGTTGGCGTCATTCGTACAAAAAGGCCGTCTGAACCATGAATGGGCGGACGAATTGCTCGATTATTTTGATTTGACGGCATTGGCGGATAAGCGTATCGGCAAACTCTCAGGCGGCGAACAGCAACGCACCAACATCATCCGCGCCCTGTTGCAAAACGCGCCGGTCTTGCTTTTGGACGAACCGTGCAACCATCTCGATATCCGCCACCAACACCGCCTGATGCAGTATTTGGTCGGGCATTCAAACCGTGCCTCATCAATGATGGTATTGCACGATTTAAACCTCGCCGCGCGTTATGCTGAACATATTATCTTGATGAATAAGGGAAAAGTCGTTGCATCAGGCAAGGTGGGAGAAGTGATGCGCCCCGACTTGCTTGAATCGGTTTACGGTTGGCAGATACGCCGTTGCGAAGATGAAGCAGGGTTTTATTTCCGAAGCTGAGCGCCAACAGGCCGTCTGAAAAACGATAAAGAAAATTTATTTTATCGTTCAAAAATAAAACGAGATGGGAGGATGTTCCCGACTTGAAGAACCAGATTTTGCGCATTTCACAAGTAACATGCCGATTTCCATCAAATAGAAATACATTTAATTATTTATAGAATACAATATTTTAAAATAATACTGATTTTTAATTACACAAAAATATTGACAAGAAAACGATGATAGTTATTTAATATAACAATCTTATTGATAACTTTTATTAATCATTATCATGGTACAGCAGCTTGTTTGGACTCCGAAACAATCCGCACCCAAGGCATTTCCCGAACGTCAGGCATTAATGCCCGTTTGGGGCGGCGTTCCAATGCCGCGTCCTCAGTGGCAGAACATTTGGAAGAAAAAGCTTCCCCATGCCGCCGATATGGACGCGCTTGCTTATCTGCATATTCCATTTTGCGCCAACCATTGCGTTTTTTGCGGCTTCTACCGTAATGCGTGGAAGGACAGCCAAAGCAGCGTGTACACCGACAAAATTATCGAAGAAATGGCCGCTGAAGCTGAAGTCCGTACAGGCAAAGGAAAAATCCGAGCTGTTTATTTCGGGGGCGGTACGCCGACCGCGTTGCTTACGGAAGACCTCGTCCGCCTGATTCGTGCCTGCTACCAATATCTGCCGCTTGCCGAAGACTGCGAGTTCACCATCGAAGGGCGCATGAGCCATTTCGATTTGGAAAAAGCACAGGCTTGTCTCGAAGCAGGGGCCAACCGCATTTCCATCGGCGTGCAAACCTTCAATACCGCCATCCGCCGCCGTCTCGGCCGTAAACACAGCGGCGACGAGGCGTTTGAATATTTGGAAAAATTGTGCGAACTCGATGCCGTGATTGTGGCTGATTTGATATTTGGCCTGCCCAATCAAACCGATGAAGTTTGGCAAAACGATATTGCCCGCGCCGCCGAGCTGCCCCTGTCCGGTTTGGATACATACGCGTTCAACCTTTATCCCATGCTGCCCATCAACCGCATGATTGAAAAAGGTGCATTTCCGACACCGCCGGGTTTCGATATTCAGGCAGACCAATATGCCTACACGGTTGAAACGCTGCTGGAAAAAGGCTGGGAACAGGTCAGTAACAGCCACTTCGCCTATCCCGGCCGCGGCGAGCGCAACCGCTACAATACCCTGATCAAATCTGATATTTCCTGTTTGGCGTTCGGCTCCGGAGCAGGCGGTAACTTCGGCGGTTTCAGCTATCAGGTGCAGGGCGATTTGGAGAGCTATCTTGCCACGCCGAAAGGTGAGAAAAACATCGCATTTATGAGCGGCCACAGCCCAAATAAAGCACTACTCAGCAAAGTCCAGCACGATATTGAAACAGGCCGTCTGAATCCATCATTGTTTGACGGCAACAAAGCAGCCCAAAAGCTGATTGCCCAATGGCAGGAAATGCAGCTTTTTAAAGAACCCGATTCAGACGGCCTGATTCGTTTGAATACCAGCGGCCGTTATTGGTCGCCCACCCTTATCCGCAAACTCATGCTCACTCTTCCGACTCAAGAAAAGGATCAAACCATGCAAAAACTTTCAGCCGAACAACAAACTATGTTGCGCCAATCATTGGAAAAAAATCCCGGCCAAGTGCTGGAAATGCTGGCCACGCAAAACCAATGCAGTTTTGAAGACGTTATCCGCTGCCTGCCTGAAGAGAACGTGCGCCAAACCGAAGGCAGCCGCATTGTCGAAATCCTCCAAGCCATCGCCGCATGGGATGAATCCGTTACCTTCATCGCCCATACCCCCGATGCCATCGTCGAAGTCAGCGGCAAACTGCCTAACGGCAAAGTCGGCCGCGGTTTCTACAACTTTGACCATCCCGAAACCGACGGCGGCGTACACGGTCATATCTATTACGAAAACTGCGCCTCCATCTACCTTTTGGAACGCCCGTTCATGGGCAAAGCCACTTGCTCGCTCAACTTTATCAACCGCAACGGCGGCGCCATGTTTAAAATTTTCGTCGGCCGCGACGAAGCAGGCGAGTTGAAACAACACCAAATCGAAGCCATGCGCAAACTGTTTGATGTAGTATAACTAAAGTATGGTAGGTAACCTTCAGTTAATCTCGTAAAGATTTAATTTCTAGAATTAGATTTGGATACTGATGGTTACCTAAGGTTTAAATAGTTTTTATATTGCCATGAATACAAATAATAGTATATTAACAACTATATTGTATGATATTTATCATACTGTAATAATTAGAATTATTTCTAAAATAATTGTTTTCTTCCCTTTGGGTTTTATAACTGGGATTCTAATAATTTATTCAAAAGATACTTCTATAATAATAAAAAATTTAATTGAAACTTTTGTAAGTATGAATGGTATATTAGTTTTGGCTTTTTACTTATCATTACTTAAGATGCTAGAAGTAATAACAAATGTTAATGTTATAAAAAAATATATTGCTATTACTAAAAGTGAATTATTTGATTTAGTATTAATAGCAATTGTATATCTTCTAGGAGTAACAATTTTTAGTTTATGCCATGATTTTTTTCTTTCTACTGATTCTGGCAGTGTTACGTTATTATGTGCAGTTATAAAATTTATTATTTATTTTTTAATATTTTTAGTTATTTTGCATGATGATTTTTCAGAATATATTTCATCAAGGATTAGTAGTTATTTTAATAATAGATTAATTAAAAAAATATTATGGCCTTCTATATTAGTATTGTCATTATTTTTAACAATATTTAAGAATTTTTGGTTTATATAATCTATATAAAAATATAAGGAGACTACTATGCAACTCATCTTCGGAGCCAACGGCCCATCCGGCCGCGCCTATATCCGCACATTGACTGACTCAGCCGATGTCGTCGCCGTATTGAGAAAGCCGTCTGAAGACAGCTTTTTTGCCAAACACAATATTCAAACCGTCGTCGCTGATGCGCTTGATGCCGACGCGCTCGATAAAGCGTTGGCACAATACCGTCCCGATACCGTGATCAGTTTTGTCGGCGGCAAAAACGAAGAGGGTATCCGCAGCGATGCGCTGGGCAATATCAACATCATTGCCGCTACGAAAGCCGCCAATCCGCAAGCCCGCTTTGTACTGATTACCAGCATGGGCTGCGGCGAACAATGGGACATGATGAGCGAGCCGTTCAAACAGGCACTCGGCGAAGCCGTCCGTGCCAAAACGGAAGCCGAAATCTATCTCAAACAAAGCGGTTTGAATTGGACCATCTTGCGCCCCTGCGGCCTTGCCGATGGCGAAAGTAATGCCTATACCTTGACACAAAATGTCCAAGAAATTCCGCAAAAATACATGACGCGCAACGGCTTGGCCGCTGCCGTTGCTGCCATTGTCGACCAAGCAGATAGCAAGGACAAAACGTATAGCATTGGTGCGGCATAAACGGATTGAATAGATTGCCCACTTTCCATTGTTAAAGTTGGAGTAGGTAATTGATTAGCAGCCGATCAAACAATAAAGGATTTGCTGAGAAAATACTGGGGGATATAAATAAAAGGCCGTCTGAAAAACCTTTCAGACGGCCTTTTTTATTCTTGAATTCTGTAAGTGATTGTACTACTGAGCAAAACAGGAGTTAGCAGACTAAAATGCTGGAATCATAAATTTAACATAATATAAATTATGCGAACTCATACTGTGATGATGTAAAAGCCTTTTCCACAAATTATGGCCACAACCACGCCCATGTGCTTCGGCCTTCGCCTTGCAGTAAAACTAAAGTTCGGCAAGCTGAGGATGTGTTCATGCATTCGAAGCCGATTCCGTAGGCTGATAAGGCTGCGGCAATTTTGGGATGCATGAATTGTTGTTTCGCTCCGGTACCGATAATGATGACTTCAGGACGGTTTTCTGCTGCTTCAATTGCTGATATAAAAATTTGTTCGTTTAATT
This sequence comes from Neisseria sp. HMSC070A01, assembly GCF_001810165.1. Lineage (NCBI taxonomy): Bacteria > Pseudomonadati > Pseudomonadota > Betaproteobacteria > Neisseriales > Neisseriaceae > Neisseria > Neisseria sp. HMSC070A01. The sequence goes on along the minus strand of NZ_KV800125.1, from coordinate 114,181 downwards.
CTCCGATGGTCGCTTGAGGAATGATGCTAATTTTGCCATCTTGCCAGCAAATGGGTTTTGAGTATGTTTGTTCACCAATTTGCAATATGCCTTGAGAGGATGAAAAAAATGATGTGGCTTCGGCGATATGGTTTTCTGTAATTTTCATGGTAATTCCTGTTTTTATGGCGGAACAATTTTTCAGACGGCCTTGGGAAACTTGCAAAAAAAGGTGCAAAATCAAGCAATATCAGGTAGGATTCAACGTTTGACCTTGTGCATTGATGCTTTGCTCTGAATTTACGATTGCAAGCGATTATAACAAGCCTTGGTTTTTCGTGATTATTTTAAAGTATCGGCTCAAAAGGAGACACAATGAAGCCAGTAAATATCGGTCTTTTAGGTTTGGGTACAGTCGGTGGCGGTACGGCTACTGTATTGCAGGACAATGCTGCGGAAATCAGCCGCCGTTTGGGACGTGAAGTCCGTATTTCTGCTGTTTGCGATTTGAGCGAAGAAAAAGCCAAACAAATTTGCCCGAATGCTGCTTTTATCAAAGATCCGTTTGAGCTGGTTCAACATCAAGATGTTGATGTTGTTGTTGAGTTGTTTGGCGGTACCGGTATTGCCAAAGATGCGGTATTGAAAGCGATTGAAAACGGTAAACATATTGTTACTGCCAATAAAAAACTACTGGCTGAATACGGCAATGAAATTTTCCCTTTGGCGGAAGAAAAAAATGTCATGGTGCAGTTTGAAGCTGCTGTTGCCGGCGGTATCCCCATTATCAAGGCTTTGCGTGAAGGCTTGGCTGCGAACCAAATCCGCAGTATCGCCGGTATCATTAATGGCACCAGCAACTTCATTCTGACTGAAATGCGCGAAAAAGGCAGCGCGTTTGCAGACGTACTGAAAGAAGCTCAGGCTTTGGGCTATGCTGAAGCTGACCCTACTTTTGACATCGAAGGTCATGATGCCGGCCATAAAATTACGATTATGAGCGCATTGGCATTCGGTACGCCGATGAACTTTTCTGCCTGCTATCTGGAGGGCATCAGCAAACTCGACAGCCGTGACATCAAATATGCTGAAGAACTCGGCTACCGTATCAAATTGTTGGGCATTACCCGTAAAACCGACAAAGGCATTGAGTTGCGCGTACACCCTACTCTGATTCCTGAAAGCCGTCTGTTGGCTAATGTGAACGGCGTGATGAATGCTGTCCGTGTCAATGCCGATATGGTTGGTGAGACTTTGTATTACGGTGCAGGCGCCGGTGCATTGCCGACTGCTTCTGCCGTGGTTGCCGATATTATTGATATTGCCCGTCTGATTGAAGCTGAAACTGACCACCGTGTTCCTCACTTGGCATTCCAACCTTCACAAGTTCGAGCGCAAAATATTCTGCCTATGGATGAAATTACCAGCGGCTACTATCTGCGCGTTCAAGCAACTGACGAGCCGGGTACTTTGGGTCAAATTGCCGCCCTCTTGGCCAAAGAAAATGTTTCTATCGAGGCTTTGATTCAAAAAGGTGTGATTGATCAAAGTACTGCCGAAATCGTGATTTTGACTCACACAACTGTGGAACGTAATGTCAAACGCGCTATCGCAGCGATTGAGGCACTGAGCTGCGTAGATGCTCCGATCACCATGATCCGCATGGAAAGCCTGCATGACTGAGCAACAAACAGACAGGCCGTCTGAAGAACAACTGGCGGCCAGAAAGAAAGCCAAGGCAAAAATCCGTACCATCCGCATTTGGGCATGGGTAATTTTGTCTTTGCTGGCGCTGACCGCCCTGCTCTCGCAATGCGCCATGAACAAGCCGCAGATGAAACAAAATGTGGTGGAGTCTTGCGTGAAAAACATTCCTTTCGCTGAAAAATGGCAAGCTGATTTGAAGGCAAAAGGTTTGGATGCGCAAAACGAGAAATTGGCTCAGGACTATTGTGTCTGCATGTGGGACCAGCCTTTAAGCAAACTCTCTGACGAGCAAATCCGAACCTTCGGTAAAATCAGCCCTGAGGAGCAACTCAAACTTTTGGGTGGCGCGGAAGCCTTTGAGGCACGCAATAAGCAATGTGTGGCTGATTTAAAGGCTGAGTAAACCAATATCGGTTTAAACCAAAGCAAGGCCGTCTGGAATTCCAGACGGCCTTTCTTATATTAATTAAATAATAATAGGAATTGATTTCATTATATTTTAAGTTTAAGATAGCTTGGTTAATTGCTTTTCTATGGTTGTTGCCATGCGTTACCATTTCCCTATTGCCATTGATATTTATGATTTTTTGTATACCGGCCGGTTTGATTATTTGGAAATCGGACAATCTGCGGAGTCTATTTTGCAGATGTTCCCTGCACCAGATTGCGTCCCTAAAGGCTTGTTGGTACAAAAAGGCTGGAATATTTGGCTTTATGGCGATATCGAGCTGCATTTCTCCGACAATCGGCTGACTCAGATTCGTGCTGATTTTCAGCCTGATGCGGCCTTAAGCGGCGGTCGTTGGGTAAAGTTGAATCCGTGGTTTTTCGCAAATGGCTGCCTTGATGTGTATGCCGTCATTCAACGTTTGGTACAACGCAATATCGATTTTATTAAAACGGAAACACATACCAATTTAATTTTGCACTTGCAAAGCGGGGTCGAATTGATTTTTGAAAAATGTCGGGGCATGCAACTTGCCTCGTTCCGCAAACAAAAAGCCTCTCTGCCCTACTGGGCGCGAGAAACGGCTTCTTAAATAAACAATGCCGTCTGAAAACCTCATTTCAGACGGCATTATCAGTTACAAGCCATTCAATAATTGTCGGATTTTGGTCATTGTCATAGAAACCTGTTCGTTACAGCCTTCATTCCCTTTCCCATTATCAAAACAATCAATACTGCTGACGCTGCAAAAGTGGGCATAGGCCATTTTCAGTTCCCTTGCCAAAACGGCTTCTGGCATACCGGTCATCCCGAGTACATCTACGCCGTCGCGGCGATAACGGGCGATTTCGGCATGGGTTGGGCGGCGCGGGCCTTGCAGGCAGCCATAAACGGCGGCGTCGTAAATCGGCACATTGTGTGCTTTTGTGATGTTCAATAATTCTTGCCGCAACTCATTGCTATAAGGGTTGAAAAAATCAGTATGGACAACCGGGCATTCTTGGCCTTCAAAAAAGGTATCTTTGCGGCCATAGGTATAGTCGATTAAATCGTCCGGCAGCACCAGGCTGCCGTTTTCAAAATCAGGATTGATACCGACGACTGAAGAAATGGCAATAATGTTTTCAACGCCTAAAGAATGTAACGCCCAAATATTGGCGCGGTAGTTGATTTCATGCGGCGCGATGGTATGGCTGAAGCCGTGTCGGGCAAGGAAAACAATGTCCAAACGCCCCAACCTGCCGAATAAAATAGGGCTGCTGGTTAAGCCGTAAGGGGTACGGACGATTTTTCGTTCAGTAATTTCGAGTTCCGGCAGTTTGGTCAAACCGCTGCCGCCGATGATGGCTAACATATAGACTTCCTTTATTATCAATGGCCGTCTGAAACTTGGATTTCAGACGGCCTTAATATGATCGATTTATTTATGTTTGTAGAAATGGCTGCCGAAATAAGCAGATGCGCCTTCACGCAACAGAACCAGCGTCACAGCGGCAAGCGGCAGGCCGGCAAGCATACCAACGAAGCCCATCAGTTGCCCGAAAGCCATCAACGAGAAAATCACCCAGAAAGGCGACAGGCCGATGCGGTCGCCGACGATTTTAGGCGTAATGAAAAAGCTTTCCAGGAATTGTCCAACACCGAATACAGCCCAGACCATCAACAAACCCTGCCATGAGCCATATTGTAAAAGCGCGGCAACTGTTGCCAGCAAAAGGCCGGTAAATGCACCCAAATACGGAATAAATACCAAAATACCGGCAATCATACCGATAGCAAAACCGGAATCCAAACCGACCAGCATCAAGCCCAAGCCATAGACCAAGCCCATAATCATCATGACCATCAGCTGGCCGCGCAGAAACTCGCCCAAGACTTCGTCCATATTGCTGCTAATACGCGTGTAGGTCTCGATAAAGCGGCGCGGAACCAATTTGCTGATTCCGGAAGACCAGCGTTTCCAGTCCAACAAGAAGTAATACAACAGCAAAGGCAACAATACCAAATTGCTGACGCCGCTGATCACGTTGCCACTCTGGCGCATCAGGGTAGGAATCCATGCTTTGAGCGTATTGCTCAACTCATCTGTATGCGACTGCAACCATGCAATAATTGATTCTTGATCGATTTGAATATAATCCCCGCTGACGCTGTTGAGCCACGGCAGCAGTTTGTTTTGAACAAAACCTACAATCTGTGGTAGACGTTCAGCCAGATTGTTAAACTGGTTCAACAACATAGGCACGATAATCAGCACCAACGACAGCAATACCAGTAAGGCAAACGCCATAATAATCATAGATGCCGGTGCGCGGCGGATACGCCTCAGTTGCAGCCATTCGACCAAGGGATTCAAAACATAGGCCAAAACGGCAGCCACAATAAACGGCGTCAAAACATCGCCCAAAGCATATAAAAGCCAAATAAAGGCTGCGATGACGCAAGCCATAATAATCCACGGTTTTGCCCCGCGCGCTTTCTTTTGATACATAAAAAGGTATTTCCCAATTGATGTTTAAGGTTTTCAAAATAAATAAGCAGTATAACAGATTCACAAAGGCCGTCTGAAAGTGCGGCACCAATCAAGGCAAAATAAAATTGTTAACAATAACGCCAAAAAATTCAGCCTGAATCCTCCAATTTAAGATAAAATACGCTCCGACAATCTACCCATACCCGAATAAGGAAATCCAATGAGCACTTCTTTGAGCTATCGTGACGCAGGCGTGGATATCGACGCAGGCGATCAACTGGTCGAAAACATCAAACCTTTTGCCAAACGTACTATGCGCCCTGAAGTGTTGGGTGATTTGGGCGGTTTCGGCGCTTTGGTCGAAATCGGCAAAAAATACAAAAATCCGGTATTGGTTTCCGGTACGGACGGCGTCGGCACCAAGCTGAAACTGGCATTCGACTGGGACAAACACGATACCGTCGGCATCGATTTGGTTGCCATGAGTGTCAACGACATTTTGGTTCAAGGCGCAGAACCTTTGTTCTTCTTGGACTATTTCGCTTGCGGCAAGCTGGATGTTGCCCGCGCGACTGATGTGATTAAAGGCATTGCCCAAGGCTGCGAAGAATCCGGTTGCGCTTTGATTGGCGGTGAAACTGCCGAAATGCCGGGCATGTATCCCGAAGGCGAATACGACTTGGCAGGTTTTGCCGTCGGCGTGGTTGAAAAAGAACGCGTGATTAACGGCCGCAGCATTCAGGCCGGGGACGTTGTTTTGGGCTTGGCCTCCAACGGCGCACACTCCAACGGCTACTCTTTGGTACGCAAAATCATCGAGCGCGACAATCCCGATTTGGACGCGGAATTCGACCACGGCAAAACTTTGCGCGAAGCCATCATCGCCCCTACCCGTCTATATGTGAAACCTATCCTTGCCGCTTTGGAAAAATTCACCATTAAAGGCATGGCCCACATTACCGGCGGTGGCATTACCGAAAACGTACCTCGCGTTTTGCCTGAAAATACCGTTGCACAAATCGATGCCAAAGCGTGGGAATTGCCTAAACTGTTCCAATGGCTGCAAAAAGCAGGCAATGTGGAAACCCAAGAAATGTACCGTACGTTCAACTGCGGTATCGGCATGGTCGTTATTATTGCTAAAGAAGATGCTGATGCAGTACAAGCTTTCTTGAGCGAACAAGGCGAAACCGTTTACCGTTTGGGCGTTATTCGTGAACGTAACGGTGACGAACATCAAACCCAAGTGGCTTGATTTGAGATGCAATGAAAAAGTGCGGATGATGAATCCGCACTTTTTTGTTTACACTGCCCTAGCCTACTTCTTCCAAAAAGCCGGCCAACTGCGCCGTATCGTGGGCAATCATCAGCTCTTCATTGGTTGGCACAACCAAAACAGCCGGCATAGAACCTGTCGGACTGATGATACCGGAGTTGCCGTAGCGTTTGTCCATGTTGGCTTTGGTGTCGATGTGCAGACCCAAGAAATCAAGATAGGAAACGGTTTTGGCACGGATGTTGCGCGAGTTTTCGCCGATACCGCCGGTAAACACGAGTGCGTCAACGCCGCCACAAGCCACTGCCATCGAAGCAATGTATTTGGCAAGGCGGTAGGTCATGACTTCCAGGGCCAAACGAGCGCCTTCATGGCCTTCATCCGCCGCGATTTCCAAAGAACGGCAGTCGTTGGAGAGTTCGGAAATACCGAGCAAGCCTGATTTTTTGTTCAGCATTTCATCAACTTGGGCAACATCCAATCCGGCTTGGGAAGTCAGATAGCTGTATACACCCGGATCGATGTCGCCGCAACGGGTGCCCATTACCAAACCTTCGATCGGCGTGAAGCCCATACTGGTGTCAACGGATTTGCCGTTTTTGATGGCGGTAATGGATGCGCCGTTGCCTAAGTGGGCAATAATCATGCGGATGTCTTCCAGAGGTTTGCCCAAAATCCGTGCGGCCTCAGGGGCAACGTAACGCATGCTGGTACCGTGGAAACCGTAGCGGCGGAAAGCGTATTTTTTACGCAATTCACGCGGAACGGCATAAGTGTAGGCACGCTCCGGCATGGTTTGGTGGAACGAAGTATCCATCACGCCGACATTGGGCAGGCCTGGGAAATGCTCTTGCGCAGCCAAAATACCGTTAATATTGGCAGGGTTGTGCAGCGGAGCGAGCGGAATGCAGGCATTGAGTTCGTCCATTACCGCTTGGTCGATCAAAACAGATTCGCTGTATTTTTCGCCGCCGTGTGCGATGCGGTGGCCAATGGCTTTAATGCGGTCGTGCAGGCCGTGTTTTTCAAGCTCTTTCAACAGCATACCTACGGCACCGGCATGGTCGTTACGGCCGGTCAAGGCTGTTTGGCATTTTTTACCGTCTTTGCTGAACGTAATGACTGCTTCGGGCGTACCCAAACGTTCGCCGAGACAGCTTAGGAGGACATTACCGCTTTTACGGTCGATAACGGCGCCTTTGAGCGAAGAGCTGCCGCAGTTCAGAACAAGAATGAGTTGGTTGGACATGGTGTTTCTCCTTTGAATTTTTGATTATTTTTGGCTTCAGGCCGTCTGAAAAGAGCAAGAATATTTGAGAGCTTTTCAGATTGCCTTTGATTTGGTGTTTAGTCAGGCTTTATGCCCAACCCTAATCTCCATTGCAGGTATCGCTACCTGACTAAAATTTGCTTATTTGGTTTTCAGACGGCCTTATTTAAGGCTGCGGCCGTCTGAAAACTTAAAAGCAATCTTCCGGCACTCGGACTTGTCCTTCCATAATCACGCGTGCGCTACGGCTCATGACTGCTTTGGTAGCCGTCCATTGTCCGTCCTGACATTCGGCGGCGGCACCGACACGCAGTGTGCCTGACGGATGACCGAAACGGACTTCTTTACGCGCTCCGCCTCCGGCTGCAAGGTTGACCAGCGTACCGGGCACGGCGGCGGCGGTAGCGATGGCAACTGAAGCGGTACCCATCATGGCGTGGTGCAATTTGCCCATGCTCAGCGCGCGTACCAACAAGTCGATGTCGGCAGCTTGGACGGTTTTGCCGCTTGAAGCGGTGTAATCGGCCGCAGGGGCGACAAAAGCGACTTTCGGAGTATGGGCGCGGGTGGCGGCTTCGGATACGTCGCTGATCAAGCCTATTTTCAGCGCGCCATATGCGCGGATGGTTTCAAATTTTTCCAGTGCCGTGGCATCGTTGTTGATGTCGTCTTGCAACTCTTTACCTGTGTAGCCCAAATCTGCGGCATTCAGGAAAATGGTTGGAATACCGGCATTGATAAGCGTGGCTTTCAGACGGCCTATATTCGGCACATCAATTTCATCGACCAAATTGCCGGTTGGGAACATACTGCCTTCGCCGTCGGCTGGATCTAAAAATTCAATTTGTACTTCGGCTGCCGGGAACGTTACGCCGTCTAGCTCAAAATCACCTGTTTCTAAAACTGCGCCGTTTTGCATCGGTACATGGGCAATAATGGTTTTGCCGATGTTTTTCTGCCAGATTTTGACGGTACACAGGCCGTCTGAAGGGATTTTGGATTTATCAACCAAGCCTTGTTCGATGGCAAATGCGCCCACGGCGGCGGTCAGATTGCCGCAGTTGCCGCTCCAATCGACAAAAGGTTTGTCGATGGAAACTTGTCCGAACAAGTAATCAACATCGTGATCGGCGTGTTCAGATTTGTCCAAAATCACGGCTTTACTGGTGGACGAACTGGCGTTGCCCAAACCGTCAATCTGTTTGCCGTAAGGGTCGGGGCTGCCGAGTACGCGCAAGAGGATTTTGTCGCGCGCCTCGCCTGCTTCCTGCGCAGCAGCCGGCAGATCGGTGCGTTTGAAGAAAATGCCTTTAGATGTACCGCCGCGGTAGTAAACGGCGGGGATTTTAATTTGCGGCATTTCGAGTTCTCCTTTGTATTTCTCGTATGGTTTTTTTTCAGACGGCCTCTCAAACATTCGAGGCCGTCTGAAAACCTTTTTTAGCGTAGCCCGGGCATTTTGACGATACCCGATTTACCTTACGCTGCATTTCCTTCTAAGAAGTCTTGTGCGAAACGTTGCAACACGCCACCGGCTTCATATACCAACACTTCTTCTGCGGTATCGAGGCGGCAGGTAACCGGCACTTCGACGGTTTCGCCGTTTTTACGGTGAATCACGAGGGTCAGGTCGCAGCGCGGTGTGCGTTCGCCGACAACGTCGTAGGTTTCCGTACCGTCCAGTTGCAGGGTATGGCGGTTGGTACCCGGTTTGAACTGCAGCGGCAATACGCCCATACCGATTAAGTTAGTGCGGTGGATACGCTCGAAGCCTTCGGCAACAATCGCTTCCACACCGGCGAGGCGTACGCCTTTTGCAGCCCAGTCGCGGCTTGAGCCTTGACCGTAGTCCGCGCCGGCGATGATGATGAGCGGCTGTTTGCGGTTCATATAGGTTTCGATGGCTTCCCACATGCGCATGGTTTTGCCTTCGGGTTCAACGCGTGCCAGCGAACCTTGGCGTACGCTGCCGTCTTCGTTTTTTACCATTTCGTTAAACAGTTTCGGATTGGCGAATGTGGCGCGTTGGGCGGTGAGGTGGTCGCCGCGGTGGGTAGCGTATGAATTGAAGTCTTCTTCGGGCAAACCCATTTTCGCCAGATATTCGCCCGCCGCACTCGCCGCCAGAATCGCGTTGGACGGCGAAATGTGGTCGGTGGTGATGTTGTCGGGCAGAATCGCCAGCGGTCGCATACCTCTTAATGTGCGTTCACCCGCCAGCGCGCCTTCCCAATAGGGCGGACGGCGGATATAGGTGGACATCGGGCGCCAGTCGTACAGCGGGCTCGGGGCTTTTTGCGCCTTGCCGGTGTCGAACATCGGTACATACACATCGCGGAACTGCTGCGGTTTCACATATTCGGCAACAATGGCATCGATTTCTTCGTCGGTCGGCCAGATATCTTTCAGGCGGATTTCGCGGCCGTCTGAAACGCCGAGAACGTCGTTTTCAATATCGAAACGAATGCTGCCTGCCAGCGCGTAGGCAACGACCAACGGAGGCGAAGCGAGGAAAGCCTGTTTCGCATACGGATGGATACGGCCGTCGAAGTTGCGGTTGCCTGACAATACGGCGGTAGCGTACAAATCGCGGTCGATGATTTCTTTTTGGATTTTCGGATCCAGTGCGCCGCTCATGCCGTTACAGGTGGTACATGCGAAGGCAACAATACCGAAGCCGAGTTTTTCCATTTCAGGCAGCAGGCCTGCTTCTTTCAAATAGATTTCGGCTACTTTTGAACCAGGGGCAAATGAAGATTTCACCCAAGGTTTGCGTTTTAAGCCAAGACGGTTGGCATTGCGTGCCAACAGCGCGGCGGCGACAACGTTGCGCGGATTGGAAGTATTGGTACAGGAAGTAATCGCGGCAATAATCACAGCACCGTCAGGCATTTGGCCGTCTGAAGGCTCTTCGTAAGGTTTAGCCAAGCCTTTGCTGGCCAAATCGGCGGTCGCAAAACGGGCATGCGGATTACTTGGGCCTGCCATGTTGCGCGTTACGTTGCTCAAATCAAATTTCAATACGCGAGGATAAACGGCGGTTTTCAAGGCATCTGCCCACAAGCCTGCGGTTTTGGCGTAGGTTTCTACCAATTTCACTTGCGCATCGTCGCGACCGGTCAGTTTCAAATAATCAATGGTTTGCTCGTCGATGGCGAACATTGCGGCAGTTGCGCCGAACTCAGGGGTCATGTTGGAAATGGTGGCACGGTCGCCGATGGACAGACTTCTTGCGCCTTCACCGAAAAACTCGACAAATGCGCCAACCACGCGCTCTTTACGCAAGAATTCGGTCAGTGCCAACACGATGTCGGTGGCAGTAATGCCCGGCTGGCGTTTGCCGGTCAGCTCAACGCCGACAATATCAGGCAGACGCATCATGGATGCACGGCCCAACATCACGGTTTCGGCTTCCAAACCGCCCACGCCTACGGAAATCACGCCCAATGAATCGACGTGCGGCGTATGTGAGTCTGTACCGACGCAGGTATCAGGGAATGCCACGCCGTTTTTGACTTGGACGACGGGCGACATTTTTTCCAAGTTGATTTGGTGCATAATGCCGTTGCCCGCCGGAATCACGTCCACATTTTCAAATGCGGTTTTCGTCCAGTTGATGAAGTGGAAACGGTCTTCGTTACGTCTGTCTTCGATTTCGCGGTTTTTGCGGAAAGCATCAGGATCGTAGCCGCCGCATTCAACGGCCAAAGAGTGGTCGACGATAAGCTGGGTTTGCACCACCGGATTCACTTTGGCAGGATCGCCGCCTTTTTCGGCAATTGCATCGCGCAGACCTGCCAAATCCACCAACGCTGTCTGCCCCAGAATATCGTGACACACCACGCGCGCCGGATACCAAGGGAAGTCGATTTCCTGTTTTCCCTCAATCAGCTGACCCAGCCAGCTTTGCAGCGTAGGCAGGTCGACTTTGTCTGCGCGGTTGACCAAGTTCTCAGCCAAGATGCGGCTTGTGTAAGGCAGCTTGTCGTAAGAGCCTGGTTTGATGTCTTCACACGCCTGACGCGCGTCGTAATATTCCAAATCCGTACCGGGCAAAGCTTTGCGGTAGCGTTGGTTGGCAGTCATGTTGGTTCTCCTAAATCTATTATTTTTTTGGTTTTGGGTTTCAGACGGCCTGTTGATTCGGACCTTCAGGCCGTCTGAAACCATAAATTCGGTTTTATTGCTTGTGATTTGAAATCTATTCGCGGTATGAAAAAAAATTGCCGCTCTGCTACCATCATTCCCGTATAGACGGAAATCCAAACTTAAATCTTTCGGCACTCTTTACAGCAGGACATTTCAACTTTTGAATTTCTGCCTGTATGGGAATGACGACAGCAGAGCAGCATGTTTTCCAAACGGCCGGCTCTCTCTCTCGCATACTGCACTAGGCCGTCGAAAAACGAAAACATCATTTATTCATTGTTTTCAAACGGCATTTCGAGATGGGGCGGGCTGGCGGCCCACCCTGCTGTTACGCGTATCAGCGGTTTTCAATCTCCACGAATGCCAAATCTTCAGGGCCTGTGTAGTTCGCGCTCGGACGGATGATTTTGCCGTCTTTGCGTTGCTCGAGAACGTGTGCGCTCCAACCGGTTGTACGGGAAATTACGAACAACGGTGTGAACATAGCGGTCGGTACGCCCAATTTTTGGTAGGAAACGGCAGAGAACCAGTCCAGATTCGGGAACATTTTTTTCTCTTCCCACATCACGCTTTCCAAGCGTTCGGCAATGTCAAAGAGGCGCATATCGCCGGTTTCTTTGCTCAAACCGCGTGCCACTTCTTTAATGACAACGTTGCGAGGGTCGGAGATGGTGTACACCGGATGACCGAAACCGATCACGATTTCTTTGCGGCCGATGCGTTCGCGGATGTCGGCTTCGGCTTCGTCGGCATTGCGGTAGCGTTTTTGAATATCGTAAGCCACTTCGTTTGCGCCGCCGTGTTTCGGACCTTTCAGCGCGCCGATTGCACCGGTAATGCTGGAGTACATATCAGAGCCTGTACCGGCAATCACGCGGGCGGTAAAGGTAGAAGCGTTGAACTCATGCTCCGCATACAGAATCAGTGAAACATGCATGGCTTTGATATGTGATTCGCTTGGGCGTTTGCCGTGCAACAGGTGCAAGAAATGACCGCCGATGGTCTCTTCGTCGCTTTCAACTTCAATGCGTTTGCCGTTGTGAGAATATTGATACCAGTACAGCAGGATGCTGCCGAGGCTGGCGATCAGTTTGTCGGCGATGTCGCGCGCTTCACTTTCCGGATGGCTTTCACGTTCAGGATGAACGCAGCCCAGCATGGATACGCCGGTACGCATTACGTCCATCGGATGGGTATGTGCAGGCAGGCTTTCCAAAACTTTGATCACACGGATAGGCAGGCCGCGCATGGATTTGAGTTTGGCTTTATAAGCGGCCAGCTCGAATTTATTGGGCAGATGACCGTGAATCAGCAGGTGGGCGACTTCTTCAAACTCGCATTTTTGTGCCAAATCCAAGATGTCATAACCGCGATAGCTCAAATCGTTACCGGTACGGCCAACGGTACACAATTCGGTATTACCGGCCGCAACGCCAGAAAGCGCAACGGATTTTTTAGGTTTGAAAGTCGGGGTTTGAGTAGTTGCAGTCATGGTATTTCTCCTTTGTATTTTTATGGGTTTTATTTTTCAGACGGCCGATGCGGATTTGTTGAAAGGCCGTCTGAAAGCGGTAAATCATTTTTGAAACAATTTATCCAGTTTTTGCTCGAAGGCATGATAGTTCAGATGCTCGTACAGCTCGGCACGGGTTTGCATGGTATCTACCACCGCCGCCTGCGTGCCGTCGCGCATAATCGCCTCATAAACATTCAATGCGGCTTTGCTTGCGGCGCGGAACGATGACAGCGGATACAGCACCAGCGATACGCCGTTTTCAGCCAGCTCGCTTTGCGTATAAAGCGGTGTAGCACCAAACTCGGTAATGTTGGCCAATACAGGTACTTTCACTGCATCTGCAAATTGGCGGTACATTTTCAAATCGGTCATGGCTTCAGGGAAAATCATGTCTGCACCAGCTTCGACACACGCTTGGGCTCGTTCGATAGCAGCATCCAAACCTTCTACCGCCAGCGCATCGGTACGCGCCATAATCACAAAGTTCTCATCAACGCGGGCATCGACGGCAGCTTTGATACGGTCGACCATTTCATCTTTAGAAACAATGGCTTTGTTCGGACGGTGGCCGCAGCGTTTTTGCGCTACCTGATCTTCGATGTGAACTGCTGCAACACCGGCGCGTTCAAAGTTGCGAATGGTACGGGCAATATTGAATGCACCGCCCCAACCCACATCAATGTCCACCAGCAGAGGCGTATCCACGTTGTCCGTAATGCGTCGTGCGTCGATCAGCACATCTTCCATTGTGGTAATGCCCAAATCAGGGATACCGCAAGAGCAGGCTGCCACGCCGCCGCCGGACAGATAAATCGCCTTGAAACCGCTTTGGGTGGCCAATCGTGCAAAGTAAGCATTGACGCAACCGACTACGGCAAGAGGGTTTGATTCTTTCACGGCTTGGCGGAAACGTGCTCCGGCAGAGTGTTGACTCATCATATTTCTCCTTTATAGACTTTTTTCATCAGTATTAATCGGACGGCTCGGTTTTTTCACAACCTGAAACGAACCGTTTAAAAATAAACAATTATTCTGAAAACTGTTTTCAGACGGCCTGTAAAATTTCAATCATCAACCATCTGAAAATTTAAAATCAATAAATACAAATAGTTATCAAAACCAATAAATACAATAAGGCTGAAGCGGAGGCGTACGTTTTTAAATTTTTATTAATCAGTATATGAATGGCTGCTGGGGGATACAGATATTTAAAAACCCGAAGTGTTTGTGGAAATGCGGAAACTGGATTCGGATTGAGAGCCTTCAGACCGTCGCGACTGCCAATAAGCTGGCAGCGACGGGAGCGGCAGAGATGGGAGAAAATCTATAACAAGAGAGAGTGGTTTGATACAGATTCATGATGATGTTCCTTTGTAGTGCGATGTAGTTTTTATTTATGGAAACAAATTTAAAAAATAAAACCGGTCTTGTCAAACACTTTTTTCAAAAAAATTATAAAAAATTCAGTTATTAATAAACGATTCTTTCGCAACAAACATAAAAAACGGACAGTCTCTGTCACATCAAACCCTGATGTAGCCTGGCTTCTGTCCGTTTTGTATTTTGGGTTTGCATTCAGAATGATTGTAAACAATCCATCAAAAAATAATTTATAATTGATTCATTTATAAGGAATTTTTTAAATACATCATCTAAAAAATTAGATTTTTTTAGCCTATGCTGTTCAGACGGCCTCTATCGGATGGCTACTTCGCGCTAAATGCCGTCTGAAAAGTCTGTTTGCCGACGGTAATATCGGCAGTGTAATCATGGCGGCCCTCGACACAAAACGGCAAGCGGATTTGCAAAGCCTGCCAGCTTCGCGGAGATTGTTTAGTCAGGTTATAGCGGTTGAAGCCCATGTCCATGTTTTTCATGCTGAAACTGATACTGACCACGCCCGTATTTTGCGGAACATTCTCTATCACAATATCAAATGGTTCGTGCGTATTGATGGATGTCGCACGCACTTTTGAACCGTCAGGCAGGACGCAGCCTTGTGTCAAATTACATTCGACTACTTTCGTTTTTGATTGCTGTTGCTGCCACCAATCCAAGAGCAGCAGTTTGGCCACCGCGAACACAATCAGTAAAACAGCGGCAATCAAAAGCTTTTGATTTTTACTCATTTCAGACGGCCTCAATGTCATTATCGGTCAAAACGGCATGCACACCCATGCTCTGCCACTGTTCACGATAAATGGAAACCAGACTTTCCGGAGCTGCCACAATCAGCGGCATCGCCACGCCTTGCGCCAAAATATCGGCAACTTGCCCGGCAGCCGCTTCGTCAGCCACTTTCCAAACAACGGCATCCGCATTTTGCACCTGCCGCCATTGTTCGGCATTTTCAATGATTGGCCACACACTGAGCGCTTCTATAGGTTTGCCTTGCTGCCAATCGGCAAATTCCAACAATACGGCAGATGCGCTTTGATGCTGAGTCAACATATATGGCACAACATGATATTCGCCCATGCTGTTTTGACCGCTCAAGCCGCTTTTCAGACGGCCTTGAAGCCGGCGCGGAATGGATAGGGAGCGTAACAATGCGCTATTGGCTGGCAGCATCGGCGTAACGGTAAAATCCCCGGCCTTTTGCCATGCCCATTTCTGCCCTTCCCTCGATTGGATTTCGCCCGTCCATTGGTCGGCTTCCACCCATAAAAAATGCAGGCGTACATGTGCATGTTCGTAGGAATGGACTTTGGTCAGCCACGGCGTAGCGGCAAGGATACGGATACCGAGTTCTTCTTCAAACTCGCGTTGCAAGGCTTGAAAATCGCTTTCACCGGCTTCCACCTTGCCGCCGGCAAATTCCCAATATCCGGCATAGGGCTTGCCCTCCGGGCGGGAACTGAGCAGGTAGCGGCCGTTTGGATCAAGCAAAATCCCGGCAACCACTTGCACCAAGGGACGTGTGTCTTCAGTCATCATGAGATTATTCTTATACGTAGCAGGCAGCGACACCTGCCGATTTATGCGTAAAAAAACGATGTCGGGCCTATGCGCCCGACTTTTAACAAATATCCAATCCTTCAGGCCGTCTGAAAAGGATGTTCTATTCCAGAATACTTAAATTGGCCGGCTTTATTTTTCCGCAATGACAAAAGCCATGACGGTATCTTCTTCATCGCTCATGCTCAGATGACAGCCGCGGATGCCCTGCTCTTCCAGCCATTTGCTCAAAGCCGGTGCAAAAAACAATTCAGGCTTGCCCAATGCGTCATGCCCGACACCGATATTACGGAAGGACACCACGCCGCGTATGCCCGTCCCGACAGCTTTGGCAAAGGCCTCCTTGGCGGCAAAGCGTTTGGCAAGATAGTTGACCGGCTTGCCTGCCTGCGGAAATTCCAACAGCTCTTCCGGGCTGAGAATGCGTTGCGCAAATGCCAGTCCGAATTTTTTGTTCAGGCGGATAATGCGTTTGAGGGAAACAATATCCGTGCCTATTCCGTAAATCATGGGTCTGCTCCTTGTTTAAATAGTCAGGCCGTCTGAAAATGCGGCTACCGGCCAAAGCAAACCGCTTTAGCCGGTATGGCTGATGCCCTTAAGGCAACATTCTGGCCCTGAACATGACTTCCTTCATTTGGCGGACCGCTTCAGGCAGGCCGAGGAAGAGTGCTTGGGAAATCAGCGAATGGCCGATGTTCAGCTCGCGGATGGCGAGAATTTGGGCAATCGGCGTTACGTTGTGAATGGTCAGGCCGTGTCCGGCGTTGACGATCAAGCCCAAATCGCTGGCGTAATGCGCACCGTTTTGAATGCGCTCGAATTGTTTCATCTGCTCGGCGTGGCCGTGCGCATCGGCATACGCACCGGTGTGCAATTCGATAACGGGCGCGCCGACATCATAAGCGGCTTGGATTTGCGCGTTGTCGGCATCGATAAACAAGGACACGCGGATGCCAGCGTCGGTCAGGATTTTGGTGAACTCGGCCACTTTATCCTGTTGCGCCAATACGTCCAAACCGCCTTCGGTGGTTACTTCTTGGCGTTTTTCAGGCACGATGCACACATCTTCCGGCATGACGTTGAGCGCGTTTTCCAGCATTTCTTCCGTCAACGCCATTTCCAAATTCAGGCGCGTGCGGATGGCGTTTTTAACGGCAAACACGTCCGCATCTTTAATATGGCGGCGGTCTTCACGCAAGTGCATGGTAATCAAATCTGCGCCGTGGGTTTCCGCAATCAGCGCCGCCTCGACAGGGCTGGGATAAATCGTACCGCGCGCATTGCGGACGGTGGCAATATGGTCGATGTTTACGCCTAACAACATAATAATGTCCTTTCTTTAAGGTTTCAGACGGCCTGAGCCTTCTCATATCAAAGGCCGTCTGAAAAAAATTCAACTGCCCAAACCAAACTGCTGCAACTGTTGCAAAACCTGCCGAGACTTGATGCCCTCGGGCAGAAGGTTGTCAATCAAAAGCCGCGTTACTTTCAAAGCCTGCCCCAGACTTTCCTGATGAACGAAACTGCCTTCCCTCAAATCGATTAACGTCGCACCCGATACGGCAACGCCTTTATTGAGCGCGTGAAAGCGGTCGGCCTCTGCCAAGGGCACCACAGCCTCTTCCGGCGTGAGCCAATACGTTTCTTCGCCGTTGATTTCATTGCCGTTGCCGTCATGGAACAAATCGGGGGCAAAGCCCAAGCGTGTCAGCAGCGTCCATTCAAAACGACGCAAAGCGGCAATGTGGTTGGCCTCGCAACAAATGGTTTTCATGGTTTCCGCCAAAACATCGTAAAGCTCGGGCAACGGGTCTTCGCGGACGGTCAACTTCAGCATCAACTCGTTCACATACAATCCGCTGAACAAAGCCCTGCCCTGCGGCTGCGGCCAACCGCCTATCCATTCGGCGCGATGTAAGGTCTTCAACTCTTGCGAACCATACCAAGACGCGCTCACCGGCACAAACGGCACCAACACGCCGCGCAACTCGCTCTGTCGTTTGCGCGCACTTCTGGCCAACAAAGCCACACGTCCATAACGGCGGCTGAAGGCCTCTACCCACAAGCTACTCTCGCGCCAAGGGGCGGAAGCAAGCAGAAAGACAGGTTCGTGGTTGATGCGGTTCGGTTGCGCCATAAGGGTTTGGAAAGATAAAGATTGTGTTGATTATAACGGAAAATCGACACAAAAGGCCGTCTGAAAGGCCTGCTTCTGTGAACAACGCCTGAAAACCTTTATAATCCGTTTTCAATAATTTTCCGATTTTGTTGACTTTATGCCGAAATTCCAGCTCAAATCCACGCTTTCCATACTTTCTCTCGCCCTGTTATCCGCCTGCTCCTTGGTGAAATACCAACCCATTGCCGGTATTGATGCAGTCGATTTGAAGCAAGGCTACCGCTTTGAAACCAGCAAACTCCAGCGTGAAGACGATGACGATACCTTAATTGTCGTCATGTTTTCAGGCGGAGGAACGCGTGCGGCGGCCTTGGGTTACGGCGTTTTGGAACAGCTTAACCAGCAGCAGGTAACCATCGGCGGTAAGAGAAAATCCTTGCTGGCCAACGTCGATGTCGTCGTCGGCGTATCCGGCGGATCGGTTTTGGCCGCCTATTTCGCATTAAAAGGCGAAGACACCATCCCATTGTTTTACAAACGCTTCCTGCATCAAAACTTCCAACGCCAAGTCATCAAACAAGCCTTTTCCATGTCCAACCTACCCCGCCTTGCCTCCCCCGAGTACGGGCGCGGAGATTTGTTGCAGGAGCAGTTTGAAAACTATCTTTTCGGCAAAGCCACTT
Organism: Neisseria sp. HMSC070A01; assembly: GCF_001810165.1. Taxonomy (NCBI): domain Bacteria; kingdom Pseudomonadati; phylum Pseudomonadota; class Betaproteobacteria; order Neisseriales; family Neisseriaceae; genus Neisseria; species Neisseria sp. HMSC070A01. Next base: position 95,600 of record NZ_KV800125.1, on the reverse strand, counting down.
TCCGCGATTTGGAAAAACACGGAAAAGGCCCGTTTGCCATCATTTCCGCCACCGATATGGGCATAGGCGAACGCTTCAACTTCACGCAGGAATACTTTGATTCGATGTGTATCGACCTGGGCAACCTCCGCATCGCCCGCGCCGTCGCCGCATCCAGTTCCGTCCCCATGGTCTTTGCGCCGATTACCCTAAACAACAACGGCGGACGCTGCAACTACACGCCGCCGATTAAAATCGAAGACGCAGACGACAGTGAAACAGGCAGACAACAAAGCCGCACCATAAAAGAATTTTACGAGCGCTTCCAAAAATACGCAGACGGGAAAAACCGCCCCTACATCCACCTGATAGACGGCGGCCTGACCGACAATCTAGGCATGCGCAGCCTTTTGGATATGACGGAAATGTATCCGGAAAAAATCCTGACAAACAAAATCCTGCAAAACAACATCCGCCATATCGTCGTCATCAACGTCAATGCGCAAAACCAAGTCAGCAGCAATTTGGACAAAACCGCGGCCGTTCCCGGTTTCCGCGACGTCGTCTCCTCCATCGTCAATATCCCCATCGACCAAAACTCGCAAGAATCCCTGCGCCGTTTCCGCGCCTTCGTCGATCAGTGGAATAAAGACAAACAGACCGACGGCATCAGCTTCTCCTTCGTCAGCCTTAACCTCAAAGACCTCCCTCCTTCCGAGTTGAGGGAAAAAGTATTGAACATTCCGACCAGTTTTTATCTGCCGCCGGAAGACGTGGACAATCTGCGTACCGCCGCAGCCGAACTGATGAAGCAATCGCTGGACTACCGCAACCTGCTGACAGAATTCGGAGCGCACCCCAATCCAGACACCATCTTCGCAGCTCCGCCTCCGGATGCACAAGAGTTCAAGCCATTGAACGAAAAGAAAAAGCAGTAGCAAACTGTTCCATAAAGTGCAGCTCTGTTAAAATATATGCTTCATCTTATATTTCAGACGGCCCCGATCCCTAAGGCCGTCTGAAACACTTAACAATAAATAGAATCCAACCATGACCGAATTAAACACTCCCATCGTTACCGATATTGACCGCCCCATCCTCGTTCCGCCCGGCGGCCATAAAAAAGTCCTGCTGCATTCCTGCTGCGCCCCGTGCAGCGGCGAAGTAATGGAAGCCCTGCTTGCCAGCGGCATCGACTACACCATTTATTTTTACAACCCCAATATCCATCCGCACAAAGAATATATGCTGCGCAAAGAAGAAAACATGCGCTTTGCGGATAAATTCGGCATTCCCTTCATCGATAAAGACGACGACTACGAAAACGACCGCAAAGAATGGTTCGCCAAAGCTAAAGGCATGGAATTCGAACCCGAACGCGGCATCCGTTGCACCATGTGTTTCGACATGCGTTTTGAAAAAGCAGCCCAATACGCCCATGAAAACGGCTTCCATGTATTCACCAGCTCACTGGGCATTTCACGCTGGAAAGACATGAAACAGATCAACGGCTGCGGCCATCGCGCTGCCGAGCCCTACGATGACCTGGTTTATTGGGATTTCAACTGGCGCAAAGGTGGCGGCAGCGCACGCATGATTGAAATCAGCAAGCGCGAACATTTCTACCAACAAGAATACTGCGGATGCGCCTACTCCCTGCGCGACTCCAACGCCCACCGCAAATCACAAGGCCGCATCCCCATCAAGCTGGGCGTGTTATATTACGGCGACGAATCCACCCAATACGAGCCTCAAGCCGAAAACAAAATTATCGTTGAGAAATAAATATCAAAGGCCGTCTGAAACCTTCAGACGGCCTTTATTCAAATCAGCCGATTAACGGCGTCGGAATTTGCCGTGATCAAAATCATCAAATGCCCGATAAGCGGCTTGGCATTGAATTTTTTGCTCGGCATAAGGCAAGCCGCGGAACGCTTTTGCCGCTTTACGGTTTTCCCTCAACTCGGCCTTGTTGCCTTTATAGCGATACCAAGCGGCACGGCGCTCAAGGTATTGCTTGCAGGCAGGATGCAATTTGTTTTTCTTCGCTGGCTGGTGTTTGCTCACATGAGGGCCATGCGGCTTGGCCGCCACCTCGGCAGAATAAGCACCCAAACTCAATATGGCAATCGCCGCCAGTGCGGAACCTAAATTTTTCAGCATCAACATGATTCTTCTCCTAAATAGTTTTTCCATTATATGTTTCGCCTGGGCACCGGCAAAACGCCCATTTTTTACATGACAAAAAATGTGGTTAATTACTACATCATACTACTTCCTTTGCAAAATTTAACACGCCTTCCATTTAGACGAAACCTGAATATAAATCTCTTTATTTCATAAGCCTCTAGAAAAATTTTAAACGAATGTGATGCAAACACAAAATAATGCCTGACCGCCACAAACCCACATAAAATCTAGCCTGAGCCATTCCCCTCTTTAATCAACCCCCGAAAAAAGCGCATTGTCAAGTCTAGTTAAACAAAGAAAAATACATTATATTGTGCCGTTCAAAGCAATCAAATACCGTATCTTGTGTTTTTTAATGGGAAGACTGAATAATGAATGCAGCAACGAATATTAAAGTAACCAAACGCGACGGACGCTTGGAAGATATCGATTTAGACAAAATCCACCGTGTTGTTACTTGGGCGGCGGAAGGCTTACAAAACGTCTCCGTATCGCAAGTCGAGCTCAAATCACATATTCAGTTTTACAACGGTATCCGTACCGACGACATCCATGAGACCATCATCAAGGCCGCGGCCGACCTGATCTCACAAGACACGCCAGATTATCAATATCTGGCCGCCCGCCTCGCCATTTTCCACCTGCGTAAAATCGCTTACGGCGAATTCGAACCGCCCCACCTCTACGACCACGTTAAAAAACTGACCGATGCGGGCAAATACGACCGCCACATCATCGAAGATTACAGCCGCGAAGAGTTTGACGAGCTGAATGCCTATATCGACCACAGCCGCGACATGACCTTCTCTTATGCTGCCGTAAAACAGCTGGAAGGCAAATATCTGGTTCAAAACCGTGTTACCCGCCAAATTTATGAAACGCCGCAGTTCTTATACATTTTGGTGGCCATGTGTCTCTTCAGCAAATATCCGAAAGAGACCCGTTTGGATTACGTCAAACGCTTTTACGACGCCGTTTCCACATTCAAAGTATCGCTGCCTACGCCTATCATGAGCGGCGTGCGCACGCCTACGCGCCAGTTCTCAAGCTGCGTATTGATTGAATGCGACGACAGTCTCGATTCCATCAACGCCACCACCAGCGCGATTGTGAAATACGTTTCCCAACGCGCGGGCATCGGCATCAACGCCGGCCGTATCCGCGGCTTGGGTAGCGAAATCCGCGGCGGCGAAGCACAACACACCGGCTGTATCCCATTCTTCAAAATGTTCCAGGCGGCGGTTAAGTCCTGCTCGCAAGGCGGCGTACGCGGCGGGGCGGCAACCTTGTTCTACCCATTGTGGCACATCGAAGCCGAAAGCCTGTTGGTATTGAAGAACAACCGCGGCGTAGAAGACAACCGTATCCGTCAGCTGGACTACGGCGTACAAATCAACCGCCTGCTATACACCCGCTTGATTAAAGGCGGCAATATTACCCTGTTCTCGCCGAATGAAGTTCCGGGTTTGTATGATGCCTTCTTCGCCGATCAAGACGAATTCGAGCGTCTCTACACCCAATACGAGCAAGACCCAAACATCCGCAAACGCACTTTGCCGGCAACAGAATTGTTCTCTACTCTGATGCAGGAGCGCGCCGGTACCGGTCGTATCTATATCCAAAACGTTGACCACTGCAACACGCACAGCCCGTTTGATCCGCGCGTCGCGCCCGTGCACCAGTCCAACTTGTGCATGGAAATCGCCCTGCCGACTAAACCTTTGGACAACATCAACGATCCTAACGGCGAAATTGCCTTGTGTACTCTGTCTGCTTTTAACTTGGGCGCATTGAACAACTTGGACGAACTGGAAGAACTCGCCGACTTGACCGTACGCGCACTTGATGCCCTGTTGGATTATCAAGACTATCCGGTTGCAGCCGCACGCACCGCAACCATGAACCGCCGCACACTCGGCATCGGCGTCATTAACTACGCCTACTATCTGGCGAAAAACGGCGTACGTTACAGCGACGATTCCGCCCTCGGCCTGACCCACCGTACCTTTGAAGCCATGCAGTATTACCTGCTCAAAGCCTCGGTAAACCTTGCCAAAGAATACGGCGCATGCCCGCTCTTCAACCAAACCGTTTACTCGCAAGGCAAACTGCCTATCGACACCTACAAAAAAGACTTGGATGCCGTGTGCAGCGAGCCTTTGCACTACGACTGGGAAAGCCTTCGCGCCGACATCGTCAAATACGGCCTGCGCAACTCTACCCTGACCGCACTCATGCCGTCTGAAACCAGCTCGCAAATTGCCAACGCCACTAACGGCATCGAGCCTCCACGTGGCCTGGTCAGCGTTAAAGCATCAAAAGACGGTATTTTGAAACAAGTCGTACCGGAATTTGAAACCCTGAAAGATGCCTACGAAACCCTGTGGCAGCTTCCCGGCAACGAAGGCTACCTAAAACTCGTTGGCATAATGCAAAAATTCGTCGATCAATCGATTTCTGCCAATACCGCCTACGACCCGAACAAATTTGAAGGCAGCAAAGTTTCCATGAAACAAATGCTCAAAGACCTGCTGACCGCCTACAAATACGGCGTCAAAACCCTGTACTACCACAACACCAGAGACGGTGCGGACGATACGCAGGCCGATATTCAAGATGACGGCTGCGCTGGCGGGGCTTGTAAGATTTAAGCAAAGGGAAAGATTTCAGACGGCCTTTGAAATTGAGAAGTCACTTAAAATGAAAATGTAATTATTTTAATAATTTAAAAAGAGAGAAAAATGTCGAAGCCAAAGATTAGTTTAAATAAACTAGGTGAGTATTTAGATGCTACGCCATCTCGCCGTAGAAGAATAATTCAAGACCAACAAAATCCAGAGCCATTTATTACCACTCGTTATCAAGATGCAAGAGAGTGCATCATTAATTTTATTGCTGGGGGAATGATTGATGACGCAAAATTATTAGAATCTGCACAGGAGTTAAGAGAAAATCACTACTCCACTCCTTTTGTTCAGCAAGATAAGAGAGCCTCGGCAGAAGCAATGGAGCAATTCTTAGATATTGCAGATAATATTGATATAGATGGATTAAGAGTTGAGAGAATAGACAAAACACAATCATCTATTATGGAAGTGGCAGGAGTAGATGTTTCTATTCGTCCTGATGCTATCTTAAAAGATGAAGAAACAGGTCAAATAAAGGGAGCGATTAAACTTCATTTTTCTAAAACACATCCCTTGAATGAAAAGTCAGCAGGCTATGTTGCAACTACGCTGAAAGTATATTTAGAAAATGGAAATAAGGAATCAACTATTGATCCCAAAAAATGCTATTTAATTGATATTCCTACTGCTAAAGCTACAACTGCTTCCAAAGCTCATAAGAAAAAGATGAATGATGTCGAAGCTGCTTGTGAAGAAATTGATGCTAGATGGAAAAAAGAAGAGGCATAAATATTGGAAGTTATCTTTAAAATAAATGTAAGTTCAATTTATTTTTTAGATAATGTTACTTTGTTTTAAAGAGAATCCTACCATGTCCTGCGAACACCTAACCATGTCATACAGCACCTTTTCCAAAACCAAAAACGACGCACTTAAAGAGCCGATGTTTTTTGGTCAGCCGGTAAATGTTGCCCGTTATGACCAGCAGAAATACGAAGTATTTGAAAAACTGATTGAAAAACAATTGTCGTTTTTCTGGCGGCCGGAAGAAATCGACGTGTCGCGCGACCGTATTGACTACGCCAATCTGCCCGAACACGAAAAACATATTTTCATCAGCAACCTGAAATACCAAACCCTGCTCGATTCGATCCAAGGCCGCAGCCCGAATGTTGCGTTCTTACCTTTGGTGTCTATTCCCGAGCTGGAAACGTGGATTGAAACGTGGAGCTTCAGCGAAACCATCCACTCGCGCAGCTACACTCATATCATCCGTAATATCGTGAATGATCCTTCAGTCGTGTTTGATGATATTGTGCAAAACAAATACATTATCGCCCGAGCTGAAGACATTGCCTGCTATTACGATGATTTGATTGAATACACTCAGTATTACAATCTGTTGGGTGAAGGTACGCACAATGTCGGCGGCAAGCTTGTTACCGTATCTTTGCGCGAGTTGAAGAAAAAACTCTATCTCTGCCTGATGTGCGTCAACGTATTGGAAGCCATCCGCTTCTACGTTTCATTCGCCTGCTCTTTCGCCTTTGCCGAGCGCGAATTGATGGAAGGCAACGCCAAAATCATCAAACTGATTGCCCGTGACGAAGCCCTGCACCTGACCAGCACCCAGCATATGCTCAACCTGATGCGTGCCGGTGCCGATGATCCTGAAATGGCTGAAATTGCCAATGAATTGCAGGACGAATGCTTCAACCTCTTTAAAAAAGCAGCCGAGCAGGAAAAAGAATGGGCGGCCTATCTGTTTAAAGACGGCTCAATGATTGGCCTGAACAAGGAAATTCTGGCTCAATACGTTGAATACATTACCAATCTGCGTATGCAGGCGGTTGGCCTCCCTGCCGGGTTTGAAGGTGCGACCCAAAACCCGATTCCTTGGATTAACGCGTGGCTGTCTTCTGACAATGTACAGGTTGCGCCGCAAGAAGTGGAAATTTCCTCTTACCTGATTGGTCAGATTGATTCGGAAGTCAATGCCGACGATTTGGGCGATTTCGAGCTGTAAACCGCGTTTCAGACGGCCTTTGGGCGTAACCGGCCGTCTGAAAATCTCTTTTCAATCCTCAAGGTATAACCAAAAATGAAGATTTATGGCGACATTGCGGTAAAAGCAGCTGAATCATATTCTAAATATGAAGATATGGAACAAGCTTGGACAGAGATTGCGGCATCATTTCCCATCAAGGAGTCAATTAGAAAAAAAGGATGCCCAAAGAATGCATTTTTGGGATTGTGTAGTGCGGGGTTGGTTAAAGGAATCAACCCGGAAAAAGTCAAAACCAAACATTCCAAAAACGGAGAATATGCCGTTGCAGCGGTCAGCCTTTTAAAAAATGATCCCGAATGGGCAAATCAGAAAAAATCCGTTTTCTGGCGCGAAATTGTGGGTAATGAAAAAAAATATAACAGCCAGCTTCATGTCGTTTTGGCCTTGTGGGAAAAAGGCTTGATTATTTGAATTTATATATTTAAGGCCGTCTGAAACATTGTTCAGACGGCCTCTATGCCCTAAAACACACATGGCACTCATCAGCACACACGACAAAACCTTCCAACTCCAACAAGGCGAAACCTTATTGGAGGGCTTGGAGCGCACCGGACACGAGGTTGAATACCAATGTCGCAGCGGTTATTGCGGTTCATGCCGGGTCAAAATCTTGGATGGGAAAGTCTCTTATGATAATTTTCCGCTCGCTTTTGTCGCGCCCGGAGAAATTTTGCCGTGCTGCTGCCGGGTTACTGAAGACATCAAGCTTGATTGTCGGGAGCGCATCAAAGAACCTGATCTGTTTGATGTTGATTTATTTGAAGACAAATAAAAATGCCGTCTGAACATTGTGGTTGAAATCTTTGATTTCATGTCCACTGTTCAGACGGCATTTTGTATGGTTAAGCTTATTTACGCTCGCCAACCGGCAAAACTGTTTTGCCGAAAGATTCATTAATGACTTCCGCAGCGGCCAAGTAGAACGCACCAAGTGCAGTTACCAAGCCTAAGCAACCGCCGATATGGACGATGCTATGATTTTCCATGCCATCGCCAATGCCCAGGGCAAAGAAAGTCAGTGTCAAGAAAAAGAAAATACCGCTCAATACTTTAGGCTTGGTCAAGGTGGCCACAAACATCATCAGCGAAAACATACCCCATGCGCAAAGATACCAACCGATAAATGCCGGGGCTGTTTCACCTTTAAAAAAGATGGTAAACAAAGCCCATGTCCACCAGAAGGCGCCATAGCTGATAAAAGCGGTAAAGCCGAACGTATTGCCTTTCTTGAACTCAAACATACCGGCAATAACTTGGGCGATACCACCAAAGGCGAGAGCCATGCTCAAAACTAAGCCGACACCCTCTTGAGCAGTAAAAAAGCCGCCGTTAATCAGACTGAGCAACCAAGTTGTCAATGCAAAGCCACACAGGCCTACTGGACCTGGGTTCGCCAGGTTTTCTTTAGTAGTAGTCATTTTATTTCTCCTCTGGTTATTAAAATAGGAAACCCATTGTTACAGGTTTTATTTAAAATTAAAAGAAATAAATTTAAAAAAAATCAGGCCGTCTGAAAAATATTTTTCAAACAGCCTTGAATATTAATAATTAAACTATCCCAAAATTGCCAAGATTTTCCTTAATTCGTTGGCATCAATTTGGCCGGGGGCCGACGTTTTTTGTGCTGCACCAAAGGTAACGGCTGAGCCGAAAGTCGAGCCGGCCAAGCGGCTGACGGCTCCGGTTTTACCCATGGACATGGTAATAATCGGGCGGTCGATAATTTGTGAAACATCATATGTTGCCTGTAATAAGGTCAATACATCTTGCGGCGATTGCGGCATCACGGCAATTTTGCAGATATCCGCGCCCCACTCGGCCATTGTTTTCAGACGGCCTGTAATGTCTGCCAAAGACGGCGTGGCTTGGAAATCGTGATTGCAAAGCAAGGCGGCAGTTTGATACTCATGCGCCAAAGCAATGATTTGTTTGACGCCGCCCTCCTCGGCAAAAAGCTCAATGTCGATAATATCGGCTTGTTTGGAACAGATGATTTTTTCCAATAATTCAAAATAATAGTCATCCGAACAAGGCGTATTGCCGCCCTCTTGCGCCCTTCTAAACGTAAACAGCAAAGGCTTGGCAGGAAAAGCCTGTCGGACAATGCCTAATTGCTCGGCAATAAATTCGGCATCAAGCGCCTCTTGAAAAAAATCCGCACGAAATTCGATGATGTCAAAAGCCGTCTCTTTCAATATGTACAAAGCCTGCGCCAATTCCTGTGTATTAGCAGCCACCAGCGGCACGGCAATTTTAGGCAGGCCTTTGCCGATCTCGATATTTTTGATGATGACAGGTTTCATATTGTTCCTTTTTGCTTGTTCAAGCCAATCAGTGCAGATGCTCGTAGATGGTTTCCGCCAATGCTTTGCTGATGCCTTCCACTTTTTCCAAATCCTCGCGGCTGGCTGCAATCACACCGCGCAGGCCGCCGAATCGGGTGAGCAATGCTTGGCGGCGTTTGCTGCCGATACCGGGGATTTCGCTGAGTGAGGAAGTAACGCGTGTTTTGTCGCGTTTTTTGCGGTGGCCTGTAATGGCAAAGCGGTGCGATTCATCGCGTACGGTTTGCAATAAATGTAAAGCCGGGCTGTTGGGCGGCAGGCGGAAAACTTCTCCGGTAAAAGGCAGTATGAGTTCTTCCATGCCGGCTTTGCGCTCGGGGCCTTTGGCGATACCGACCAAAGGAATGTGCAGCCCGAGTTCTTCCCATACCGATACGGCAACGCCGATTTGCCCTTTGCCGCCGTCAATCAATACGACATCGGGCCATTTGACGGCCTCTCCGTTGGCTTCGGCTTCCTGCATTTTGCCGTAACGGCGCGTCAACACTTCGCGCATGGCGGCGTAGTCGTCGCCGGGTTTGGCGGTAGTGATGTTGTAGCGGCGGTATTGAGAAGGCTGGATGTTTTGCTCATCGTACACAACGCAGGACGCAATCGTGGCTTCGCCTTGCGTGTGGCTGATGTCGAAGCATTCAAGGCGGTTAAGGCCGTCTGAATCCATGCCGAGGATTTTGGCCAGTTCGTCGATGCGGTGTTGCTGGCTGCTTTGTTGCAGGCGGCGTTGGGCAATCGCCATTTGTGCGTTTTGCTCCGCCATTTTCAACCAGACTTTGCGTTCGCCTATGGTTTTGGTGACAAATTGCATCTGTTTGCCGTGTTCGCCTTCCAAAGCCTCTTTCAGCGCATCGGGAACGGGAAAGTTGCTGATGATGATGTCGGGTTTACTTTTGCCCAGATAATGTTGGGCGACAAAGGCTTCGGCGTAATCTTGTCCGTTTGGTTCGGGATCGTTTTTGGTGTCGGGGAAGAAGCTTTTATCGCCGACGTGCCGCCCGCCGCGTATGCTGACCCAGTGTACGCAGACCAGGCCGTCTGAAACCGCCAGCGCGAGCAAATCGATATCGTTGGGATTGTTCGGATTTTTGCTGTCGATAAACTGATTACTCTGCATGATACCGAGCGCTTGGATTTGATCGCGGTAACGCGCGGCTTCTTCAAATTGCAGATTGGCGGCGGCGGTTTGCATTTTGTGTTGCAAGGTGTGCGTCAGTTCGTCGGTTTTGCCATTAAGGAAAGTCGCGGCTTCACGCACGCTGTCGCGATAATCTTCTTCGCTGATGTAGCCGACACAAGGCGCGGTGCAACGTTTGATTTGGTAAAGCAGGCAAGGACGGTCGCGGTGTTCAAACACGCTGTCTTCACAGGTACGCAACATAAAAACTTTTTGCAACAATTGAATGCTGTCGCGCACGGCGTTGCTGTTGGGATACGGGCCGAAATATTGATTAGGCTTCTTCAGCGTGCCGCGGTAATACGCCATTTGCGGATATTGATGGCCGCTGAGCATCAAATAAGGATAGCTTTTGTCATCGCGGAAAAGAATATTGTATTTCGGCGACAAGGCTTTGATGAAGTTGTTTTCGAGAATCAGTGCTTCGGCTTCGGAACGCGTGATGGTGGTTTCGATATGGTGAACCTGTTTTACCATCAATGCGATGCGCGGCGAATGGTCGCTTTTTTGGAAATAGCTGGAAACGCGCCGCTTGAGATTGACCGCTTTACCGACATACAAAACATTGTTGTCTTCGTCAAAAAAACGGTACACGCCAGGCAGGTTAGGTAGATTTTTCAGAAAAAGAGGTAAATCGAACGGTTCGGTTGCGCTCACGGGATTTTCTTTTGGAATAAGCAGGCCGTCTGAAAATGTTTCAGACGGCCTTTTTCATTGACGTTTAAGATTCTTGAGACGGAGTATCTTCAGTTTCTACCACTTGGTTTTCAGCTGCATCGCTTTCTAAAGCGGCTTCATCTTCAGCCTCTTCAGCCACGCGCTCCAAGCTGACCAAGGTTTCGCCTTCATCCAGATTAATCAGGCGGACACCTGCGGCAGCGCGGCCGGTCTCACGGATTTGCTCAACTTTGGTACGAATCAGGACGCCGCCGCTGGTAATCAGCATCAGGTCGTCGGTTTCGCTGACCAAAGTCGCGGCAACCAAATCGCCGTTGCGTTCGCCGGTATTGATGGCGATATTGCCTTGGCCGCCTTTGTTTTTACGGCTGTAATCGGCAATCGGGGTACGTTTGCCATAGCCGTTGGCCGTAGCGGTCAATACTTGCAAATCACTTTGCTCGGCCTCAGGGGCGAAGGTAATCAGGCTGACAATCTTGCCATCGGCCGGCAGGCGCATACCGCGCAAACCGCCGCTGCCGCGACCGGACGGACGGACACCGTGTTTGCCGCTTGGCAATGCGTTTTCGGCATTTTCATCATCCAGGCCGTCTGAATCTTCGTTTTCGGTTTCGATATCGGCATCTTCTGCCTCATCGTTGCCGGATTTTTCCCAATATTCGTTAAAGCGGATGGCTTTGCCCAAGTTGGAGAACAACATAATATCGTCCGCACCGCCGGTTTGCGCTGCGCCGACCAAGTAATCGCCTTCTTTAAGCGCGATGGCTTTGATGCCTTGGCTGCGGACGTTTTTAAACGCAGACAGCTGGACTTTTTTCACCATGCCTTGTGCAGTGGCGAAGAAGACGTATTGGTCTTCCGGGAACTCGCGGACGGCCAAGATGGCGCTGACTTTTTCACCTTCTTCCAATTGGATGACGTTGTTAATCGGACGGCCGCGGCTGTTGCGGCCGCCTTCCGGCAGTTTGTACACTTTAATCCAATGGCACTTGCCCAAATTGGTGAAGCACATCAAATAATCATGCGTATTGGCAACAAACAGGGTTTCGATAAAATCTTCGTCTTTGGTGGCCGCTGCCTGTTTACCGCGACCGCCGCGACGCTGCGCCTGATAATCGGTAGTCGGCTGGGTTTTGATGTAGCCGCCATGAGTCAGGGTAACGACCATTTCGCGTTGCGGAATCAGGTCTTCATCGGCAATGTCGCCACCAAACGGATTGATTTCGCTGCGACGCTCATCACCAAAGTTGGCTTTAATATCTGCCAATTCTTCGCGGATGATTTGGGTAACGCGTTCAGGTTTGGAAAGAATATCCACGAAATCAATGATTTTACTCATCAGGTTTTTATATTCGCCGACAATTTCTTCCTGATCGAGGCCGGTCAGGTTGCGCAGGCTCATGCGCAGGATGGCATCGGCTTGCAATTCGCTCAGGTAATAGCCTTGACTGTGCAGACCCAAATTTTCAGGCAAGCCTTCAGGGCGCATCATTTGCAGGTCCAAATCCGTACGGCTGAGCATATCTTCAACCAAGCTGCTGCGCCATGGGCGGGACAGCAGTTTTTCTTTGGCTTCCGGCGCATTGGCAGATTCTTTGATCAGACGGATGATTTCGTCGATATTGGACAAGGCCACCGCTTTACCTTCGGCAATATGGCCTTCATGACGCGCTTTTTTCAGGCGGAACAGGGTACGGCGGGTAACGACTTCGCGACGGTGGCGCAGGAATTCGGACAGGATTTGTTTCAGGTTCAGCAAACGCGGCTGGCCGTCAACCAAGGCCACCATGTTGATACCGAAGCTGTCTTGCAGCTGGGTCAGTTTGTAGAGTTGATTCAAAACGACTTCGGCATTTTCATTGCGTTTCAATTCGATTACGACACGCATACCAGATTTGTCGGACTCGTCGCGCAGGTCGGATACGCCTTCCAACGTTTTTTCGCGTACCAATTCGCCGATTTTCTCAACCAGCTTGGCTTTGTTTACTTGATATGGGATTTCATCGATTACAATGGCTTCGCGCTCGCCGTTTTTGCCGATAGGCTCGATATGGGTTTTACCGCGCATGACCACGCGGCCGCGGCCAGTTTTATAGCCTTCGCGAACGCCGCTCAAGCCGTAAATAGTTGCGCCGGTCGGGAAATCGGGCGCTTGGATAATGTTGATCAGCTCGTCAATTTCAGTTTCAGGCTCATCCAACAAGCGCAGGCAGGCATTGATGGTATCGCCCAAATTGTGCGGCGGGATATTGGTTGCCATACCGACGGCAATACCGGACGAACCGTTTACCAACAGCGCGGGGAAACGGGTCGGCAATACCAGCGGCTCATGTTCGCTGCCGTCATAGTTGGGGCCGAAATTGACGGTTTCTTCTTCAATATCCGCCAGCATTTCATGGGAAATCTTTTCCATGCGGATTTCGGTATAACGCATGGCTGCCGCGGCCAATCCGTCAACGGAACCAAAGTTGCCCTGACCGTCGATCAGCACATAACGCATGGAAAAATCTTGCGCCATGCGGACGATGGTATCGTAAACGGCCGTATCGCCGTGGGGATGGTATTTACCGATAACGTCGCCGACGATACGCGCCGATTTTTTATAGGCGGAATTCCAGTTGTTTTTCAACTCGTGCATCGCGTACAACACGCGGCGGTGTACCGGCTTGAGACCGTCGCGGACATCCGGCAGGGCTCGACCCACAATCACGCTCATGGCGTAATCGAGGTAGCTCTTGCGCATTTCGTCTTCAAGGCTGACAGGCAGGGTTTCGAGTGCAAATTTATGGTCGTTGCGGATGGTTGCGTCGGTCATGATTATCTGTAATTTCTTATGGCAAAAATCTTGTTAATTCTACCACAAAACAAGCGGTTTATGGCTTTTGCGTGAAGGCCGTCTGAAACAGGGTTTCAGACGGCCTTTATTCTTTCTAAGCAATCATTTAAAGGCTGCAAGAAACTTCATTGGACGCCTGAAGGCTCAACGCTTTGCGTTTTTTGGCCTTTTCATAACGGCAGCGTTGGCGCGGTGTATTGATTTCCAATGGCGGCACGGCAACCGGCTTGCCGTCTTCTACGGCAACCATGGTGAAGTAGCAGCTGTTGGTATGGCGCACTTCGCCAGTGCGGATGTTTTGCGCTTCAACGCGGATGCCGACTTCCATAGAAGTGCGGCCAGTGTAGTTGATGCTGGCGTAAAAGGTTACCAGTTCGCCGACATGGATAGGCTCTTTAAACAAAACTTTATCGACAGACAAGGTAACGCAGTAGTTGCCGCTGTATCGGCTGGCGCAGGAATAAGCGACTTGGTCGAGCAGGCGCAATAATTCGCCGCCGTGGACGTTGCCGCTGAAGTTTGCCGTATCCGGCATCATCAGCTCAGACATGATGAGTTCGTGAGAAGGAAGTTGGCGTGCTTGTTCCATGGTTTGGCCTCTTGAAGTGGTTCGTTTTTAAGGCCGCCTGTTATTTCAGACGGCATGTTTTGTAGGAATTTTGATTCTACCGTTTTTGAGTGGAAAAATTCAATCTGGCGCACCTAATCATAGCCATTTTCTACGTGAGAAGAAAATCAGCAGTCCGATGATAATGCACAGCATCACACCCAAAACCATGAAATAGCCGTAATGCCAATGCAGCTCGGGCATATTGTCGAAGTTCATGCCGTAGATGCCGGTGATGACGGTCAGCGGCATGAAGATGATGGTAATAACCGTCAACACGCGCATTTGCTGGTTCATGCGGTTGGATTGGAAGGAAAGGTAAATGTCCATCATGCTCAACACCATATCACGCGAGGCATCAAGCGATTCGATAAGCTGCATATTGTGGTCGTACACATCGCGCAGATAAACGGTCGATTCGCCTTTGAAAATAGCAAAATCGCCGCGTACGGCCAGTTGGTAAAACACATCACGCAAGGGCAAAAGCGTTCGGCGCAGGCGGACGGCATCGCGCTTGAGGCGGTGAATCTTACTGAGAATATCGCTGTTTTCATTTTTAAACAGGGACTTGTCTATGGTTTCAAAACGGTTGTTGTATGATTCCAAAACGATAAAATAGTCGTCCACAATGCGGTCAAGCAGGCAATACGCCAGAAACGCCGTGTTTTTGTTCAAAATATTGTGCGGATTTTCGTGCATCTGCCGGCGCAGATGACTGAACAAGCCCAGCGGTTTTTGTTGGAAAGACAATACAAAATCTTTGCCGATAATCACATATACTTGGTCGGAATGGAGCTTGCCTGTGGTGGTGTAATGGTAAACCTGTGCGGCAGTAAACACATAGTTGCCGTAGTCTTCGATTTTCGGGCGCTGCTTGCGGCTGAGAATGTCTTCAATAACCAGCTCATGGATGCCGTAAGGCTCAAGCGCGTGTTTGAGCAAAGCAGCATCATTGATGCCGACAAAATGCAGCCAGTTGATTTGGCCTTCTTGCGGGCGTGCAATATCGGGCAAAGCCTTTCCGGCAAGATAATCATGCTGAACAAAGGTATCGGCGGAATATAAGGTTTGATGAATGGCGGAACGCGGCGCATTGTCCGTGTTGCTGCGCTGCATGGCCTGCTCTTGCAGATTGTCGTTTGTCTCAACAGGATTGGCTGGTTTATTCATAAAAAGAAATCATGTTTATTGGTTTGAATAGATTGTACAGACATAAAAGGCCGTCTGAAAACTGATTTTCAGACGGCCTGATGACATTGATTAATGTTTTATTAGGCTTGAGGCGCTGTTTGTTCCAACTCTAATGCGGCGGCGAGTAAGGACAAGCGTGCCATTACGCCGTAAACGTAAAGGCGGTTGTGTTCGTTGTCCACGTCGCAGTCTTTTTCGGAGCGTGGCATACCGAGCGAATCCCATTGTTCGAATACGCGTTTGCAGGCTTCGGGCGCTTCTTGGGAATTGTCGCCGCTGCCGGTGGGAATGCTGTTGGACAGTGGCACAAACACCATGCCGCCGGCGTTGAGGTTTTCGTCCGCTCCGCGTCCTTCGTGTACACGGAAGAAACCGCCGATGACGAAACGGTCCATCATATAAACGACAGGTTCGCTGACGGCGCCGTTCATGGTTTCATAGGTATAAATACCTTCTTGGACAATGACTTCACTGACTTCCAAACCTTCTTTGACTTTTGCCATTTTATTGCGGTTTTTACGGTTCAATCCGCGCACTTCATCGGCGGATTTAACGCTCATCACGCCCATGCCGTAAGTGCCTGCGTCGGCTTTCACAATAACGAAAGGCTGGTCGGCAATACCCAATTCATCGTATTTGGCTTGAATTTTCGCCAATACGCGTTCTACCGCGCCTGCCAACGCATCTTCGCCTTCGCGCTCTTGGAAATCCAAACCGCCGATTTTTTCAAAATAAGGATTAATTTGCCATTCGTCGATATCAATCAGCTTGGCAAATTCGGCGGCAACTTGGTTGTACGCACTGAAATGTTCTGTTTTGCGGCGCGTCGTCCAACCGCCGTGCAATGGAGGCAATATGGTTTGGCTGATGCCTTTGAGAATGTCGGGAACGCCGGCGGACAAGTCGTTATTCAACAAAACAACGCAAGGCGAAAAACCGTCGGCAAGGTGGACGCGCTCGCGGGTACGCAATAAAGGTTCCAGCAGGATTTTATCGCCCAGCGCGGTTTCAAACTCAGTCGGCTCGGTTACCTCAGGATTCAGGCTGCCCAAACGGACTTCATACCCTGCCGAACGCAAAATCTCGCTGAGTGCGTAAACGTTTTGCAGATAGAATGTGTTGCGTGTATGGTTTTCAGGAATAATCAATACGGATTTTGCCGTTTCACAGGCGCGCTGTACCGCATCTTGCGCGGCAACCGCCGCCAGCGGGATAAAGTTTGGATTCAAATTATTGAAGCCGCCCGGAAACAAATTCATATCGATAGATGAAATTTTGTAACCGGCATTGCGGATGTCAACCGAACCATAAAACGGCGGACGGTGTTCGTTCCAGTGCGAACGAAACCATGCTTCGATTTTGGCATGATTGGCAAGAATTTTTCTCTCGAATTCCTGAAATTGAGTCAGGTACTCAGGAGCCAGAACCGGTAATTTCATTCTCTATACCTCTTGGTAAATGTGGATATTAAGTGAGAATGATAGAACTTTTTAGTGCATTTCGACAAGCATTCTTTCAGATAAAATGCATCTTTTTGTCAACAATTCTACAATTTGTCTAATTTTTAATAAGAGATTTTGAAACTTTACAACAAATTTTAAAAATTGGACAAATTTCTATTGCACAGCCCCTATAAAAAGCCTAAAATCCGCCCATAAACACAAACCATCATTCATACTTACCAATTAGCAAAGAAACTCATCATGAGCGCACAAACCCTTTACGATAAACTTTGGAACAGCCACGTCGTCCGCGAAGAAGAAGACGGCACTGTCCTGCTTTACATCGACCGTCATTTGGTTCACGAAGTTACCAGCCCGCAGGCATTTGAAGGCTTGAAAATGGCCGGCCGCAAACTCTGGCGTATCGACAGCGTGGTTTCCACCGCCGACCACAATACCCCGACAGGCGACTGGGACAAAGGTATCCAAGACCCGATTTCCAAACTGCAAGTCGATACTTTGGACAAAAACATCAAAGAGTTTGGCGCACTCGCCTACTTCCCGTTCATGGATAAAGGCCAAGGTATTGTGCACGTCATGGGCCCGGAACAAGGCGCCACCCTGCCCGGCATGACCGTGGTCTGCGGCGACTCGCACACCTCTACCCACGGCGCATTCGGCGCATTGGCTCACGGTATCGGTACTTCCGAAGTCGAACATACCATGGCAACCCAGTGTATTACCGCGAAAAAATCCAAATCCATGCTGATTTCCGTTGAAGGCCGTCTGAAACCCGGTGTTACCGCTAAAGACGTAGCGCTTTATATCATCGGCCAAATCGGTACGGCCGGTGGTACAGGTTACGCCATCGAGTTTGGCGGCGAAGCCATCCGCAGCCTTTCTATGGAAGGCCGCATGACCTTGTGCAATATGGCGATTGAAGCCGGTGCGCGCTCAGGCATGGTTGCCGTCGACCAAACCACCATCGACTATGTAAAAGGCAAACCTTTCGCACCTAAAGGCGAAGCATGGGACAAAGCCGTCGAATACTGGCGCACGCTGGTGTCTGACGAAGGCGCAGTTTTTGATAAAGAATACCACTTCAAAGCCGAAGACATCGAGCCTCAAGTAACCTGGGGTACATCTCCTGAAATGGTTTTGGACATCAGCGGCAAAGTACCGAATCCTGCCGAAGAAACCGATCCGGTCAAACGCAGCGGCATGGAACGCGCCCTTGAATACATGGGCTTGGAAGCGGGTACGCCATTGAACGAAATCCCTGTCGATATCGTCTTTATCGGATCTTGTACCAACAGCCGTATCGAAGATTTGCGCGAAGCCGCTGCTATCGCCAAAGGCCGCAAAAAAGCGGACAATGTACAACGCGTGTTAATCGTTCCCGGCTCCGGCTTGGTTAAAGAACAAGCTGAAAAAGAAGGCTTGGACAAAATTTTCATCGATGCCGGCTTCGAATGGCGCGAACCGGGCTGCTCGATGTGCCTCGCCATGAATGCCGACCGCCTGACCCCGGGACAGCGTTGCGCCTCCACTTCCAACCGTAACTTTGAAGGCCGTCAAGGCAACGGCGGACGCACCCATCTCGTCAGCCCGGCTATGGCAGCCGCAGCCGCGGTAACCGGCCGTTTTACCGACATCCGCACTATGGCTTAAAACATGTTCAGACAGCCTTTATTCATCAGGCCGTCTGAAACAATACATTGCCCAATTAAGTTTTCCCATTGCGCAAAACGTTTGAAAACCTTCTCAATCAATCGATACCTTGAAAGGAATCTACTATGAAAAAACTGTTTGCATTGGCTGCCGCAGCCCTTATCCTGTCAGCTTGTTCCAGCACTTGGTCCGGCGCAAAAAACGATGCCAACCGCAATTGGGACAAAACCAAAGAGACTGCCGAGCGCGTAGCCGATAAAACCAAAGAAACCGCAGAACACGTTGCCGACAAAACCGGCGAAGCCGTTAAAAAAGGCGGCAATGCAGTAGGCCGCGGCATGAGCCATGTTGGAGAAAAAATCGAAGCCGCTACCGAATAATTCGGTAAATCAGGCCGTCTGAAGCTCCTGACTCCGTTTCAGACGGCCTGATACATTATTAATTTTCCAGACATTTTCACGATTCCAAGCAAAGGAAGAAACAATGAGTAATCCGTCAAGCTGGTTTGGTATTCACGCTCATGATTTGGATCGCGCCAAAGCCTTTTACGAATCCGTATTCGACAAGCCCCTGCAAGACGTTGGCGGCAACGGATTCCGTTTCATCATTTTTCCAGCCGATTACACCCAACACGGTACGGCCGGCATGATTTGGCACGACAGTAATGCTCAGCCCGGCCACGGTGGAACGACTATTTTCTTCAATTGCCCGGATTGTGCCGAAACCGCAGAAAAAGCCGTTGCAGCAGGCGGCAAACTGTTACAAGAGAAATTCCGCATTGCCAACGGCTTTGCCGCATTTATCGAAGATACAGAAGGCAACCGAATCGGTTTGCACAGCATACGCTAAGCCGAATAGCCATAAAATTTCCCATTATTACTATAAGAACCTGACATGAAAGCCTTTACCAAAATTACCGCCATCGTCGCCCCGCTCAACCGCAGCAATGTCGATACCGACGCCATCATCCCCAAACAATTTTTAAAATCCATCAAACGCAGCGGCTTCGGCCCTAATGCCTTTGACGAATGGCGTTACCTCGACCACGGCGAACCTGGCATGGACAACAGCAAACGCCCGTTGAATCCGGATTTCTCCCTGAACCAACCACGCTATCAAGGCGCGCAAATCCTATTGACGCGTAAAAACTTTGGTTGTGGCTCTTCACGCGAACACGCCCCTTGGGCATTGGACGACTACGGCTTCCGCGCCATCATTGCCCCCAGCTTTGCCGACATCTTCTTCAACAACTGCTACAAAAACGGCCTTTTACCCATCGTTTTGACCGAAGAACAGGTTGACCAGCTTTTCAAAGAAGTTGAAGCCAACGAAGGCTATCAACTCTCCATCAACCTTGCCGAGCAAACCCTGACCACTCCTAGCGGCGAGACATTCACATTCGACATTACCGAACACCGCAAACACTGCCTCTTAAACGGCTTGGACGAAATCGGCCTGACTCTGCAACACGCCGACGAAATCCGCGATTTCGAAGAAAAACGCCGCCAAAGCCAACCTTGGCTGTTTAACGGTTGATATACCAAAGGCCGTCTGAAAAATTTAAGCGTTTCAGACGGCCTTTACTGAATGTTTTGGGATAGTCCATGAGATCATTCGACGAATTAATCCAAACCCAAGACCCTGCATGGCCATTGATTCAAGAGTGGCTTGAGGAAGCGACAAACAGCGTTGAAGTCCTGCCTCGTACACTTGAAAAGGTACAGGAAGAACTTTTCAAAACCCAAGTAACGATACGTTCGTTTATGGGCGCTGTCGTTTATGAAACCGGCGGCATCCTGATTGATGATGGCTGGTTGCGGATACTGGGTTCCGGCAGTACGAAGCTACCCCGTGGTCTGGGAAGTTGGAATCTGAGCCGCACACAATCCGAGCCAGCAGGCCCTGCTCCCTATTATCTGTTTGCCGATGATGTTGCTGGAGGCTATTTTGCGATTAATGGTGGAGGATTGAATGGCAAAGTAGGTAATGTTTTCTACCTGCCACCGGATACCTTGGAATGGGAAGATTGCGGTAAAGGTTACGGCGACTTCTTAAATTGGGCATTGAACGGCGATTTGCAGTTGTTTTACGAAAACCTGCGTTGGGAAAATTGGCGCGAAGAAATCCGTGATTTGAATGGTGACAGCGTTTACACGTTCTTTCCGTTTTTATGGACTGAAGAAGGCAGCGATATAAACCAAGTCAGCCGCAAGCGTGTTCCCATAGCAGAACATTATGCTTCCACTTTGGATTTGCAAAATACAACTCCATAAAAAGCATTTTCAGACGGCCTTGTTGTTACAATTCAAATAAAGCATCCTTAAAAACGTATTGGTCTGAAGTTTAATTTCTACCTAACCATACCATGATTACCGACACCATAAGCAATGCTACCCGCTACGCTGTCCTGCATCCTGACTTTGCCGAGGCCTTCCATCTGTTGCAGACCCTAGATTTTGCCAATCTGCCGGACGGTCAAGTGCCGTGCGAAAATCCCAATATCCGTATTTTTATCGGCAGCGAGCCGATGAGGACTCAAGGCGAAGCTAAGCCTGAAGCGCACTTAAAACACATTGATATTCAAACGCCGATTGATGGCAGCGAAACGTATGGCTGGATAGACAGAGGCCGTCTGAAAAACGGTTTAGGCTACAACGAAAAACGCGATATCGAGTTTTTCGACTGCGAGCCGGAAACCTGGTTGACCTTGGAGCCCGGCGAATTTGCGCTATTTTTCTCGAATGATGCGCATGCCCCATTGGTCGGCGACAGGGCAAACATACGCAAAGTTGTTTTTAAAATCCGTGTTGAAACCGAACGTCTATAATTTTTCAGACGGCCTTACTTCCTTATTCAGGACACAATATGTCTTTTTTCAGCAGGTTGTTCCGCTCTAAACCTAAATTAATGACTTGGCAGGAATTTGTCGAATACTTTGCCCGTCGCATCCAAGAAGAATTGGATCTTGAGGCAAAAATCGACTGGGGCGAAAACATTGCTTCTTCGCCTATCATCATCCAGTTTTCCGAAGATGATGAAGCATCGTTCAGCACATATTTGAGCAACCATTACACAAGTTATCTGCAAAATCCCGAGGCCTTGGAGGCTATTGTTGCTGCCAATTTAGCGGTTATCGATAAGATTCAAGATGCTGATGCCAGTGTTTCAGCACAACAAATTCTTCCGACAATTAAAAATACGATTTATCTGGAAAACGTCAGACTGATTACAAATACGGACAAAGACGAACCTGCCGATTATCTGGTATACAAACCGATTGCGGGCGATATCATGTTGCTTTACATGGTGGATACGGAAGAATCCATGCATACGCTCAATCGTGAGCATATGAAAGAAGCCGGTATTGAAGATGAGGACGCCTTGTATCGTACCGCCATGGATAATTTGCGCCAACGGATGAATGGAGGTGTTCAAATTCATCATGCCGAAGGTTGGTCATTGGCTCAAATCCATTTGGACAACGACTATGATGCTTCCCTGATTTTGCTTTTGGACGAAGTGCTTAAAGACGATCCTATGCTGCCGGTCAACCCTGTTTTTGCAGTCCCGGCACGCAACGCCCTGCTCGTTTGCAGCCCATCCGATGAAGAGGCTTTGCAGGCGATGGCAAATATTGCCCTGCAGGCATTTGAAGACTCTGCCTACGCGATTTCTACCCAGCTTTACCAGTACCATAATGGTACAATCAGCGTTTTCAGAGCAAATTGATTTAAGGCCGTCTGAAAAACAGGCGACCTGCCCTTTACCTAAAACCTTCCCATAAGGAAACCCGAAATGACCAAACATATCGCTATCTTGCGCGGCGACGGCATCGGCCCTGAAATCGTTGCAGAAACCGTCCGTGTACTCGACAAACTTATCGAACAAGGTTTGGATGTCAGCTACGAATACGCACCTTTGGGCGGCGAAGCCTATGACGAATACGGCCATCCTTATCCAGAATTCACACAAAACCTTTGCCGCAAAGCCGATGCGGTCCTGCTTGGTGCAGTCGGTTCTCCTCAATACGACAATCTCGATCGTCCGCTGCGCCCTGAACGCGGCTTATTGGCTATTCGTAAAGACTTGAATCTGTTTGCCAATTTGCGCCCTGCCATTTTGTATAAAGAGCTGGCCAATGCTTCTACTTTGAAACCTGAAATCGTAGCCGGCCTCGACATCCTTATCGTACGCGAACTGACCGGCGATATTTACTTTGGCGAGCCGCGCGGCATCCGTGTTTTGGAAAACGGCGAACGCGAAGGCTACAACACCATGAAATACAGCGAAAGCGAAATCCGCCGTATTGCCCACGTTGCCTTCCAATCCGCCCAAAAACGCAGCAAAAAAGTCTGCTCCGTAGGCAAAGCCAACGTTTTGGAAACCACCGAACTGTGGCGCGAAATCTTTGAAGAAATCGGCAAACAATATCCTGATGTTGAGCTTTCCCATATGTACGTCGACAATGCCGCCATGCAGTTGGTACGCGCGCCCAAACAATTTGACGTGATTGCCACCGGCAACATCTTCGGCGACATCCTCTCTGACGAAGCCTCCATGCTGACCGGCTCCATCGGTATGCTGCCTTCTGCTTCTTTGGACGAAAACGGCAAAGGCCTGTACGAACCGTCTCACGGCTCCGCTCCTGACATTGCCGGTCAAAACAAAGCCAATCCACTGGCGACCGTATTGTCTCTTGCCATGCTGCTGCGTTACAGCCTGAACGACGAAACACGCGCGCAACAAGTTGAAAACGCCGTACAAAAAGTACTGCAACAAGGCTTGCGTACCGGCGACATTTACGAAGAAGGCACCAAACTGGTTTCCTGCTCCGAAATGGGCGATGCCGTATTGGCCGCTTTGTAAGAGGCCGTCTGAAAAAAAGCGTGGGACCAATCCCACGCTTTTTTATATACAAAAACTTGAAACCATAAAAAAGGGCGTGTCTTCACACGCCCTTATGTCTTTTCAGACGGCCTTAAGACTGAAGCAATCAACCTCTTTTGTGTTTGCCGCCAAAGCTGTCGTTAGACTTGCGCTTGCCTTTAAAGCCTTCGCCGCCTTTTTTGAAACCTTCAGACTTCTTGAAACCGTCTTTCTTAAAGCCATCTTTTTTGAAGCCGTCTTTTTTATGACCTTCGCCGCGTGATTTGCCGCCAAAGCCTTCTTTGCCCGGTTTCTTATCACCGCGCCAGCCGCCGGATTTACGATCGCCCCAGCCGCCTTTGCCTTTCGGCTTGCCGCCTGCGGATTTACGTTTGCGTGTCGGCTCCATACCTTCGATGGTCAGTTCAGGCAATTTACGGCCGATGTATTTTTCGATTTTGTGTACTTTGACGTATTCGTTCACTTCGGCAAAAGTAATCGCAATACCGGTACGGCCTGCGCGACCGGTACGGCCGATGCGGTGGACGTAGTCTTCCGCCTGTTTCGGCAGATCGTAGTTGATAACGTGGGTAATGGTCGGTACGTCGATACCGCGTGCGGCGACGTCGGTGGCAACCAAAATTTTGCAGCGGCCTTTGCGCAAGTCCATCAGCGTGCGGTTGCGCCAGCCTTGCGGCATATCGCCGTGCAGACAGTTGGCGGCGAAACCTTTTTCGTACAATTCATCCGCGATGACTTCGGTCATGGCTTTGGTGGACGTGAAAATCACGCATTGGTCGATGTTGGCGTCGCGCAGAATGTGGTCGAGCAGGCGGTTTTTGTGGCGCATGTCGTCGCAGTACAGCAGCTGCTCTTCGATTTTGCCTTGGTCGTCCACGCGCTCAACTTCGATGATTTCAGGGTCTTTGGTCAGTTTGCGCGCGAGTTTGCCGACTGCGCCGTCCCAAGTGGCGGAGAATAACAAAGTCTGACGGTCAGTCGGGGTGGCTTCGACGATGGTTTCGATATCGTCGATAAAGCCCATGTCCAACATACGGTCGGCTTCGTCCAAAATCAGCACTTCTAAGCGGGCGAAATCGACTTTGCCGCTTTGCATCAAGTCCATCAGACGGCCCGGCGTGGCGACAATCAGGTCAACCGGTTTGCTCAGGGCGCGGGTTTGGTAGCCGAAAGATGCGCCGCCGACAATACTGACGGTGCGGAACCAACGCATATTTTTAGCATACGCCAGCGCATTTTTTTCCACCTGGGCCGCCAATTCGCGGGTCGGCGTCAACACCAACGCGCGCGGGCCTTTGCCCGGTTTTTCGCTGCGCTTGGTCAGCCGCTGCAACGTCGGCAGCAGGAAGGCGGCGGTTTTGCCTGAACCGGTTTGTGCCGAAGCCATAATGTCGCGGCCGTCCAAAGCAAACGGAATCGCTTGCGCCTGAATCGGAGTCGGGCTTTCATAACCCTCGCTGCGTACGGCTGACAAAATGTTTTTATCAAGGTTCA
Organism: Neisseria sp. HMSC070A01; assembly: GCF_001810165.1. Lineage (NCBI taxonomy): Bacteria > Pseudomonadati > Pseudomonadota > Betaproteobacteria > Neisseriales > Neisseriaceae > Neisseria > Neisseria sp. HMSC070A01. The sequence goes on along the minus strand of NZ_KV800125.1, from coordinate 70,414 downwards.
AATCGGCAAATTTAATAGACATGGCTATCCTAAAGAGACAACAACGCGCACGCCTGAACAATTTCAGACGACCTGAAGCAAAGGAAAGTAACGATACGGGAAATGTGAAGTTACAGGGTTGTCGCAAGCATCTTGCTTGTGGTTAACATCGACGACAACCTGCACAGAAAAGGCTTTGCCAATAAGCAAGCAATAAAAGAAACGCGCCCGAAACGGCGGTTTAGGTTGGATGACGATGGCTTCGTATCAAAAGGCGAACGGCGGATAATATAGATTTTATGGATAACAGTCAAGCAAAAAGGCATCAAGTGCGTTAAAATCCAACCCCTTCCCAATACTTATTCAGGCCGTCTGAAACCATGACCGACATTACCCCCTTTGCCAACCGCTTGGGCAAAAACATCAAACATCTTATGAAATGGGCCAAACGCAACAATATCGAAGCCTGGCGCATTTACGACCGCGATATACCCCAATTCCCCTTCGCCGTCGATGTTTACGGCGACCAAATCCACCTTCAGGAATACGATACCGGCTGGCTGATGCAGCCCGAAGAATACGAAGCATGGCTTGCCGATGTATTGGAAGCCATCGGTTTTGTGACCGGTTTTGCACCCGAACAAATCCACCTCAAACGCCGCGAACGTCAAAAAGGCTTGCAGCAATACGAGAAAACCGGCAAAACCGGCGACGATTTCGTCATCACGGAAAACAGCCGCAAGTTTTGGGTCAACCTCGACAAATACCTCGACACCGGCCTTTTCCTCGACCACCGCAACACACGCAAAAAAGTCGGCGAAACCGCAGCGGGCAAACGCTTCCTCAACCTGTTTTCCTACACCGGCAGCTTTACCGTCTATGCCGCAACCGGCGGCGCGGTATCCAGCGAAACCGTCGATTTGTCCAACACTTATCTCGATTGGGCGAAACGCAATTTCGAACTCAACGGCATCGACACCGAACAACACAAAATCGTCCGCGCCGACGTGTTCCAATATCTGCAAAATGCCGCAGACGAAGGCAAAAAGTTCGACCTGATTGTCATGGATCCGCCCAGCTTTTCCAACAGCAAAAAGATGCTCGACATCCTCGACATCCAGCGCGACCATAAAAAGCTGATTGACGGTGCAATGAGCCTGCTCGCTTCAGACGGCATTCTGTATTTCTCCAACAACCTGCGCAGTTTTGTGTTGGACGATTCGGTCGCGGAACAATACGCCGTCAAAGACATTTCCAAGCAGTCCGTTCCCGACGATTTCCGCAACAAAAAAATCCATCAATGCTGGGAAATCAAGCATAAATAAGCATCAGGCCGTCTGAAAGCCAGTTTTCAGACGGCCTGATTACCATATTGAATCTCTCAATCAATAAGCGCATAATTGAAAAAATTGTTGACAATATTAAAAGGAAAATAACATGCAAAACTACCTGACGCCCAATTTCTCATTCGCCCCCATGATTCCGGAACGCGCGCTCGGCAGCCGTGTTTGGGATACTGAAGGACGAGAATACATTGACCTGTCAGGCGGTATTGCAGTGAACGCGCTGGGGCATTGCCATCCCGATTTGGTCGCGGCCTTGGCCGAACAGGCACAAAAACTTTGGCATATTTCTAATATCTATACCACCCAACCGGCACAAGAATTGGCCAAAAAACTGGTCGAAAACACCTTTGCCGACAAAGTGTTTTTCTGCAATTCCGGCGCAGAAGCCAATGAAGCCGCGTTAAAACTGGCGCGCAAATACGGCCGCGATCATTTTGGCGAACACAAAACCGAAATCATCTCCTGCCTCAACAGCTTCCACGGCCGCACCCTGTTTACCGTTTCCGTCGGCGGCCAGCCCAAATACAGCAAAGATTACGCGCCGCTGCCGTCAGATATTACCCATGTTCCATTTAATGATATTGCCGCATTGGAAGCCGCCGTCGGCGATAAAACCTGCGCCGTGATTATCGAGCCGATTCAAGGTGAAAGCGGCATCCTGCCTGCCACTCAAGAATATCTGCAAGCCGCACGCCGTTTGTGCGACAAACACGGCGCCTTGCTGATTTTGGACGAAGTGCAAACCGGCATGGGCCATACAGGCAAACTGTTTGCCTACGAGCATTACGGCGTAACACCCGATATTCTCAGCTCCGCCAAAGCCTTGGGTTGCGGTTTCCCGATTGGCGCGATACTGACCACCGATAAAATCGCCCCAACCTTCGGCCCCGGAACACATGGTTCAACCTTCGGCGGCAATCCGATGGCGTGTGCGGTCGGCAGCCGTGCATTTGACATCATCAATGCGCCCGAAACATTGGCACACGTTGAACAACAAGGCCAAAAACTTCAGACGGCCTTGCGTGAATTGGGCGTAAAAACCGGCGTATTTAAAGAAGTCCGCGGCATGGGTTTGCTGCTCGGCTGCGTATTGGCAGACAAATACGCAGGCAAGGCATCGGAAATCACCGCCGCCGCTTTGAAACACGGCCTGATGGTACTGGTTGCCGGAGCCAATGTGGTGCGCTTCGCTCCCAGCCTGCTGCTGAACGATAAAGACATGACCGAAGGCTTGAAACGTTTTGAAGCGGCTTTGAACGAATGGTTGGCCTGATTTTCAAAACCCAATAGCCAAATCCGCCGACAGCTTAGTGAAGGCCGTCTGAAAGACCGTTTGAGTTTTTCAGACGGCCTTTTCTCAATATTAAAAACAATATCCGCCTACATTCCCTGTCATTTGATGTTTGTTAAAAATCATACCGCCTCTTCATGTTACGCTTGGCAAACAATTTGATTTTACGAAGAAAAGGAGCAGGAGATGGTATCGTTGAAAACCCAAATCGCCGGTTTTTCCTTTGACAACTGCCTGATGAATGCCGCTGGGGTGTCATGCATGACTGTTGAGGAATTGGAAGCCGTCAGACAGTCTTCAGCAGGCACTTTCGTTACCAAAACCGCAACGCTTTCCCCCCGCCAAGGCAATCCCGAACCGCGCTATCATGATGTTCCTCTCGGCAGCATCAATTCGATGGGCTTGCCAAACCAAGGCATTGATTACTATCTGGATTACCTGCTTACCCTTCAAGAATCTCATCCCAAAAGGGCTTTTTTCCTCTCGCTGGTCGGTATGTCGCCCGATGAAACGCATATATTGTTAAAAAAAGTGCAAAACAGCGGGTTCAACGGTATTAACGAACTCAATCTTTCCTGCCCAAACGTCCCCGGCAAGCCGCAAATCGCCTATGATTTTGAAACCACCGAGCGGATTTTGAGCGAAGCCTTCAGCTACTTCGACAAGCCTTTGGGCATAAAATTGCCGCCATATTTCGATATCGTCCATTTCGATCAAGCGGCGGAAGTGTTCAACCGTCATCCCCTAAAATTCGTCAACTGTGTCAACTCCATCGGCAACGGCATGTATATCGAAGACGAATCCGTCGTCATCCGCCCGAAAAACGGCTTCGGCGGCATAGGCGGCCAATACATCAAACCGACCGCTCTTGCCAATGTCCACGCGTTCTATCAAAGACTGGATCCGTCTATCCAAGTCATTGGAACAGGCGGCGTTTACAGCGGCCGGGATGCGTTTGAACACATCTTGTGCGGCGCAAGCATGGTGCAGATCGGCACGGCGCTACACCAGCAAGGCGTAGGCATTTTCGAACGGATTTCCCTTGAATTAAAAGCCATCATGGCGCAAAAAGGCTACGAAAAACTGGAAGACTTCAAAGGTAAATTGAAATATTTGGCATAAGGTTTACGCTAAAAACGCCCAAGGCCGTCTGAAAATTTCAGACGGCCTTGTTGTATAATTATTCCCCACATTACCCGTCTTCCCCCTTCAATGAAACTCAACCCCCAACAGCAAGCCGCAGTCCAATATCTTGGCGGCCCCCTGCTCGTCCTTGCCGGTGCAGGCAGCGGAAAAACCGGCGTGATTACGCAAAAAATCAAGCATTTGATTGTCAATGTCGGCTATCTGCCGCATACCGTCGCCGCGATTACCTTTACCAACAAAGCCGCTACGGAAATGCAGGAACGCGTTGCCAAAATGCTGCCCAAATCGCAAATGCGCGGGCTGACGATTTGCACGTTCCACTCTTTGGGCATGAAGATTCTGCGCGAAGAGGCGAACCAAATCGGTTACAAAAAAAACTTTTCCATCCTCGACTCTACCGACAGCGCGAAAATCATCGGCGAACTCTTGGGCGGTACGGGCAAAGAAGCCATATTCAAAGCGCAACACCAAATTTCCCTTTGGAAAAACGATTTAAAAACGCCCGAAGAGTTTGTTCAGACGGCCTCCAATGTGTGGGAACAGCAAACAGCGCGCATCTATGCGAGTTATCAGGAAACCCTGCAAAGCTATCAGGCGGTGGATTTCGACGACTTAATCCGTCTGCCCGCCGTGCTGTTGCAGCAAAACAGCGAAGTGCGCAACAAATGGCAGCGGCGGCTGCGTTATCTGTTGGTTGACGAATGTCAGGACACCAATACCTGCCAATTTACGCTGATGAAGCTTCTGACCGGCGCGGAAGGCATGTTTACCGCCGTCGGCGACGACGACCAGTCCATCTACGCATGGCGCGGTGCAAACATGGAAAACCTGCGCAAAATGCAGGAAGACTATCCGCAGATGAAAGTCATCAAGCTGGAGCAGAATTACCGCTCCACCGCGCGGATTCTCAAAATCGCCAACAAAGTGATTGAAAACAACCCCAAGCTGTTCACGAAAAAACTTTGGTCGCAGTTTGGCGAAGGTGAAATCGTCAAAGTCGTCGCCTGCCAAAGCGAGCAGCACGAAGCCGACTGGGTCGTCAGCCAAATCGTCAAGCAGAAACTGGTCGGCGGTGACAAAACCCAATACGCCGATTTCGCCGTGTTATACCGCGGCAACCATCAGGCGCGGATTTTTGAAGAAGCCTTGCGCAGCGCGCGTGTTCCCTACCAACTCTCCGGCGGACAGAGTTTTTTCGACAAAGCCGAAATCAAAGACGTTTTGTCCTACTTGCGCCTGCTTGCCAATCCCAATGACGATCCCGCCTTCCTGCGCGCCGTAACTACACCCAAACGCGGCATCGGCGATGTAACGCTGGGCAAGCTCAACACCTACGCGCACGAACACGAATGCAGCCTGTATGAAGCCGCGCAAACTGAAGAAGCGCTTGCCCTGTTGAACCATACTAACCGCCAACACCTGCAAGCTTTCATGGACATGATGGAAAGCTACCGCGCCAAAGCTGAAACCAGCGAAGCAGGCGAGCTTATTCATAACCTGCTGAAAGAAATCGACTACGAAAACCACCTGTTGGCTAACGAAGAAGGCAAAGCAGGCGAAATCAAATGGCACAACGTTACCGACCTGACCGGCTGGCTGGAACGCAAAGGTGAGCAAGACGGCAAAAACATCATCGAGCTTGCCCAAACCATCGCTCTGATGACGCTTTTGGAAGGTAAAGGCGAAGAAGAAGTCGATGCCGTCAAACTCTCCACCCTGCACGCCTCCAAAGGCTTGGAATACCCCTACGTTTTCCTTGTCGGTTGCGAAGAAGGTATCTTGCCGCACAACGACAGCATCGAAGAAGACAATGTCGAAGAAGAGCGCCGCCTGATGTATGTCGGCATCACCCGCGCCAAACGCCAGCTTACACTGACCCACTGCCTCAAACGCAAAAAGCAAGGTACATGGCAGTTCCCCGAGCCAAGCCGCTTCATAGACGAAATGCCGCAGGAGGACATCAAGATTTTAGGCCGCAAAGGCGGCGATCCGATTGTGAGCAAGGAAGAAGGAAAAAGTAACTTAGCAGGCTTGCTGGATATGCTGGGGAATAAAAAGAAAGGATAACGCAAGGCCGTCTGAAAACAAGGTTTCAGACGGCC
>NZ_KV800125.1:0-64450 GCF_001810165.1 Neisseria sp. HMSC070A01 | reverse complement strand
AGGCCGTCTGAAAACAAGGTTTCAGACGGCCTTATTGTCAGCAAAAAATCACAAACAACCATCCAATAATCCTCACTTTATGTCGTCGCACCAATCCAATGCCATTTCGCCCAATCCTTCAAAAATAAACAAAAATAACTGAATAATCAGATATAAAATAAACAAAAGGACGGAAAGACGGCTTCTTCCGCCTTCTGTTCACAAGTAAAAATTGTCAACACTTGAAGTATAAATTCACAAGCAAAATCGCATTTTTCAGGTATAATAATGGATTCCCCAACTGCATTTTGTGAGCTGAATCCATGTCTGTTGTTCTGCCCTTGCGCGGTGTAACCGCCCTTTCCGATTTCCGTGTTGAAAAACTCTTTCAAAAAGCAGCCGCACTCGGCCTGCCCGAAGTCAAATTAAGCAGCGAATTTTGGTATTTTGTCGGTAGCGAAAAAGCACTTGATGCCGCGACAGTCGAAAAACTGCAAGCCTTACTGGCGGCGCAAAGCGTTGAACAAACGCCCAAAGCGCGCGAGGGCTTGCATTTATTTTTGGTAACACCCCGTTTGGGTACCATTTCGCCTTGGGCTTCCAAAGCAACCAATATCGCCGAAAACTGTGGTTTGGAAGGCATTGAGCGCATCGAACGCGGCATGGCCGTATGGTTGGAAGGTGCGCTTACCGACGGGCAAAAACAACAATGGGCAGCCCTGTTGCACGACCGCATGACCGAAAGCGTGTTGACCGACATCGATGCAGCGGCGCAACTGTTCCACCACATCCAATCGGAAACCTTCTCCAGCGTAGATGTATTGGGCGGCGGTAAAGAGGCATTGGTCAAAGCCAATACCGAAATGGGTTTGGCGCTTTCAGCCGACGAAATCGATTATCTGGTTGAAAACTATCAGGCTTTAAACCGTAATCCGTCCGATGTTGAATTGATGATGTTCGCTCAGGCAAACAGCGAACACTGCCGCCACAAAATCTTCAACGCCGACTTCATCCTCAACGGCGAAAAACAACCGAAATCGCTCTTCGGCATGATTCGCGACACGCACAACGCGCATCCCGAAGGCACAGTCGTTGCCTATAAAGACAATTCGTCCGTAATCGAAGGCGCGAAAATCGAGCGTTTCTATCCGAATGCGGCGGAAAACCAAGGCTATCGTTTCCACGAAGAAGATACCCATATCATCATGAAAGTGGAAACGCACAACCACCCGACCGCCATCGCGCCGTTTGCGGGCGCGGCAACGGGTGCAGGCGGTGAAATCCGTGATGAAGGCGCAACGGGCAAAGGCTCACGTCCGAAAGCAGGCTTGACCGGCTTTACCGTCTCCAACCTGAATATCCCGGGCCTGGAGCAGCCTTGGGAACAAGCCTACGGCAAACCCGGCCATATTGCTTCCCCTTTAGACATCATGATCGAAGGCCCGATCGGCGGCGCAGCGTTCAACAACGAATTCGGCCGCCCGAACCTCTTGGGCTACTTCCGCACCTTTGAAGAAAAATTTGACGGCCAAGTCCGCGGCTATCACAAACCGATTATGATTGCTGGTGGCTTGGGCAGCATTCAGGCACAACAAACACACAAAGACGAAATCCCCGAAGGCGCCTTGCTGATCCAACTAGGCGGCCCGGGCATGCTCATCGGCTTGGGCGGCGGCGCGGCTTCTTCAATGAACACCGGTACAAATGACGCGTCTTTGGACTTCAACTCCGTACAACGCGGCAACCCCGAAATCGAACGCCGCGCGCAAGAAGTCATCGACCGCTGCTGGCAGCTCGGCGACAAAAACCCGATTATCTCTATCCACGACGTCGGCGCGGGCGGTCTGTCCAACGCCTTCCCCGAATTGGTCAACGATGCCGGACGCGGTGCGGTATTCAAGCTGCGCGAAGTGCCGCTGGAAGAACACGGCCTCAGTCCATTGCAGATTTGGTGTAACGAATCGCAAGAGCGTTATGTGTTATCGATTTTGGAAAAAGATTTGGACACCTTCCGCGCCATCTGCGAACGCGAACGCTGCCCGTTTGCCGTAGTCGGCACGGCGACCGACGACGGTCATTTGAAGGTACGCGACGATTTGTTCTCCAACAATCCTGTCGATTTACCGTTGAACGTTTTGCTCGGCAAACCGCCCAAAACCACGCGCACCGACAAAACAGTTACGCCGTCTGAAAAACCGTTTAACGCCGGCGATATCGACATTACCGAAGCCGCCTACCGCGTTTTGCGCCTGCCTACCGTAGCCGCTAAAAACTTCCTGATTACCATCGGCGACCGCAGCGTCGGCGGCATGACCCACCGCGACCAAATGGTCGGCAAATACCAAACGCCCGTAGCCGACTGCGCCGTTACCATGATGGGCTTCAACACCTATCGCGGCGAAGCGATGTCTATGGGCGAAAAACCGACCGTCGCCCTGTTTGACGCACCTGCTTCAGGCAGAATGTGTGTCGGCGAAGCTATCACCAACATCGCGGCGGTCAACATCGGCGACATCGGCAACATCAAACTTTCCGCCAACTGGATGGCGGCGTGCGGCAATGAGGGCGAAGACGAAAAACTCTACCGCACCGTCGAAGCGGTTTCCAAAGCCTGTCAGGCATTGGATTTGAGCATTCCCGTAGGCAAAGACAGCCTGTCGATGAAAACCGTGTGGCAGGACGGCGAAGAGAAAAAATCCGTCGTTTCGCCGTTGAGCCTAATTATTTCTGCGTTCGCGCCAGTGGAAGACGTACGCAAGACTGTTACACCCGTATTAAAAGACAATGCCAATTCGTTCGCTATTCTGCTGATGATTGACTTAGGCAACAACAAGTGCCGTATGGGTGGTTCTGCACTGGCTCAAGTGTATAACCGAAGCGGCGGCGAAGCACCTGATATTGATGCAGGCCGTCTGAAAGCATTTTATCAGTTAATTCAGCAACTCGTTCAAGAAGATAAGTTGCTGGCCTACCACGACCGCAGCGACGGCGGTTTGTTTGTGACTCTGGCAGAAATGGCATTTGCTTCTCGCCGTGGCATGAATCTCGACCTGCTGACAATGGTAAGTAAAAATATTAACGTTCAAAACGAGTATTACTCGCCTCAAGAATGGCAAAAATTTGTCCTAACTACCCTGTTTAATGAAGAATTAGGAGCCGTTATTGCTGTTCACGCTGCCGACCACGAATATATTTCTAATTTGTGCGAGAAACTGAATCTCACACTGCACCATTTGGGAGAGTTTACCGACAGCGGCCATATGGTCATCAATGCAGGAGAAGAAATTTTCAATCAATCCCTTACCGACCTGCAACGCGCATGGCAGGAAACCAGCCACGCCATCCAACGCCTGCGCGACAACCCTGCCTGCGCCGACAGCGAGTTTGCCCTGATTGGCGACAACGAACGCAGCGCATTGTTTGCCGACGTGAAATTCGACGTAAAAGAAGACATCGCCGCGCCGTTTATCAACAGCGGCGCGAAACCCAAAATCGCCATCCTGCGCGAACAGGGTGTAAACGGACAAATCGAAATGGCCGCCGCGTTTACCCGCGCCGGATTCGATGCCTACGACGTGCATATGTCCGACCTGATGGCAGGCCGCGTCCACCTTGCCGACTTCAAAATGCTGGCGGCGTGCGGCGGCTTCAGCTACGGCGACGTACTCGGCGCAGGCGAAGGCTGGGCGAAATCGATTCTGTTCCACCCTGCTCTGCGCGACCAATTTGCCGCCTTCTTTGCCGATCCGAACACGCTGACATTGGGCGTGTGCAACGGCTGTCAAATGGTCAGCAACCTTGCCGAAATCATCCCCGGCACGGCAGGCTGGCCGAAGTTCAAACGCAACCTGAGCGAACAGTTCGAAGCGCGCCTGAGTATGGTTCACGTCCCCCAATCAGCTTCCCTGATCCTGAACGAAATGCAAGGCTCCAGCCTGCCCGTCGTCGTCAGCCACGGCGAAGGCCGCGCCGACTTCGCGCTTCACGGCGGCAATATTTCTGCCGATTTGGGTATTGCGCTGCAATATGTGGACGGTCAAAACAAAGTGACCCAAACTTATCCGCTCAACCCTAACGGCTCGCCGCAAGGCATCGCCGGTGTGACCAACACCGACGGCCGCGTTACCATCATGATGCCGCATCCGGAACGCGTGTACCGTGCCGCACAAATGAGCTGGAAACCGGAAGACTGGACGGAACTGTCCGGCTGGTACCGCCTCTTCGCCGGAGCAAGGAAGGCTTTGGGTTAACCGGCAGGCTGATTTGATTCGGCTTTAAAGAAAAGGTCGTCTGAAAACGATTTAGCGGATTCTGCTATATCTATTTTCAGACGACCTTTATATGTTCTTTTGCGTATAAGACCGAGCCGACCGCCGTCATTCCCGCGCAGGCGGGAATCCAGACCTCTGTATTTCAGAAATATTTAAAGATTACTGTAAATCCAAACTTCTGGATTCCCGCCTGCGCGGGAATGACGGCCTAGATTTTTTGTCCCGAACCTATATATACAAACAAACTTAATTGAATCTATAGAAAAGATTTGGAGAAACTTATGTCTGATATAAAAATTTTTAAAGATATGCCAGATGATGACTATATTAAATGGATTGATGAAAACCCAAATGGATTTGTATTAAATATACATAGGCGTAAAAACCCTTCTAATATTCATAAGAGTCATCCCAGAATACATTTTGCTAATTGTCACCACCTAAATGATAGACCGGGAGAAAGCACAACTGAAAAATATTTCAAAGTTTGCTCAAACTCCATTGAAGAACTTGAACAATGGAGCTGGATTGAATACCAAAAAGGACTAAATCCATGCAAAACCTGTAAGGATAAAGGGTTACCGTTAGAACAGCTCACAGGAATACCAAATTTTCAGGCAGCTTCTGCCTTATCCTTAAAATCTGATATAGACGAACTCGAAGAATGTTTAGCATCCGAAACCAATCCAGAAAAGCGAACCGAAATTGAGACTTTGATCAAAGCCCGTCTAGCGCAAGGAAAATTCCGGCAAGACGTACTCGAACTATATCCAAGCTGCCCGCTAACAGGTCTAAATATTCAATCTTTACTCATTGCCAGCCATATTAAACCTTGGAGTAAGTGCAACGATACAGAGCGTTTAGACCCCTCCAATGGTCTGATGCTCGCACCCAATATCGACGCATTATTCGATAGCGGTCTGATTACGTTTGAGACCGACGGGACGATAAAAATCAGTCCGAAAATCGATCCGGAAAATCAAAAGCGGCTTGGAATTTCTCCCAATATTAAATTGAAAATTCGACCGAAAAGCAAAAAATATTTCGAGTATCACCGCAACCATGTTTTCCAAAAAGAAGAATAAATAGTGTTGAACAGTCCGTTGATTTAAGGTCGTCTGAAAACGATTTAGCGAACCCCACTATATTTGTTTTCAGACGACCTTTTTGCGTCCTTTTGCGTATAAAGACCAAACCCGTCGCCGTCCTTCTGTATAATTCCCACTTTTAAACTATAATCAACATATTCAGACGGCCTTTCCCGACATTATGACTCGACAAGCCTTTATCCTCAGCGATTGCGAATTTTCCGAATGCGGAGAAAAGCCTTACGCCCTGTTGACCGCGAATCCGACGAAGGAACACCACTTCATCGCCCAGACCGAGCAGCGGCAGCATTCGCATAATCCGCAGGTCAGCCCGCAGAATCAAAACGTTTACCACCTGCCGCTGTCAATGTTCCATACTGGCGAAAAAAACCACGGCAAAGAACAAAACCGCAGCGAAGCGATAAGCGTCAACATCATCGGAAACTTGGCGGCGAAAAACCTCTATACGCTGACCTTTGTCGAAGACTCTGCCAACCAATACAATCTGGAAAGCTGGTTCAACCGTCATGAAAGCGGCTACGAAGAGGCCTGCAACCACCTGCGCACGCTGCCCGAAGGCCGTCTGAAAACAACTACGGCAAATGCCGATACCGTCAAAGTACCGGATGCCTTGTGGCGGATATTGCGGCTGAAATTCCTCGGTATCCTGCGCAATCCGCACAACCATAAAAACCTGTTTGCCCACCGCCTGCACCAAACACTTCGGGCGCGGCTGCCGGAAGTCGGTTTTGAATTTGTCCGCTTGATCAGCAAACGCGACCCCAAGCGCATCGAAACCATTATGCAGGACTACCGTTTCACCTTTCTCGGCTATGTTGATTGGCTGGGCGGGCTTTACGGTATGTTAAGCGAAGGCGTGGCGCAGCCGTCGTTGTTTGAGAGGTTGTTTTGTAATATCTTTGCCGAACCCGAAGCCGTGAAAATCGAATTGTTCCGCTATCCGGAAAACACGGGGCTGTGCCTGTTTGGCGACAGCAGTTTCTGCCTGCAAGCCTCGGCCAAGCTATTGAGCGTCGGCGTCAATATTTCGCACGATATGTTTGCCATCGTCCATCTGCAAACCGGCCGTTGGCACGCGTTTAAAAACACCTTTCATCACGACGCGCCCAAACTGCAAGGCCAAGTGCGGATTATTGACGGCGACCAAACTCAAAGATTGCTGTTCAACCGACTGTGCATCCAGCAAGCCTATGAAGCCGTGTTCGGCCAAAGCCCGAATATCAAAGATTATTTAGAGGCCGTCTGAAACCCCAAACCAGAAGAAAGCATATGAAAATCACACCAATCCAAGCCCTAAACGACAACTACATCTGGATGATTCAAGAAGGCAATCATGCCGTCTGCGTCGATCCGTCCGATGCCACGCCGGTCTTAAAATTCCTTGTTCACAACCACTTGATGCTGGCGCAAATATGGATTACCCATCCCCATCATGACCATACCGGCGGCGCAAAAGCGCTGCACAACGGCTTCTTAGAATCCCCAATCTATGGCGAAAGCGACATCGACGTGGCGACGCATACCGTCACAGCAGGCACGCAGTTCCCGTTTGGCGAAGGCTTGGTTACCGTCTGGGCGACCCCCGGCCATACCGACCGCCACATCAGCTATCTGTTGGAAAATTCAGACGGCCTGCACGTTTTCTGCGGCGATACCTTGTTCTCCGCCGGTTGCGGCCGCGTATTCACCGGCACAATCGAGCAGCTTTACGACAGCTTCCACCGATTCAACCAGCTGCCCGAAGGAACACTATTTTATCCGGCGCACGAATACACCGCCTCCAATCTGCGCTTTGCCCAACATATCGAGCCGGACAACGCCGACATTCAGACGGCCTTGGCCGCAGCCGAACACACGCCGACACTGCCTGTCAGCCTGGCGCACGAACGCAAAGTCAATCCGTTTTTCCGCGTACACCTGCCCCAAGTTCGGGCACGCGCCGAAGAATTGAGCGGACGAAAATTAAACAGCGAACTCGAAGTCTTCGCCGCTTTGCGTGAATTGAAAAATCAATTTTGATTGGGCTTAGTCCCCAAAGAATAAGGCCGTCTGAACAAGCGTGAAACCTTGAATCACGCCTGTTCAGACGGCCTTAAAGCCTTCATCAATATCATAACCATAAAAGCATAAGCCTACGGCTGCTTTTTATGTTTCACACATTCCGCAGCATATTGTTCGCCCCAACGGTGCATGGCTTCGATCACAGGCATCAGCGTCCGCCCAAATTCAGTCAGCGAATACTCTACCTTCGGCGGTACCTGCGGATACACTTCCCGATGAACGATACCGTCGTTTTCCAATTCGCGCAGCTGCAACGTCAGCATCCGCTGGGTAATACCTGCCAACAAACGCTGCAACTCATTGAAGCGACGGGTTTCGCTATTTAAATAATATAAAATCAATACCTTCCATTTACCGCCGATAATATCCAAAGTATTGACGACCGGACAGCAAGAGCCGTGTGCGTGTACTGTTTCCGACATACAAAATCTCCAAACCACAGTATAAAAAATGTGCGTATTTGTTATAAAGTTTGTACCCCCTATAATACAATCATTCCGTAACAAAAGGCCATCTGAAAGGCTTCAGACGCCATAAAAAGAAGGAACTTTATCATGCGCAACATCAAACAAATCTACCGAGCCGACAGCCAACACTGGGTAGGCAACGGATTCCTCGTGCAACCTTTGTTCTCCCACATGGCTGACGACCGCTGCACCAATCCATTCCTGATGTTGGACTATGCTGCGCCATATGAATTTGCACCCAACGAAACGCACGGTCCGCGCGGTGTCGGACAACATCCGCACAAAGGCTTTGAAACCGTTACCATCGCCTACCACGGCGAAGTGGCACACCGCGACTCCAGCGGAGGCGGCGGCATTATTTACGAAGGCGACGTGCAATGGATGACCGCAGGTTCAGGCATCATTCATGAAGAATTCCACTCTGAAAACTTCAGCAAAAAAGGCGGACTCTTTGAAATGGTGCAACTCTGGGTCAACCTGCCGGCCAAAGACAAAAATACTCCGCCACGCTATCAGCATCTTGCCAAAGCAAATATTCCCGTCGTCAAATTTCCCAACGAAGCCGGCTACTTACGCCTGATTGCAGGCGAACATGACGACGTAAAAGGCGCGACGGACACGTTCACCGAAATGAATGTTTGGGATATTGTGCTCCATGCCAATAAAGAAGCCGAGTTGGAAATACCTGACAATCACAATCTGTCTATGGTTGTCCTGCGCGGAACGGTTACGTTTAATGGCAATGAACAGGCAACAGCCGGAGAATTGGTCAATTTTGAGCAAACCGGCGGTAAAGTGCGCGCGAAAGCCGGTAGCGAAGAAGTCAAAATCTTGCTGCTTTCCGGCGTTCCGATTGATGAACCCGTAGTCGGCTACGGCCCATTTGTGATGAATACTGCTGAAGAAATCCGACAAGCCGTTAGCGATTTTAAAAGCGGAAAATTCGGCCGTATTGATTAAGGTATTTGCTGAGTTTGCTTAAACCGCTAACGGAAAGTTTGCTGATTGATTTCATTGTATGCGTTAACTAAGCTCATCAGTGCAAAAAGGCCGTCTGAACAATATCTGTTCAGACGGCCTTTATTATTTAGGGATTATTCCCATTCAATCGTGGCAGGCGGTTTGCCGCTGACATCATAAACCACGCGGTTGATACCTTTGACTTCGTTGATGATGCGGTTGGACACACGGCCAAGCAGCGAGTATGGCAGCTCTGCCCAGTGCGCAGTCATAAAGTCGCTGGTAATCACGGCACGCAAGGCAACGACGTAATCGTATGTGCGGCCGTCGCCCATCACGCCGACGGATTTCACAGGCAGGAATACGGCAAAGGCTTGGCTGGTCAGGTCGTACCAAGATGTACCGTTTTCATCGGTGGTGTTGCGCAATTCTTGGATGAAAATGTCGTCCGCCTGACGGAGCAAGTCGGCGTATTCTTTTTTCACTTCACCCAAGATACGCACGCCCAAACCCGGGCCCGGGAACGGATGACGGTACACCATTTCACGAGGCAGACCCAAAGCGACGCCCAATTCGCGCACTTCGTCTTTGAACAAGTCGCGCAACGGCTCAAGCAATTTGAGTTTCATGTTTTCAGGCAGGCCGCCGACATTGTGGTGCGATTTGATGGCGTGGGCTTTTTTGGTTTTCGCGCCTGCGGATTCGATTACGTCAGGGTAAATCGTACCTTGTGCCAACCATTTGGCGTTGGTGAGTTTTTTCTCTTCAGCGTCAAAGACTTCAATAAATTCCGCACCGATGATTTTGCGTTTTTTCTCGGGATCGGTCACGCCGGCAAGTTTCGCCAAAAACTGCTCTTCGGCATCAACGTGAATCACGCGTACGCCCAAGTTGCGGGCAAACATGTCCATCACCATTTTGCCTTCGTTCAGGCGCAACAGGCCGTGGTCAACAAACACACAGGTCAGTTGGTCGCCGATGGCACGGTGAATCAGCGCCGCCGCTACGGAAGAGTCCACGCCACCGGACAAACCTAAAATCACTTCGTCGTTGCCGACTTGTTCGCGGATTTTGGCAACGGCTTCTTCGATGTAGTTCGGCATGGTCCAGCTTGGTTGTGCGCCGCAAATATCCAAGACAAAGCGGTTCAACAACGCGCGGCCTTGTTTGGTATGGGTCACTTCAGGGTGGAATTGGATGCCGTAGAATTGTTTCTCAGCGTTTTCCATCATGGCAATCGGGCAAGACGGCGTATCGCCGATGACGGAGAAGCCGGTAGGCAGTTTGGAAACTTTATCGCCATGGCTCATCCAAACGTCGAGCGTATTAGGAGCATCATCTTGAATGCCGCGTGTCAGCTCGCTGTCGATGGTTTTCACTTGCGCATAACCGAATTCACGTTGGTTGCCCGGGCTAACTTCGCCGCCCAAGTGGTGCGCCATAAATTGCATACCGTAGCAAATGCCCAAAACCGGAATACCCAAATCAAAAATACCGGTATCGGCTTGATAATCGGATTCGTAAACGGAATTGGGGCCGCCGGAGAGGATGATGCCTTTTGGATTGAAGGCTTTGATTTCTTCCAAAGGCATGTCGAAAGAATGCAGTTCGCAGTAAACGTGGGCTTCGCGCACGCGGCGGGCGATCAGCTGGGTAACTTGCGAGCCGAAGTCGAGGATGAGGATTTTGTCTTGGGTCATGGCGGAAACTTTGCAAAATGTAAGAAAACGGTGCGGCCGGGAGGGTAAATTTCAAATTTAAACCACAATAAAAAAGGCCGTCTGAATCGGCGGATTATACCATTGTTCAGACGGCCTTTATAGGGTAAAACCTAAATCTCTCATCTTTCTATTTTGTGTGTTTCTCAGGAATCATATCGCTGCGCGAGAGCAACAGCAGACAACCCAACACGACCATGCCGATGGCCAGCAACGGCGAGAGGTAAATCCAGTAGCTCATGTGCAGATAAATAGCTGTACCGATATAAACCAGCATCGGTCCGGAAACGATGGACTGTTTGTTGATGCCGTCCATAATCAACACGGCAAAGCCCAAAATAATTAATGCGCCGGCAATCATTGTCGATGTCGCAGGCAAAATATCCGTGGCGCGTAAAAACCAAACTGCGCCAAAGATAATCAAAAATAAAGGCAGAAAAAGTGAAGGACGGGACATAACAACGCTCCGTAAAGGTTTCAGACGGCCTGTATTATTGGGTGCGCCGGTCATACAGACAAGATATAAAAATGCAATCTTGTGTGTGATTATGCAAAGGTTGGCACAACAAAAAGGCCGTCTGAACAACGGCAAACCGAAATCAAATATTTCAATTTATCCTGTTTCAGACGGCCTTTCAAATCATCAGGCTTTGCCGGTGCTGCCGAATCCGCCTTCGCCGCGCTCGCTGGCGGCAAACTCGTCCACGACTTTAAACGCGGCTTGGACAACCGGCACAATCACCATTTGCGCGATACGCTCCATCGGCTCGATGGTAAACGCTTCTTTACCACGGTTCCACAAGGAAACCTTCAATTCGCCTTGATAATCCGAGTCAATCAAACCGACCAAATTGCCCAAAACAATACCGTGTTTATGACCCAAACCGGAACGCGGCAGCAAAACGGCTGCATACGCAGGGTTGGCCAAATGCACAGCCAAACCGGTCGGCACGAGATACACATCGCCCGGTTGCAATACAACGGCTTCATCCAAGCAGGCACGCAAGTCCAAACCGGCAGAACCAGGCGTTGCATAAGCAGGCAGGGAATCGGCCATTTTCGGATTTAAGATTTTCAGTTCGACTTCGGTTTGCATGACAGGACTCCGTATTGTTCTATATTGGAAAGGGCTACGATTATACACAATGCCCTTGAGGCCGTCTGAAAAAACGGAGTATGATTCGGTCAAACCTAAGGAGAAAAATCATGGATCTGCACAATATCCGCGAAGATTACAGCAAACGCGAGCTGTCGGAAGCCGAATGCCACGCCGACCCGATTGTCCAATTCGAGCAATGGCTGAACGAAGCGATTCACGCCGAAGTCAACGAGCCGACCGCGGTCAACGTTGCCGCTGTGGGCGAAGACGGCAGGCCCAACAGCCGCATGGTGCTGCTAAAAGAAGTCAACCCCAAAGGCTTTGTTTTCTTTACCAATTACCACAGCCGCAAAGGCCGCTCCTATACGGCACACCCTTTTGCCGCCATGACTTTTTTCTGGCCGGAACTCGAGCGCCAAGTGCGCATTGAAGGACGCATTGAAAAACTCGACGCCGCCGCTTCGGACGAATATTTTGAAAGCCGCCCGTATACCAGCCGTATCGGCGCATGGGCAAGCGCGCAAAGCGAAGTGATTTCCAGCAAAGCCGTTTTGGTGGCCAAAGCCGCAGCCGTCGGCGTCAAACATCCCCTGCATGTTCCCCGTCCTCCGCATTGGGGCGGATACCTCGTTATTCCCGACCGCATCGAATTCTGGCAAGGCCGCCCCAGCCGCCTGCATGACCGCATCCAATACCGCCTGGTTGACGGCAACTGGATACGCGAACGCCTTTCGCCATAATTTTCGGATTTTCAAACAAAAATTTACTGGTTGAGTTACAATACAGCCTTTCATCGGCAGGCCGTCTGAATCTGATTTTCAGACGGCCTTTTCCCCCAATCCAACCCCTGCCGCAACTGCCGCAGAAGAACCGCTTTTTCAAGCGAGTTAGGAAAAATCATGTCCAAACAGCCTTCCAGCAAACGCCAATGGCGCGACGGCGTATCATCTGCCGCCAAGAAACCTTCCAAACCGGCCAAATCCTTCGCCAATAAAAAACGTCCAGACAACGAACGCAAAACATCAGGCAAACCTTACGGCCAAAAAGTTTCAGACGGCCCTAAAGCTCAAAATACCGCGCCAAAACAACGTGCCGCCAAAGCCAAAAAACTGGTTGTCCGCAATCCCAACCAAAAAATCATGGAGCACGCCCGCGATTTGAAAGAACGCCGCAGCGACCTTTCCCGCTTCGAACCCGAGCGCCTGCAAAAAGTCCTGGCCGCTTCCGGCGTCGGCTCTCGTCGCGAAATGGAAGAATGGATCAGCAACGGCTGGGTAACGGTCAACGGCCGCGTCGCCCAACTGGGCGACAAAGTCACCCCCGACGACCACGTTACCGTCAAAGGCAGCATTATCAAACTCAAATGGGCAGACCGCCTGCCGCGCATCATCCTCTACTACAAACAAGAAGGCGAAATCGTTTCCCGCGACGACCCGCAAGGCCGCATCAGCATTTTCGACCGCCTGCCGCAAGCAGCCAGCAGTCGCTGGGTGGCTATCGGCCGTTTGGACATCAATACCAGCGGCCTTTTGATTCTAACCACTTCAGGCGAACTCGTTCAACGCTTTGCCCACCCCAGCTTTGAAGTCGAACGCGAATACGCCGTGCGCGTATTGGGCGAGTTGACCACCGAACAAATGCGCGTCCTGACCGAAGAAGGCGTCATGCTCGAAGACGGTTTGGCAAAAGTCGAACGCATCTACGAACAAGGCGGCGAAGGCGCAAACAAATGGTACAACGTCGTCATCAAAGAAGGTCGCAACCGTGAAGTACGCCGCATTTTTGAAAGCCAAGGCCTGACCGTCAGCCGCCTCGTCCGCGTAGGCTTCGGCCCTATCGGCCTGCCAAACCGCCTCAAACGCGGCCAGTTCTACGAACTCAATCCGGCAGAAGTCGCCAACATCATCAAATGGGCGGACATGCTGCTGCCGGGTGAACGTCGCCGGAAGAAAAGTTAATGTAAGATAAATCGGGGCTGAGGCCTTTACAAAATCGTCTCAGCCCGACAAAATCTTGCCTAAGTCATAAAAATAGTGGGTTAAGTTTAGACCAGTACCGCGTTGCTCCGCCTTGTCCTGATTTAAACTTAACCCACTATTCACACATTAAAATTCAAAAAAAGTGACTCAGCACCAGCGTTAACTCTGCCAATACACTGCCATCAACACTTTTAACAATCAGCAAGAGATATTTCTATGGAGCTCGAATCATGCCCCGTTTTTTCCTAAAAACCGTTTCCATACTCACTTTGGCAGCTTTAACCGCGTGTTCCGGCCCACTCGACCGTTCAGACTCGTCAACCGAAAATCTTCATGGCGCACCGGACTCAGCATTGCCTGCTACTGCCGTTGCTGAAGAAAATCTGTCTCTTACAGAAAACACCGAACGCTACCAAGACCAACCCGATCAACCGGTCAAATCCGTTGCCCAAGAACCTGTTTCCACATTCAGCATCGATGTCGATACCGGCAGCTACGCCAACGTCCGCCGATTTCTGAACAGCGGCAAACAGCCGCCCAAAGATGCCGTGCGCATTGAGGAAATCATCAATTATTTCCCTTACAACTACCCACTGCCTACTGACGGCCGCCCATTTGCCGTTCACACTGAAACCATTGATTCTCCATGGCAACCGGAAGCCAAGCTGATCAAAATCGGCATTCAAGCACAAGACACGGCAAAGAAAGACCTGCCGCCCGCCAATCTTGTGTTCCTCGTGGACGTATCCGGCAGTATGGATGAAGAAAATAAACTTCCGTTGGTTCAAAAAACGTTGCGTATCTTGACCCAACAATTACGCCCGCAGGACAAGGTTACACTGATTACCTATTCATCAGGCGAAGAGCTGGTGCTTCCGCCCACATCAGGTTCAGATAAAGAAACCATCCTGAAGGCCATCGACAAGCTGAAAGCCGAAGGCTCGACTTCGGGCGAATCCGCTTTACGCATGGCATACGAAGAAGCGCAAAAAGCCTTTGTACCTAACGGCATCAACCGTATCCTGCTGGCGACCGATGGCGACTTTAACGTTGGCGTATCTGATACCGAAACCCTCAAATCCATGGTTGCCGAAAAACGTAAAACCGGTATTTCACTCAGTACGCTAGGCTTTGGTACGGACAATTACAACGAAGACATGATGGAACAAATTGCTGATGCAGGCGACGGTAATTACAGCTATATCGACAACGAAAAAGAAGCGAAAAAAGTTTTACAGCAACAACTGACTTCCACGCTCGCCACCGTAGCGCAGGATGTCAAAATCCAAGTCGAATTCAATCCTGCCACTGTCAAAGAATACCGCTTGGTCGGCTACACCAACCGTACCCTGCGCAATGAAGACTTCAATAATGACAAAGTAGATGCGGGCGATATCGGCTCAGGCCACAGCGTGACCGCCATTTATGAAATCATTCCGGCAGGAAAAACCGGCTGGCTGAACGAATCACGCTATCAAAAAGCCCCTGCCGCCAAAGGCAGTAAAAACGAATACGCCTTTGTCAAAGTCCGCTACAAACTGCCTGGGGAAAAAGACAGCAAGCTGATGGAACAAGCAATTCCCGTTGGCAGCAAACCGCTGGAGCAAGCCGATAAAGACACCCTGCTCGCCCTTGCCGCGGCTTCCTATGCCCAAGCCCTGCGCGGCGGCGAATACAACGGCAAACTTGGCTGGAGCGACATTGAAAAAATGGTACAGCAAGTCCAAGGCGATGATCCGTTTGAGCTGAAATCGGAATTTCTCCAATTGGTTCGCATTGCCGCCGGTAATGAAAAGCAATCAGGTCCTTTGGTTAAAGAATAAAACCTGAAAAAGGCCGTCTGAAAAACATTCAGACGGCCTTTTAATTACACTTTTTATTTTTCCGATTTCAACACACGTTGACGGCGGGTTTCGCTCAATACCATGCCTGCGCTGACGGAAACATTCATGCTCTCGACTGTGCCAAACATCGGAATCGATACCAGCATATCGCAATGTTCGCGCGTCAGACGGCGCATGCCTTCGCCTTCGTTGCCCATCACCCATGCCGCGCTGTCGGGTAAATCGCAGTGGTAAAGGTCTGAGTCGCCGCCCATGTCCGTACCGACAATCCAAATGCCGTATTCTTTCAGCTCACGCAAAGTACGGGCAAGATTGGTTACAGTAATATACGGCACGGTTTCCGCTGCGCCACAGGCAACTTTGCTGACGGTCGCATTCAGGCCGGCGCTTTTGTCTTTGGGTGCAATCACGGCATGCACGCCCATCGCATCGGCAGTACGCAGGCACGCGCCGAGGTTGTGCGGATCGGTAATGCCGTCCAATACCAGCAAAAACGGCGGTTCGCTCAGATTTTCCAACACATCTTCCAAGTGAACATGGTTTTTGGAAGCATCGATAAACCCGACCACGCCCTGATGACGCGCCCCTTTGCTGATGGCATTCAAGCGGTCGGCATCGGCAAAATGCACGCGTACGTTTTCAGAGGCTGCTTTATCCAATACATCGCGGGTGCGCGCATCGGATTTGCCCTCTTGGATATAGAGTTCGGTAATCGATTTCGGGTTTTGCCACAAACGGGCATTGACGGCGTGAAAGCCATAGATGAGTCGTTGGTTTGCCATGTTTTTGCTTTATCAAAAAATTCAGACGGCCATTATAACAAGTAAGGCCGTCTGAAAATTTTTTATTTCATCAAATAACCGAGTATGCCCGAAGCACCAACGCCGATTAATACCGTCACCAACATCGAAAACCGGCTGGCGGCCAATACCGTCAAAGCAATGGCAATCAGCTCATGCGGTTTGTCCGATACAAAATAAGGCGCAATCACGGAAATCAACACGCAGCCCGGCGCGGCCTCCATAACTACTTGCGCGCGACGGCTCAACGTACGGTTGCGCAATGCAAAAAAGCCGATTAATCGGGTCGAATAGGTTACGGCCAACATACTTAAAAACAGCAAAAACGATTGCAGCGACAACAAATCCTTCATTTTTGCTCTCCCAAAAAATACGCCGCCAACAAACCCGACAACGCTCCAGCCGGAACATACCATGCGCCATCCACGGTCAAATAAGTTGCGCACGCCACAATCAGGCTGACAAACCAAGGGCGTGAAGCCGCAAAGCTCTTCCACATACCGCGCAGCAACACCAAAAACACCGCAGGAAACGCCATGCCGAAGCCCCATGCCGCCACATCGCCGAACATCGGACCGACTGCCGCGCCAAACGCCGCAAAACCAATCCAAGTTACATACAAAATAAAGCACACGCCGGCATAAAACGGCATGTTGAACGCAGGCAAACCTGCCGCCTTACGCTTTTGAATTTCAGCAAACGCCATTGCCCAGCTTTCATCACACATCACAAACAGCGCAGGCATCGCCTTTTTCAACGGCATATCCCTCATATACGGCGCAATCGCCGCACCCATCAGGATATGGCGCGAATTAATCATAAACGTTACCGTTGCAATCAGCAGAATCGGCAAAGGATTTGCCCATAAATTGACTGCGGCGAATTCCGAACCTCCGGCAAAATTCATGCCCGTCATCAGCAGCATTTCCAGCCAACTCATGCCCTTCTGCCCGCCCTGCATACCCAAAATCAGCGCCCACGGCAACAGGCCGATCAGCATAGGGGAACATTCTTTAATGCCGCGCAGAAACTCAGACTGCGGGGAAATAGTATGACTCATTTTAATTGAAACGGTTTATCAAAAAGAAGCGACGTATTATAAAGCATGCCGTCTGAACAAGGGTATAATACGGAAAAATAGATTTATTTACGGAAACCGATATGACCCACACCGTCCATCTGCAGTTTGAAGAAATTGACAATACCGTGTTGCAACGCCTGTGCGGCGCGCTCGACAGCAATCTCGAAGCCTTAGGCAAAGCCCTTGATATCCAAATCAGCCGCCGCTTCGAACATTTCACCTTCATGGGCGAACTGGCACACGCCGGCCGCCGTGCCTTGCTATCGCTTGCCGAAGCCGCAGAAAAAGGCGACTTGGACGACAACGCCATCAGCCTCGCGGCCGTTGAAGCCAAAACCGCAGATGAAAAACACGAAGAAAAACACCACGACCAACAATACTATTTCCGCACTAAACGCGGCAGCATCGGCGGCCGCACACCGCGCCAAAACGGCTATATCCGCGCCTTGCTCAACCACGATGTCGTGTTCGGTTTAGGCCCTGCCGGTACAGGCAAAACCTATCTTGCCGTTGCCGCCGCAGTTGATGCCATGGAAAAACACCAAATCGAACGCATCGTTTTGGTGCGCCCTGCAGTCGAAGCAGGCGAAAAATTAGGCTTCCTGCCGGGCGATTTAGCGCAAAAAGTCGATCCCTACCTGCGACCGCTTTATGATGCGCTTTATGACTTGATGGGCTTTGACCGCGTAACCAAACTGATGGAAAAAGGTTTGATTGAAATTGCGCCGCTGGCCTATATGCGCGGCCGTACCTTAAATGGCGCGTATGTCATCTTGGACGAAGCGCAAAACACCACGCCCGAACAAATGAAAATGTTCCTAACCCGTATCGGCTTCGGTGCCAAAGCAGTCATTACCGGCGACATCAGCCAAATCGACCTGCCGCGCAACATCAAATCCGGCTTGAAAGATGCACGCGAAAAACTGCGCGACGTAGAAGGCCTGTATTTCCACACCTTCACCAGCGAAGACGTTGTCCGCCATCCATTGGTACAGAAAATCGTCGAAGCCTATGAAGCTGCCGAAGAACAAGCTGAAAAGAAAAACGACGAATAATCTTTTCAAACACTGAAGGCCGTCTGAAAATCAAATTTCAGACGGCCTTCCTACATCATTCGGCACATAATACTGCTATAATCCGAAAACCAAGTAAAACAACGACTTCAAAAGGAAAAATATGACCCTCAAGCCACCCGTCCGAATCGCCGTTACCGGCGCGGCAGGGCAAATCGCCTACGCCACCCTCTTCCGTATCGCCGGCGGCATCATGCTCGGACGCGACCAACCCGTTATCCTGCAACTGCTCGACCTGCCGCAGGCGCAACAAGCATTGCGCGGTGTGATTATGGAAATGCAGGATTGCGCCTTCCCCCTCTTAGCCGACATCTTCGCTACAGACGATCCCGAAGTCGCCTTCAAAGATGCCGACATCGCCCTCTTGATTGGTGCGCGCCCGCGTACGCAAGGCATGGAACGCGCCGACCTGCTGCATGCCAACGCCGAAATTTTCAAAATACAAGGCGCGGCGTTGAACAAAGTTGCCCATCGCAACGTCAAAGTCCTCGTCGTCGGCAACCCGGCCAATACCAACGCCTACATCGCCATGAAGTCCGCACCCGACATCCCGCCGGAAAACTTCACCGCCCTGATGCGCCTCGACCACCACCGCGCCGTCAGCCAAATTGCCGAAAAAATCAACCGCCCGATTCCTTCCATCGAGCAAATGTGCGTCTGGGGCAACCACAGCCCGACCATGTACGCCGACTACCGCTACGCCACCAGCAACGGCGAGTCCGTCCAAGACATGATTACCGAACCCGACTGGAACACCGAAGTCTTCATGCCGAAAATCGCCGGACGCGGTGCAGCCATTATCGCCGCACGCGGCTCATCATCCGCAGCCTCCGCCGCCAATGCCGCCATCTACCACCTGCGCGACTGGCTGCTCGGCAGCAGCGGCAAATGGGTAACGATGGGCGTTCCATCCGATGGCTCTTACGGCATTCCCGAAGGTTTGGTTTTCGGCTTCCCCGTCATTTGCGACGCAGGCAGCTACCGCATCGTCCAAGGCTTAGATTTGTCGGACGAATTCAGCCAAAAACGTATTGCAGCCACGCTGGCCGAATTGGAAGAAGAGCGTTCAGCCATCCAAGATCTACTCTAAAACAAAGGCCGTCTGAAAACCAAATTTCAGACGGCCTAAATAATTAAATGCCCATTCTACAATCATTTTTAAAAGCTAGAATGGAACTCTTTGTCCTTATTTATCTTTAAGATGCCATTGACCTGCCGGTGTACAACCGCCGCCACTACCGCCGACAGCATAATGATCACAATTCGGATCAAGCCGTTTCCCTTGAGAATATGAGCCATTTGACAAACCGTCCCCATTAAAGGAACTGCATGCGCCGATAAAAGCTACGCAAAACAGGATTAAAAATTTCTTCAACATTCACATCACCTTTTTTATAAAAGTCACACCACAAAATTGCAGCCTAGATAAAGTTCCCACGCTATCGATATGAGCCACACTGTGTGAGCAAAAAAACAATCCTTCCTTGCTCACGGTTGTATTATCCAAAATTTCCGCTGCCATCACTCAAAAAACTACAGCTAGAAACTTGAAATACACATCCAACAAGATTAAAAACATCAAAATAGTTATCAAACTAATTTTATAAACATGTGACAAAATTTTTGCAACTTTGTTTCTTATGGTTTTGCTTTTTATAAAGATCGTTCTCACAATATGAAAATTATCCGATACCTTTTCTGCGTTTAAAAAAGGCCGTCTGAAAACCGAATTTCAGACGGCCTTTACTGTGTAAGCCTTATTCCGCTACATCAATACATAAATATTTCAATTCCAAATACTCATCCGCACCATATTTGCTCCCTTCACGTCCCAAACCACTGCGTTTCACGCCGCCAAACGGTGCCACTTCATTACTGATTAAGCCCGTATTGATGCCGACCATTCCGTATTCCAAGGCTTCGCCGACGCGCCACTGGCGGGCGGTGTCGGAGGTGAAAAGGTAAGCTGCCAAACCGTATTCCGTATTGTTGGCGGCTACGATGACTTCGGCTTCGGTTTCAAAACGGAACACCGGACACAACGGCCCGAAGGTTTCCTCGCGAGCTACCGCCATGTGCGCCGTAACACCACTTAAAACAGTCGGCTCAAAAAACGTTCCGCCCAATGCGCTGCGTTTGCCGCCGGTCAGGCAACTTGCGCCTTTAGCAAGCGCGTCGGCGATGTGCTGCTCGACTTTCTCCACCGCTTTTTTCTCAATCAACGGCCCTTGGTTTACGCCCTCTTCCAAGCCGTTGCCCAATTTGAGCGCCGCCACTTTTTCACTCAATCTGCGGCAAAATTCGTCGTAAATGCCGGATTGGGCGTAAACGCGGTTGGTGCAGACGCAGGTCTGACCGCTGTTACGGAACTTGCTGGCAAGTGCACCTTCGACAGCTTTGTCCAAATCGGCATCGTCAAACACGATAAACGGCGCATTGCCGCCCAGTTCCAAGCTGAGTTTTTTAATGTCCGCCGCACTGTCGGCAAAAATTTTCGCGCCGACTTCGGTTGAGCCGGTAAAGCTGATTTTGCGCACGGTCGGATTCGTGGCAAATTCATGACTGATTTCCGAAGCACTACCGCTGACAACAGGCAACAAATCCTGCGGCACGCCGGCTTCATAAGCCAAAACGACCAATGCATACGCACTCAAAGGCGTGAGCGATGCAGGTTTGACGATCATCGCGCAGCCTACCGCCAAAGCAGGTGCAGCCTTACGCGCAATCATTGCGGATGGGAAATTCCACGGCGTAATCGCGGCGGTAACACCGATAGGCTGTTTCAACACGACCAGTTTTTGCGATGCTTTCACACTCGTCAGCACATCGCCGTCAATCCGCCGCGCCTCTTCCGCAAACCAGCGTACAAATGAAGCCGCATAATCAATCTCGCCGCGCGCCTCGGTCAGGCTTTTGCCCTGCTCCATCGTCATGATGCGCGCCAGTTCTTCTTTGTTTTCCTTCATCAGAAAATACCAACGCCACAACACATCGGCGCGCTCTAACGCAGTTTTTGCCGCCCACAATTTTTGTGCCGCCTCCGCCTTCTGAATCAGAAGCTTCAGGCCGTCTGAATCGGTCTTACGGACAAACGCCAAAGCCTCACCTGTTGCAGGATTATCAACTTTAATAGCATTTGGAATCGGAGAAAAGGAAATATCGGAATGGTTGAGCAAGCGGACAAAATCTTTCATGAGAAACTAGCTTTCTAAAATCTGGAATATGTGTTCATTATCATATTCATACCATGAAAGCGCAACTGAATCGCAAAATAAGACAACAGCAAAGGCCGTCTGAATATCTTACAGACGGCCTTTGCTTTAGCTATATCATATCTATCTTAATAACGAATAAAATAAGATGATTGATACTCTACCTCAAAAGGATAGGACACATGTATGACAACAATTTGCTATAATACAAAACTCATTTTAACCCTCATTCGAAATTCCATTTTCAGACGGCCTTTGTCTGTTTATAAGGCCGTCTGAAATGTTTTCCGTCCATCCTCTTCTGCCGAACCATGATTCCATCTGATTTCATTGACGAGCTTTTGTCCAAAGTCGATATTGTCGATATTATCGACGAGCAGGTTCCACTGAAGAAAGGCGGGGCGAACTATATGGCCTGCTGTCCGTTTCACAAGGAAAAGACGCCGTCGTTTTCGGTCAGTCCGACCAAGCAGTTTTACCATTGTTTCAGTTGCGGGGCGCATGGTTCGGCGATTGGTTTTGTGATGGAGCATCAGGGGCTGTCGTTTCCGGAGGCGGTGCAGTTTTTGGCTGATCGCGTCGGTATGACGGTGCCTAAAGTGCGCGGGCAGGAAGACAATCCCGAAATCCGTGCCGAACGTAAGAAAAAACAGCAGACTTTGGAAGAAACAACGGCGGCGGCAGCGGATTTTTACGCGCAACAGTTGAAATTCAATCCGGCAGCGAAGGCTTATTTAGACAAACGCGGCTTGAGTGCGGAAGTCATCGCGCATTACGGTTTGGGCTATGCGCCCGACGGTTGGCAGCCTTTGGCGCAAGTATTTCAGCCCTATCCGAATACTGCGTTGGTGGATACGGGCATGGTCATTGATAACGAAGGCAAACATTACGACCGCTTTCGTCATCGGATTATGTTCCCTATCCGTAATCCGCGTGGGCAGGTCATCGGCTTTGGCGGCCGCGTATTGGACGACTCGAAACCCAAATACCTGAATTCTCCCGACACTCCTTTGTTCGATAAAGGGAAAAACCTTTACGGGCTATATGAAGGGCGTGCTGCCGTAAAAGAGGCCGGACGGATTTTGGTGGTCGAAGGCTACATGGACGTGGTCGCATTGGCGCAGTTCGGCATCGGCTACGGCGTAGCGGCTCTAGGTACGGCAACCACGGCGGAACATGTCAAAATCCTGATGCGTCAGGCCGACAGTATTTATTTTTGTTTTGACGGCGACGGCGCGGGACGTAAAGCGGCTTGGCGCGCGCTGGAAAATGCGTTGCCGCAATTAAAAGACGATAAATCGCTGCATTTTCTCTTCCTGCCCGAAGAACACGACCCCGACAGCTACATCCGCACCTATGGCAAGACGCAGTTTGAAGATGCCTTGTTAAACCAAAGCAAGCCCCTATCCGAATATTTTTGGGAACATCTTTCAGACGGCCTCAACCTCAATACACAAGAAGGCAAAGCAGAATTGGTCAAAACCAGTTCCCCGCTTTTAGCGCAAATTACCGCGCCGGCATTGGGCTATCTCCTGAAACAAAAACTCAGCGAGTTGGTGGGCATTGATCCTGACAACCTCGCCCAGTTACTCGGACAAGAAGCGCCCAAGCGGCACGTCAAACAAAAAAGTTACAAACTGCCGCCCATTTCTGTCAAACAGCCAACCATGCTGACACTGGTGCAAAGGCAAATACGCAGCCTCTTGATAAATCCGGCTTGGGCTTCATATATAGACCTGCCCGATTATCTGGCTTTAAGCGGCGACTTTGCCTGCCTTGCCAATCTGGCCGAAACCATCAAGAATCACGCCACGATTCCGGCAACGGCACAAGTGCTTGAATATATGCGCGGTTCGCCCTATGAGGAAACCGTCAATCAAATCTTTTTATCGACCCTTCACTCTGAAGAAATAGAAGGGGATGACGAAGAAGATTGCGAAAGTTTCCAAATCGGCATGAAAAAGTTGTTAAATGAATTAAAATACAGTCAAATCGAAACTTTAAAGCAAAAAAGTATTCAAACCGGTTTGACTGAAAATGAAAAAAGACTATTGCTGTCGCTTTTGACGGCAAAGCAAAACTAACCCCTCAGGCCGTCTGAACAATCTAAACACACGCTGCGAAGCATGACACGCAGAACACTCCATCCGTAATATTTTCAGACGGCCTCAGAGTATTAAAGTGAAATCTGATTTCACAACAAAAAGCTCTGCTCCGCCTTCAGGTACGGCCACATCACCGTAAACCGTCGGCATCCTATCAACCTAGAGAGCAATCCATGTCTAAAAATCAAAACTACGAAGAATACCAAGACCAAGATGACAACCGTCCCTTGAGTATCGAAGAGCAGCGCGCCCGCCTGCGCCAACTCATTATTATGGGTAAGGAACGCGGCTACATCACTTATTCCGAAATTAACGACGCGCTGCCCGACGATATGTCCGACGCCGAGCAAATCGACAACATCGTCAGCATGATTTCCGGCCTGGGTATCCAGGTAACCGAGCAGGCTCCCGATGCTGAAGACATCCTCTTGAGCGACAATGCCGCCGCCCTGACCGACGACGATGCCGTTGAAGAAGCCGAAGCGGCACTTTCCAGCGCAGATTCCGAATTCGGCCGTACAACCGACCCTGTGCGCATGTATATGCGTGAAATGGGCCAAGTCGATTTGTTGACACGCGAAGACGAAATCATCATTGCCAAAAAAATCGAAAATGCATTGAAAAACATGGTGCAGGCCATTTCCGCCTGTCCGGGTTCGATTGCCGAGATTTTGGCTTTGATCGAACAAGTCCGCAACGACGAAATTCGCGTAGATGAAGTGGTTGAAGCCATCATCGACCCTAATGAAGTTTTGTTAAACGAATTGGGTCTGGGTCATTTGGAAAATGCCAAACCTGACGATGAAGAAGGCGAGACCGACAGCGAAGTCGAAGATGACGACGAAGATGATGAAGATGACTCCGGCAGTGATTCCGAAGCCATGTCCGCCGCCCATTTGGCCGAACTGAAACAAAAAGTGTTGGAACATTTCGCCTTTATCGAGAGCGAATACGGCAAAATGATCAAGCAGCTGGAAAAACACGGCAGCCAACACGCCAACTACCTAAAACACCGCGATGCCATTGCCAACAAACTGCTGGAAGTCCGTTTTGCCACACGCCAAATTGAAAATTTGAGCAGCAACCTGCGCAGCCGCGTTGAAAACATCCGCAAACTCGAACGCGAAATCCGCGATATCTGCATCGACCGCGTGCGTATGGAACGCGACTACTTCATCGAAAACTTCCTGCCTGCCATTACCGATTTGGAATGGGTTGAAAAAGAAGTAGCCAAAGGCCGAGTGTGGGCAAATGCTTTAGATCGTTTCCGCCATGCCATCCTCGAAAAACAAGCCGAGCTGGCCAATATGGAAACCGAAACCCGCATTTCCATTGAAGAGTTGAAAGAAATCAACAAAAACATGGTGTTGAGCGAAAAAGAAACCTCAGCCGCCAAACAGGAAATGATTCAGGCCAACTTGCGTTTGGTTATTTCCATTGCCAAAAAATACACCAACCGCGGCTTGCAGTTCCTTGATTTGATTCAAGAAGGCAATATCGGCCTGATGAAAGCGGTGGACAAATTCGAATACCGCCGCGGCTATAAGTTCTCGACTTACGCCACATGGTGGATCCGTCAAGCGATTACCCGTTCCATCGCCGACCAAGCACGTACCATCCGCATTCCGGTTCACATGATTGAAACCATCAACAAAATGAACCGTATCTCGCGCCAATACCTGCAAGAAACCGGTGAAGAACCTGATTCCGCCAAACTGGCCGAGTTGATGGAAATGCCGGAGGACAAAATCCGCAAAATCATGAAAATCGCCAAAGAGCCGATTTCCATGGAAACACCGATTGGCGACGACGACGATTCGCACTTGGGCGACTTCATCGAGGATGCCAACAATGTTGCGCCGGCAGAAGCTGCGATGTACACCAGCCTGCACGAAGTAACCAAAGAAATCCTCGAAAGCCTGACACCGCGCGAAGCCAAAGTGTTGCGTATGCGTTTCGGTATCGATATGAATACCGACCACACGCTCGAAGAAGTCGGCAAACAATTTGACGTAACCCGCGAACGTATCCGTCAAATCGAAGCCAAAGCCCTGCGCAAGCTGCGCCATCCGACCCGCAGCGACCGCCTCCGCAGCTTCCTCGACAGCGAAGAAAACAAATCATAAAAGCAAACCGCAGGTTGAAAAGCCTGCGGTTTTTATTGGAATACGAAAAGGCCGTCTGAAAACCAAATCTCAAAAGATTTAATCGTTTCAGACGGCCTTAAATTTTATTCAGCTTCAGTGGTTTTCTTTTTCGGACGGCGTCGGCGGCGTTTAGGTTTGCCATCGGTTGATCCACTTTGTTTCTGACGTTTGTGATCATTGGCCGCAGTCATTTGCTGGCGGGTTTCCTCATCGGCATGTTGGAAAGTTGTCCACCAAGAAGCCACCTCTTTATCAACCTCGCCAACTTCACTACGCAAAATCAGGAAATCATAAGCAGCACGGAAACGGGCTTGCGCCAACAGACGATACGGGCGCGCGCCGCGCATATTGTCGAATTGCGGCTGAAATTGCCAGATTTCACGCATGGTTGCAGAGAATCTTTGCGGTACGCCCCAACCTTTCTCCACCGTATCGCGCATGGTGTTCATCGCATCCATCAGCGCAGGGACAGGTTTTTGACCATGGCTTTGATTGCGTTGCCAAATGGCGTTTAGTGTCGGCCATAATACCGCCGCCAATACAAAACCGACGGAAACGGACTTATCCGCACGAAGACGCTCATCGGTATTTTTCAAGGCCAACATAATCATACGTTTGTCGGCTGCTTCGGCAGTTTTCAAGGCATCTAAAAGCGGATGGATGCCTTCGGGAATACCCAACTCGTTCAACCGTTTCAAACAGGCACGGGAATGGCCGGAAAACAGGATTTTCATGATTTCGTCAAAAAGACGGGCCACCGGCTCATTTTTCAGACGGCCTGCGTATTCGGCAATCGGCAAAGCCGTTTGCTCTTCCACTTCAAAGCCCAACTTGCCCGACAAACGGACGGCGCGAAGAATACGGACGGGATCTTCCTGATAGCGTTCGGCAGGATTACCTATCATCACCAATTTCTTATCGGCAACATCAGCCACGCCTTGATGGAAATCCCAAATTTCCTCTTTAATCGGGTCGTAATACAGCGCGTTGCAAGTAAAGTCGCGGCGCATGGCATCTTCTTCAATGCTGCCGTAAGTATTGTCCTTCATAATGCGGCCTTGCGCATTTTGCTGAACCTTATCGCCACCGCGAAACGTCGTCACTTCAATAGTTTCAGGACCAATCATCACATGAACGATTTGAAAGCGGCGGCCGATAATGCGGCTGCGGCGGAATATTTTACGGATTTGCTCCGGTGTGGCATCGGTTGCAATATCAAAATCTTTGGGCTCAACCCCGAGCAACAAATCCCGAACGGCTCCCCCTACAACATAAGCCTGAAAACCGGCTTCATGCAGGCGTTTGGCAATTTTCTCAGCGGCAAAGCTCAACATATCCGCATGGATACCATGTTGCTCAAGCGGAATAATCTCCTTTTCGGGCAACGACTTGACGTGTTTTTTAGGCAACACTTTATGCAGCCATTTTTTTAACATAAGCAGCTCTTTTCACAATAAAAAAGGCCGTCTGAAACTTGTCCGGCTTAAGCCTTTGCACAATATCCTGCCGTAGATAAAGACAAAACATTGAGCAAAGGCTTCAGACGGCCTAAAAAAGACGTGCCATTATACCTTATGGAAGTTCGATTAATTAGCGTATTGACAAAAAATATCGGCTATAATGACGGTCTGACAACGATTCAGGCAAAACATCATGTACCACTACAAATCCGAAGCTACCCAATTCCTCGACAAACTCATGGCCGATCATCCCGAATTAGAAGCGCAACGCCTCGAAAACCGCCATTTACTGTGGGATGTAACCCTTAATCCGGCCGAACAGGCTGAATTTGAAGCGGCCAAAGTCAACAAAAAACCTTACACCTACTATCAAGACTAATCCCGCATCGGCATGACGACCAACACGCACAATACCGATCCGGCATTACAACATTACCTCAACAGCATCGGTCAATCCGAACATCCCGTTTTGACCGCATTGCGCGAGCGTACCCAATCACATCGTCTGGGAAAGATGGCCATCGCCCAAGAGCAGGCAGCCATGTTGGTGTGGTTGGCCAAATTATTGAATGCCAAAAAATATTTGGAAGTTGGCGTCTTTACCGGTTACAGCAGCACCGCCATAGCGCTTGCCCTCCCCGAAGACGGCAAAATCATGGCTTGCGACATCAATGTAACCTTTACCGATATTGCCCGCGAAACATGGCAGGCAGCAGGCATAGCGCATAAAATCTCGCTTCATCTGCAGCCGGCTTTGCTGACTTTGGACGATTTGATAACGCAAGGCGAATCTGAAAGCTACGACTTGGCGCTTATCGATGCCGACAAACCGCCTACGCCGAAATATTTTGAACGCTGTTTACAACTAGTACGGAGTGGCGGCGTGATTGCCATCGACAATATCTTATTGGGTGGGCGCGTCATGAATGAAGCTGCCGAAAACGATCCGCCCAGCCTGGATATCCTGCGCCATTTCAACCAAAACCTGCCGCATGATACACGCATTATTCCCATTACCCTGCCTATCGGCGACGGTTTGACACTGCTGCTAAAAAAATAAAACGACACAATCTGATGAAAACATTATCACATTCCCTGTTTCTTTTACTGCTTACTCTATTGGCCGCATCATGCGCCGTTTCCCATCCCCATCAACCTGCCGACAATGCCAACTTTGTCCTGCCGGATATTCCGCGCGAGCCTTTGCCTGAAAAAAATATTCCCTATCCGCGCTTGGATGAACAAACCCAGATTGACCACTTGGGCATACAAATCGCCCGACTGGAACGCACCGTTGAAGAATTAAACCAACGCCTGCACACATTGGAACAACAGCGAACCATCAAACGTCCAACTCCTTTAGCTCCCAAACCCAAAGCCCAGCGTTTGGACGACCGCAAGCTGAAAATGAACTATTTGGCCAATGGCGGCGGCGTGCCGTCTGAAACAGACTCAGCCGCACAAAATGAATTGCGCCTTTATAACCAGGCGCAAAAATACTATCAGCGCAACAACTTCTCCGCCGCAGTGGCCATTTTGAAAGAAGCCGACGGCGGCAACGGCAGCGAAATTGCCCGCCGCAATATGTATCTACTTCTGCAAAGCCAACAGCGTCTGGGCAACTGCGAATCCGTTATCGAAATCGGCAACCGCTATGCGAATCGATTCCGCAACAGCCCGCAAGCCCCTGACGCCATGTACAGCATCGGCCAGTGCCAATACAAACTGCAACAAAAAGACATTGCCCGCAGCACATGGCGCAAACTGATGCAAAGCTTCCCCAACAGCGAAGCGGCAAAACGCGCTTCCATCAGTCTTAAACAAAGATAAACGTTCAGACGGCCTTGTCATCCCCAAGGCCGTCTGAATATTTTTTACCCTTAATCCATTCAAGCAAAAGGAACTCCTCATGATCCAAGTCGGCATTATTATGGGCAGCAACAGCGATTGGCCGGTGATGCAGCAGGCAGCACAATTTCTCAAAGAATTCGGCGTTGAATACGAAGCGCGTGTCGTCTCTGCACACCGTACGCCTGATTTGATGTTTGAATACGCCGAAACCGCACGCGAACGCGGCATCAAAGCCATTATTGCCGGTGCAGGCGGCGCAGCGCACTTGCCGGGCATGGTCGCAGCCAAAACCACCGTCCCCGTCTTGGGCGTACCCGTTCCCAGCAAATATCTGCGCGGCGAAGACTCCCTGCTTTCGATTGTACAAATGCCTAAAGGCGTTCCAGTTGCCACATTTGCCATTGGCGAAGCAGGCGCGGCCAATGCAGCGCTGTTTGCCATTTCACTTTTAGCCAACGAAAATCCTGAATTGGCTGAAAAATTGGCGGCTTTCCGTGCCAAACAAGAACAAACCGTTTTAGCCATGGAATTGCCTGAAGCATAACGGACTAAGGCCGTCTGAAAGTTGTAAAAGGAAACTTAGATTTCGTTTTACGCTTTTCAGACGGCCTTGTTTATTGATCAAATTAAATCAACATCATGAAAACGCCGCTATTCGTCCTACTCTCCACCCTACTTTGTGCCTGCCAAAGCCCAAGTATTCCTGCTCAATCAACCGCCATTCCATCTCAGCAAAAAGCTCAAGATACTACCGGCAACCTGATTATCTTCTATGATACACAGACCGGTTCTGCGCCATTGTTAAAAGCAGTGAAAGCCTCCGGCGCAAGTTTGATTTATGAATACAAAAACCTGAACGGCATTGCTATTCGTCCGTCTTCCAAGACCAAGATTGAAGATTCCATTGCCTATTTCAAAAAGGTAAACGGCGTATTGTCCGTCGAACAAGATAGGCTGCTGAAACTTCAATAATCGAGCTGGTTCTTCGGACTAATAAAAAAGCCGTCTGAAACGCATCACAACGTTTTCAGACGGCCTTTTACTTGTTCAAAACATTAAATCATGCCTCTGCCTTGCGCTTTTGGCTTGGCTTGGCCGAATTCCAGTTTGCTCAGCGCAGACAAATAGGCTTTGGCGGTTGCCACCAACACGTCGGTATCTGCACCTTGGCCGTTGACCACACGGTCGCCACGTTGCAGGCGGACGGAAGTTTCACCTTGGCTTTCTGTACCTTGAGTTACCGCATTGACAGAGTAAATCTGCAAGGTTGCGCCACTTTGCGCCACACTTTCAATAGCTTTGAAGATGGCATCAACAGGGCCTGAGCCGCTAGCGGAAGCGTGTTTTTCTTCACCGCGAATACTGAACACAATATCGGCGCGCGGTTCTTCGCCGGTTTCAGTGCTGATTTTTTGAGAAATGAATTTGTAGCTTTCGGTATTCATATTGCCCATTTCGTCAGACACCAAAGCGTGCAAATCTTCATCAAATATTTCGCGTTTTTTGTCGGCGAGTTCTTTGAAGCGTGCAAATGCCGCATTCAACGCCTCTTCGCTTTCCAACTCGATGCCCAAATCTGCCAGCTTGCTGCGGAATGCGCTGCGACCGGACAATTTGCCCAAAGTCAGGCGGTTGGTTGACCAGCCGACTGATTCGGCCGTCATAATTTCATAGGTTTCAGGGTGTTTCAACACGCCGTCTTGGTGGATGCCTGATTCATGTGCAAAGGCGTTTGCGCCGACTACCGCTTTATTTGGCTGAATCGGATAACCGGTAATGGTGGACACCAGTTTGGATACCGGCACGATTTGCGTGGTATCAATGCCGGTTTCCAAGCCGAAAAGGTCGTGGCGCACTTTCAACGCCATCACAATTTCTTCAAGGCTGGCATTGCCTGCGCGTTCGCCCAAACCGTTGATGGTACATTCCACCTGGCGCACGCCTGCCTGAACAGCAGCCAGCGAGTTGGCAACCGCCATACCCAAGTCGTTGTGGCAGTGGGTCGACCAGACTACTTTGTCGCCGTTGGGCACGCTTTTGATGATGTTGCTGATACGCTCGTACCATACGGAAGGGATGGAGTAGCCGACAGTATCGGGAATATTGATGGTGGTTGCGCCCGCTTCGATAACCGCCGTAAAGATTTTGGCGAGGAAGTCCAAATCCGAACGCACGGCGTCTTCGGCGGAAAATTCCACATCATCGGTGTATTCTTTGGCGATTTTCACCGCTTTGACCGCCGCATCGATGACTTGCTGCGGCTTCATTTTCAGTTTGTGCTCCATGTGGATGGGGCTGGTGGCGATAAAAGTGTGAATACGTTTTTTTGGCGCGGGGGAAACAGCTTCGCCTGCTTTACGCACATCGTTTTCAACGGCACGCGCTAACGAGCAGACTGTAGATTTGGTGATGATTTTGGCAATCGCATTAACCGACTCGAAATCGCCCGGACTGGCTGCGGCAAAACCTGCTTCAATCACATCGACACCCATCTTTTCCAACTGGCGGGCAATACGGATTTTTTCCTCTTTGGTCATGGATGCACCCGGCGACTGCTCGCCGTCGCGCATGGTGGTATCGAAAATGATAACGCGGTTGGTTTGTGTCATTTCTGTTCTCTCCAGAGATTCGTTTTTTTGTAAAAAAGCATTCAAATCAAGCGGTCTGCCTTGCGCTTCCGCCAAAGCGGTTAGTTTTTGCAACTGAGCCAAAGGCAGGGAACCGCGTGTACGCCATTTATAGATAGCCGCCGTCGTTGCAGCATTTTCCGGGTCATGCTGTTTCAGGGCTTCGGCCAGCGCGTTTACGCCGCCAAAATAGGCAACCAAACGGTCAATGTCTAATTGCATGATGTTCCTTGTCCAAATCTGATTAAGATTATTGTGTTTAGGTTTTGCATTATACTTATTTTAGACAAAACGACAATCTATTTTTATCAAAAAATTGGTGTAAATTTTAAAAATTGAGAAATTTTTATACATTTTGTCTAATTTGAACTATTAAAAGCCCCTCTCAAACCGAACACATCCTAAATATAGTAAACTAATCCCCTATTTCCCCGATTTAAAACACACTATGCCCCACACCATCCCTACCGACCGTTCCGACATCGAATGGCGCAACGAAAGCACACAAAAGCCGCCTAAGCAGGCTGTTTACATACAAGAAGCAGGCGCAGCAGAAATCTTAAAAAATGCCCACGCGCAAACTGCAACCGTTTGGACTGGTGATTTTCATAATGCCAAGCAAGTCTTATCTGCAATGAAAAAACGTATCCGCAGGCCGTCTGAAAAAAAGAAAGGCGCACCTGCCGATATTCAGACGGCCTTTCATGCCCACCGTATGAAACAAGCGCAACAAAGCCGGTTGCTCAATATGCTTGCCATCGAAATCCAACCTAATTTTCAACTGGACAATGCGCGTGCACCCGATATCTACGCCGCCTTGCACAATGTTTACGACACACCAAACGACAAACCGTTTCTTTTGCCGCTGAATCAATTACTGGGCTTTATCGGTGCACACGAATGGCACAAAAAAGGCATAGACATTTCGCAGCTAGACGGAAAAATCCATGTTCCTTTCGGCGTATTCTCTCCACTGCGCGGCGAGTATTTGGATTTAATCGCACAAGCGCCACTCGCTCCCAATATTCAGACGGCCTTTGACATCGGCACCGGCTCAGGCGTTATTGCCGCAATTTTGGCCAAACGAGGCATACCCGACATCATCGCCACAGACACCAACCCAAAAGCAATAGCCTGCGCCACAGCAAACCTTGAGCGTCTAGGCTTAGATAAAGCTGTCAACATCCAATCGATTGATTTATTTCCCGAAACTTGTGCCGACCTTATCGTCTGCAATCCGCCTTGGCTGCCGGCAAAACCGACCTCCGCCATTGAAATTGCACTTTACGACCCAAACAATGCCATGTTGACAGCCTTCCTCAACGGCGTAAGTCACCACTTAAATCCAAACGGCGAAGCCTGGCTGATTATTTCCGACTTGGCAGAACACTTGCATTTACGCGATAAAGACTTCTTAAACCAATGCTTTCAAACGGCCTCACTCGATGTCGTCGATATTCTGAAAACCAAGCCGCAACATAAAAAAGCAATTGATGAATCCGATCCTTTGGCATTTGCCAGAAATAAGGAAACTACCTATCTGTACCGTTTGAAAACAAAATAAAATCAAGGCCGTCTGAACATTCAGACGGCCTTTAAGCATTTTTATAAAAGAAAACGGCATATCCGTAAAGATATGCCGTCGATGGGAGCAGCAGGGACTGCTATATTTGGCAGTGGTTTGTGTTTTAGTCCTCTTGCGCCCCTGTTTGCAGGTAGTTTGGCAGACCAACTCTGCCAATCAATTCCTGCTGGGTTTCAAGCCAGTCGATGTGTTCTTCGTTGATGTCTTTTTGTTTTTCCAACAAATCACGGCTGACGTAGTCTTGTTGCTCTTCTGCAAGGGCGATGGCTGCAACCAGAGCATCATGTTTTTCATACTCTTTTTTCAAGTCGCAGGCAATGATTTCTTCGGTAGATTCACCGATTAACAATTTACCCAATTCTTGCAGATTAGGCAGGCCTTCCAAGAACAAAATACGCTCGATCAAATCGTCTGCGGATTTCATTTCGCGGATGGACTGTTTGTAGAAATGACTACCCAATTCTTCAAAGCCCCAGTTTTTCAAAATGCGGGCATGCAGGAAGTATTGGTTAATGGTAATCAGCAACAAACCTAAGTTTTTGTTTAATTCGCGGATAACTAAGCGATCGCCTTTCATATTCAGCTCCTTATTCAGTTAAACGCTTAATTACATTTGGCTTT
Source organism: Neisseria sp. HMSC070A01 (assembly GCF_001810165.1). NCBI lineage: Bacteria > Pseudomonadati > Pseudomonadota > Betaproteobacteria > Neisseriales > Neisseriaceae > Neisseria > Neisseria sp. HMSC070A01. The sequence continues at coordinate 30,401 of NZ_KV800125.1, read as the reverse complement.
GGTAGTAGTTGCCTTCGCCAACCAACTCGATCAGACGCAATTGTTGTTCCAACCAGTGAGCGTGATCTTCTTCAGTGTCTTTCAACTGAGCAATCATCAGGTCGCGGGTAACGTAGTCTTGAGCTTCTTCACACAGTTTGATGCCTTTTTTCAACGCATCGCGTACTTCGTATTCAGTGTTCAAGTCTGCTTTCAGGCAAGAAATAACGTCAGTACCTACGTTTACTGGAGCAGGAGTCATTTTAGGAGTACCGCCCAACATCAGGATACGACGGATGAAATCTTCAGCGTGAGTAGTTTCTTCTTCCATCTCGTGGTTCAAACGTTCGAACAGTTTGTTGTAACCCCATTCAGAGTACAGACGAGAGTGGATAAAGTATTGGTCGCGAGCAGCCAGCTCACCGGACAACAATTCATTCATGTAATCAATAACTGCTTGGTTGCCTTGCATAATTCTTTCTCTTTCTTTTAAAAATTGATGATGACGAAATGAAGATTCGTGTGTTGTTACGGAATGAGTGAATTGTATGCACAAGTAGCGGTTTTGACAAATTTTTTATTTAAAATACAAACAATTATCAAAAAATTTAACCCACCCAAAAGGCCGTCTGAAAAATTAATCCCCTGTTTTTAATAATATTTTTTTGACATTAGTATTAAGAATCCATTGCATTATTCAAAAACATTTACATTCGTTAACCATAAATAAAAGCAAATAATCCGACAAAATCAATCAAATTTAATTATGAATTATTCTCAACTGCTTTTGCCTTATTTTTTTGAATCACCCATTCCGTCATCACTTGCGAATCGTGCTATAATTGCCAGTTATCTTTTTTTTAAGCAACCAGCTAAACCTTATAAATTATCATGAAACAAATCCGCAATATTGCCATCATCGCCCACGTCGACCATGGCAAAACCACATTAGTTGACCAATTGCTGCGCCAGTCCGGTACATTCCGTTCCAACCAGCAAGTCGAAGAACGCGTCATGGACAGCAACGATCTTGAAAAAGAACGCGGCATTACCATTCTCGCTAAAAATACCGCCATCGAATACGAAGGCTACCATATCAACATCGTAGATACCCCGGGACACGCCGATTTTGGTGGCGAAGTGGAACGTGTATTGGGCATGGTCGACTGCGTCGTACTGTTGGTTGACGCACAAGAAGGCCCTATGCCGCAAACCCGTTTTGTGACCAAAAAAGCCTTGGCTTTGGGTCTGAAACCGATCGTCGTCATCAATAAAATCGACAAACCGTCCGCCCGTCCAAGCTGGGTTATCGACCAAACATTCGAATTGTTCGACAGCTTAGGTGCAACAGACGAACAATTGGACTTCCCTATTGTTTATGCTTCCGGCCTCTCCGGCTTTGCCAAATTGGAAGAAACCGACGAGAGCAACGATATGCGTCCTCTGTTTGAGACCATCTTAAAACACACGCCTGCACCAAGCGGCAGCGCGGACGAAACGCTGCAATTGCAAATTTCCCAACTGGACTACGACAACTACACCGGCCGCCTCGGTATTGGCCGCATCCTGAACGGCCGCATCAAACCCGGCCAAGTCGTTGCCGTCATGAATCATGAAGAACAAGTCGCCCAAGGCCGCATCAACCAGCTGTTGGGCTTCCAAGGCTTGGAACGCGTACCTTTGGAAGAAGCTGAAGCCGGCGACATCGTGATTATTTCCGGTATCGAAGACATCGGTATCGGCGTAACCATTACCGACAAAGACAATCCCAAAGGCTTGCCGATGTTGAGCGTGGACGAGCCGACACTGACCATGGACTTTATGGTCAATACTTCCCCTCTGGCCGGTACTGAAGGCAAATTCGTAACTTCCCGCCAAATCCGCGACCGCCTGCAAAAAGAATTGCTGACCAACGTTGCCCTGCGTGTTGAAGATACTGCCGATGCCGATGTCTTCCGCGTTTCCGGCCGCGGCGAATTGCACTTGACCATTTTGTTGGAAAACATGCGCCGCGAAGGCTTTGAATTGGCGGTCGGCAAACCGCGCGTGGTATTCCGTGAAATTGACGGTCAAAAATGCGAGCCTTACGAAAATCTGACTGTGGACGTACCGGATGAAAACCAAGGCGCGGTCATGGAAGAACTCGGCCGCCGCCGCGGCGAATTGACCAATATGGAAAGCGACGGTAACGGTCGTACGCGTTTGGAATACCATATTCCTGCACGCGGCCTGATCGGTTTCCAAGGTGAATTTATGACCTTGACCCGCGGTACCGGCTTGATGAGCCACGTTTTTGACGACTATGCTCCGGTTAAACCTGATATGCCAGGCCGACACAATGGTGTATTGGTTTCTCAAGAGCAAGGTGAAGCCGTTGCTTACGCCCTGTGGAACTTGGAAGACCGCGGCCGTATGTTCGTTTCTCCAAACGATAAAGTCTACGAAGGCATGATTATCGGTATCCACAGCCGTGATAACGACTTGGTGGTAAACCCTCTGAAAGGCAAAAAACTGACCAACATCCGCGCCAGCGGTACAGATGAAGCCGTCCGCCTGACCACGCCTATTAAATTGACTTTGGAAGGCGCAGTTGAGTTTATCGACGATGACGAACTGGTTGAAATCACGCCACAATCCATCCGCCTGCGCAAACGTTACCTGAGCGAGTTGGAACGTCGCCGCCATTTCAAAAAACTGGACTAATCCTGTTTGATTGACATACTTTAAAATCAAGGCCGTCTGAAAAGTGTTTTGGAAATCCTAGATTTCACTTTTACACTTTCAGACGGCCTTTTATCATCTGTTTAAATAAAGTAAATCGACATTTCTTCCGCCTGCACCGCCGCTTCATCAGGTCGGTCATTTTTACGATATTGCCCCGGCGATATCCCATATTGCTTTTTAAATGCCTTACCAAAATGCGTTTCCGATTGAAAACCGACCGAAAGCGCAACCGATAAAACCGAATCCGCCGTCTGCTTTAACAATAACGCCCCCTGCTGCAAGCGGATGCTGTTAACAAAGGCATGCGGGCTTGTTCCCGTCTGCTGTTTAAATACCCGCATCAATTGGGCGCGGGACAAATTGGCCATCGCAGTCATTTTCTCAATATTCCATTCTTCTTCCGGTTTTTCGACGACTGCCTGAAGCAAATTCCGCAAACGTTTATCCTGCCAACCATTCAGCAAACCGCTTAATTGCGCTTCCTCATTTTTCTCCAAACAGGCACGAAGCAGAAAGACCAGCAATACCGAAGCCAATGCATTCACAACCGCTACCGAGCCGGATAAAGCCTGACTGCTCTCATATTGCAATAAGGTCACCAAATACTGCAAAGACGGATGGTTGATGTTCAATAAAACGGTATCAGGCAGCCCCGTCATCATATCCGCCTGCGCTTCATATTCAAACCTTGCGCAAAAAAGATGCAAAGCCGCCTCTCCACCGGCATGACTTTGCTTGACTTTAAATGCACCATTCTCAGCCGTCAGCACGCGAACACCGAAATTTTCACAACTGCTGTCGCTGCTCAAAGTATGCCCAACGCTGCGCGGGAAGAAAATAATATCCCCCGCACTCAGCAGCCTGGCCTCTTTCTCTCCATCAATTCGGATATAGCCCGAACCGGCAGTTACGATATGCACCAAACCATGCGCACGCTTGGGCTCATGCCGCACATACCACTCCCCTTGAAACAGGCACTGAACATCCACACTGCCCTTTATCTGCGCCAATTCGACCAGCCTATCTAAAATATCCATAGTGTTTTTTTACCAATAAATGAGATGTTTTGACGATTAAAATCTTCCAATTATTGCAATAATACACACACCAAACACAAACGGATAGGATTTTTTATCTTATCCACTCACATTAAGAAAGGACATATCATGTTTAAAGACTGGCCTGAACATACCGCCTTGGTAAAAAAATCATTCGGCGAACTGGGTAAAAACCATCCTAAAATGCTGCAAGCCTACGGCGCGCTGGAACAAGCAGCCGCTGCCGAAGCACTGGATGCCAAAACACGCGAACTGATCGCCATTGCCGTTGCCATTACCACACGTTGCGAAAGCTGCATCAGCGTGCACGCAGCCGCCGCTGCCAAAGCAGGTGCAACCGACAGCGAAATCGCCGGCGCATTGGCCACCGCTATTTCTCTAAACGCAGGTGCTGCTTATACATATGCTTTGCGCGCCTTAGAAGCAGTAGAAACCCAACGCTAATCAGCTTGTAAAATCAGGCCGTCTGAAAGACAACTCCCCTTTCAGACGGCCTGATGAAATGCTAAACTAATATAGTTATTATATTATTTTCTATCTAACAGGAGATTGAATCATGAAGAAACTGCTGACCGCCGTACTTTTTGCCGCCGCTATCGCCACTCCTTTGGCCGCTTCCGCTGCCTCTATGCCTAAAGTTGAAAAAAGCGCGGCACAACCTGCAAAAGCAAAAGGCGTTTGGATTGATGTCCGCTCTGCCGAAGAATTCAAAGAAGGCCATTTGCAAGGTGCGCTCAATATTCCGCACGACCAAATCGTTGAACGCATCAAATCCGTCAGCCCGGATAAAAACGCACCGGTCAACCTCTACTGCCGCAGCGGTCGCCGAGCAGAAGCCGCACTGACCGAACTGAAAAAAGCCGGCTACACCAATGTAACCAACCACGGCGGTTATGAAGACTTAGTGAAAAAAGGTTTGAAATAAACCTAGCTGATTTTAAAAAGGCCGTCTGAAATTTTTCAGACGGCCTTTATTACATTACAGACAGCAACTTCCAAATCTCAAACGTTTGCTGAGACCGGCTTCATGAATCAATTGTTTGATAACCAAAATATTGGTGTTATCGGACAACGCGCGAATGCTGTGCGCCTCCATCGGCTCAAGTCGGATAACTTGCAAGCCTTCGGTTTGCAAAACTTCGTCCACCGTTTTGATTTCGGCTTTGCCGTTTAAAACCAAAAGCAAAATAATCGCATCCGTCTCATATGCCGGAATTTCATTATTTTTCTGCAGTGAAAGCTGAACAATCTCCTGATTGCCGTCTGAAGCAATCACGCCGCCCAATAAAGCTTTGGGGTCTAATTCATAATGTTTCATTATTATCCTTTCCGCCCAAACGTTGCCGATTCATGGACAATCGCTCAAGCAAACCAGTACAATACCGTCCATCTTACCGATAGACACAATATTGTCACATGAACATATTAATCTCAAACGACGATGGTTATCTTGCGCCCGGTTTGGCAGTTTTGGCAAGAGTATGTGCAGAATTTGCCAATGTCAGGGTGGTTGCGCCTGAACGCGATCGCAGCGGCGTCAGCAATTCCCTGACTTTAGACCGTCCTTTACAACTGAAACAGGCGGAAAACGGGTTTTATTATGTGAATGGCACGCCCACCGACTGCATTCATGTCGGCCAGCATGCCCTTGCCGATTTCAAACCCAACTTAGTCTTATCCGGCATTAACAACGGCGCAAACATGGGTGACGATACGCTTTATTCCGGTACGGTTGCCGCCGCGACGGAAGCCTATCTGATGGGCATTCCCGCTATTGCCTTTTCGCTTGCCGATTCCAGCGGCCGTTATTGGGAAACCGCAGAAAAAGCCGCTTGGATGCTGCTTTCCTACTTTCTCAAACGCCCTATTTCCAAACCCATCTTATGGAACATCAATATCCCTGCCGTCGCACCTGAAGATATCCAAGGCATAAAAATAACACGGCTCGGCCGTCGCCATCATGAACAAAGCATTGTTCCCATGTATAATCCACGTGGCGAACAAATTTATTGGATTGGGCCGGTCGGCGATGTTTCCGACAGCGAAGAAGGTACCGACTTTGGCGAATGCGCGGCCGGCTTCATCACGATTACCCCCCTGCAAGTCGATTTGACTGCCTACGGACAAATGGAGCAAACCGCTTCCTTTTGGTCAGAAATCCCTGCGCCTTAACAGTCCCTAACAGCCGAACACTTGAGAATCAAGCATATTTTTATTATGATATGCCCCGACGAGAACAATTACCCGAATACGAAAGTCATTAACATGTTGAAAAAAAGTGTATCTTATGCCGGATCGGCAGCTTTGGTTTTATTACTTGCAGCCTGTGCCAGCCAACAACCGGCTCCTGTAGTCGTCGGCACACAAAGCGGTGGTTCAACAACAAGCTCTACCGCTGACAATCCTTACGGTGCCGCGCCTTACAATACCAACACCAGCCCTGCGGCAGATGCGCCATACACTCCGCCGGCAAGTACACCTGCCCCAACGTACAACAGCGGCAGCACCGGCACTTACACGCCTTCTTATGCGCCTGTCGATATCAATGCAGCGACACATACTGTTGTTCGTGGCGATACCGTTTACAACATCTCCAAACGCTACAACATTACCCAAGACAATCTGCGTGCATGGAATAACCTGGCCGACAACACCATCAGCATTGGTCAAACCCTGCGCGTGAAACCTGAAGGCTACGTTGCACCTGCAGCTTCTGCAAGCAAACCTTCGACGCCAACAACTACAACCACTGCTCCGGTCCCAAGCACGCCTGCCAATACACCAACCGTATCTACCGGCAGCAGCCGCAACGTCAGCGGCATCACATGGCAGCGTCCGACTACCGGTAACGTTATCGCCAACTTCGGCGGCAGCAACAAAGGCGTGGATATCGCAGGTACTCAAGGCCAGCCTGTCGTTGCAGCGGCAGACGGTAAAGTCGTTTACGCAGGCTCAGGCTTGCGCGGTTACGGCAACTTGGTCATCATCCAACACAACTCCTCATTCTTGAGCGCATACGGCCACAACCAACGCCTGCTGGTTAATGAAAACCAAACCGTGAAACGCGGCCAAACCATTGCCCACATGGGTAATACCGATGCATCTCGCACCCAGTTGCACTTTGAAATCCGTCAAAACGGCAAACCGGTCAATCCGGCAAATTATGTTGCCTTCTAAGCTGATTCAAGCAACCTAATTTCACTTCAATCCCTGCCTAAATGTCATTTAGGTAGGGATTGTTTGTACCGGTTTCCCATGAAATTTCATCTTCCTCTTCTTTATACTCTGCTATTGGGCGGTTGCGCCGCGTTTTTGCCATCATTGGACGAACGCACCCAAAGCAGTTATCTTGACATCCCTTCAACGCCGCGGCTGGACAGCACCTTAGGTATTCCTTCCGCCCCCTCCAAGGCCGATATTTCCCATATCTATCTGCTGAACGATGCCCATGAAGCCTTTGTCGCCCGAGCAGCCTTAATTGAAGCCGCCGACCATACCCTTGATTTACAGTACTATATCTGGCACAACGACATCTCCGGCAAGCTTTTGTTCAACCTGATTCATCGCGCGGCCGAACGCGGCGTCCGTGTGCGTTTGCTTTTGGACGACAACAACACCAACGGCATGGATGATCTCCTGCTGGCACTTGACAATCATCCCAATATCGAAGTCCGTCTGTTTAATCCCTTTATTTTCAGAAAATGGCGTGCACTCGGCTATATTGCCGACTTTCCGCGACTTAACCGCCGAATGCACAATAAATCGTTTACCGCCGACAACCGTGCCACCATTTTAGGCGGCCGCAATATCGGCGACGAATATTTTAAGGTTAACGACGATACCATCTTTGCCGACCTCGATATCCTCGCCACAGGCCGCGTAGTAACCGAAGTTTCCCAAGACTTCGACCGCTATTGGGCAAGCCATTCCGCCTATAATGCGACCAGCGTCATCAAACGGGGAAACCTGCAAAAAGGACTGGCCGAACTTAATTACACCGACCAAGATAAAAATCAAACGCTCATCCGCTATCGCCAAAGCATCGAACACTCCAGCCTCTATCAAAAAATGCAGAGCAACCTTATAGAGTGGCAAAGCGTCAGCACACGTTTAATCAGCGACGATCCGGCCAAAGGCTTAGACCGCGACCGGCATAAACCGCCTATTTCCGAACGCCTACAAGACGCCCTCAAGCAACCCGAAAAAAGCGTTTACCTTGTCTCGCCCTATTTTGTACCCACAAAATCAGGTGTCAAAGCCATAGAAAAGCTGATACACAACGGCGTGGACGTTACCGTCCTGACCAATTCCCTCCAGGCGACCGACGTTGCCGCCGTCCATTCCGGCTACGTCAAATACCGCAAGCCCTTGCTTAAAGCCGGGGTCAAACTTTACGAGCTCCAGCCCAACCACGCCGTTCCGACCTCCAAAGACCGCGGCTTGACCGGTAGCTCCGCCACCAGCTTGCACGCCAAAACATTCATCGTGGACGAGAAACGCATTTTCATCGGCTCATTCAACCTCGACCCACGCTCCGCACGCCTCAATACCGAAATGGGTGTCGTCATCGAAAGCCCCGAAATCGCAGGCCAAATGCAGCGCACCCTCGTAACGACCACCCCAAGCTACGCCTATCAGGTAACGCTTGGCAATTACAATAAACTATACTGGTATGACCCGAGCGAAAAACGAACTTACGCACACGAGCCCGAAGCCAAGTTCTGGAAACGGATGACTTCAAAAATCCTGTCCATTCTGCCCATAGAAGGATTATTATAGAGGCCGTCTGAAAACAAAAATCATGCGGCCGGAGGAATTCACCATGTCTCGACTCATCTGCAAAACCCTATTTGTTTGTACCACCGGCCTATTGTTGGCCTCCTGCGGCACCACTGGCAAGCATAAATCCCACAAGCCGCAAACAACCGCCAGAACGGTCCAACCTGTCCGTATTTCCCATATCGACCACACCCAAGGTTCGCAGGAATTGATGCTTCACAGCCTAGGCCTGATCGGCACACCCTACAAATGGGGCGGCAGCACCACAGCCACAGGCTTTGACTGCAGCGGCATGATCCAATACGTCTATAAAAACGCCCTCAACGTCAATCTGCCACGCACCGCACGCGATATGGCCGCAGCCAGCCGGAAAATTCCCGACGGCAAATTGAAAGCCGGCGATCTTGTCTTTTTCAATACCGGCGGTGCACACACATATTCCCATGTCGGCCTCTACATCGGCAACGGCGAATTTATTCACGCCCCCAGCAGCGGCAAAACCATCAAAACCGAAAAACTTTCCACCCCGTTTTACGCCAAAAACTATTTGGGCGCACATACTTTTTTTACTGAATAAATCAAGGCCGTCTGAAAGGTATCGCAATATCATCGATACCTTTCAATCTATTGCTGATGAATGAAGCTTGGTTACAAGATAGGCCTGTGCAAAAATTTGCCCATAACAAACACCATCAAGGATATATCATGCACACAGAATCCGTTCTAACCCTCCTCAAAACCCTGCAAAACCAAATCTGCGCCGCGTTGGAGCAAGAAGATGGCGAAGCCGAATTTGTGCATGAAGCATGGACAGGGAAATTGGGCATCGGCGAAACACGCGTATTGAAAAACGGCGCAGTATTCGAGCAGGCCGGTGTGAATTTTTCTCATGTGAAAGGCAGCAAAATGCCTGCTTCAGCGACGGCGCACCGTCCTGAACTGGCGGGCGCAGCGTTTGAAGCCATGGGCGTGTCGCTGGTCATTCATCCGAAAAATCCGTATGTACCGACCAGCCATGCGAACGTGCGCTTTTTTATTGCCTATCCTGAAAATGCCGAGCCGGTTTGGTGGTTTGGCGGCGGCTTTGATTTGACGCCGTTTTACCCTTTTGAAGAAGATATTGTGCATTGGCACACCGTAGCGCGAGACGTATGCGCGCCATTTGGCGAATCGGTTTATCCTGAATTCAAACAATGGTGTGACGAATATTTCTACTTGAAACACCGTAACGAAACACGCGGCGTGGGGGGCCTGTTTTTTGACGATTTAAACCGCTGGGATTTCGATACCTGCCTGAATTTTATCAAGGCAGTCGGAGAAGGCTATATCGCAGCGTATCTGCCGATTGTGGCAAAACGCAAAAACACGCCTTATGGAGAACGTGAACGCGACTTCCAACTCTACCGTCGCGGACGCTATGTTGAATTTAACTTGGTTTGGGACAGAGGCACGCTGTTCGGCCTGCAAAGCGGCGGACGCACGGAAAGCATTTTGATGTCCATGCCACCTTTGGTGCGCTTTGAGTATCAATATGCGCCGGAAGAAGGTTCGCCCGAAGCACGCCTCAATCAATTCCTCATACCGCGCAACTGGCTAAAAGAAGCCGGTAGATAGTTTTACCTATAAAAGGCCGTCTGAAAAGCGATTCTCACTGGTTGAGACTACCTTTTCAGACGGCCTTTGCTTCAATTGCTTTGAATTTGCATACCTTTGCCTATCATGCTGTTTCATCTCTATAGAGTTTTTGAGACAATGCGCCCATATAAAAATCACCTCACAAACCGCACTAAAAAGGAATAATCGGTGAAACGCATTTTCTTATTTATCGCAACCAATATCGCCGTTTTGGTTGTCATCCGTGTTGTTTTGGCCATCTTGGGCATCAACAGTACCAACCAAGTCGGCAGTCTGTTGGCTTATTCCGCAGTCGTCGGCTTCAGCGGCTCGATTGTCTCCCTGCTGATGTCGAAAACCATTGCCAAACATTCGGTCGGCGCCGTCGTCATCGACCAGCCCCAAAGCGAAGAAGAAGCTTGGCTGTTGGCAACTGTTGAAGCGCAAGCCCGCCAATGGAATCTGAAAACGCCGGAAGTCGCCATTTACAACTCGTCCGAGCCTAACGCCTTTGCAACCGGCGCGACCAAAAACAGCTCGCTCGTCGCCGTCAGCACCGGCCTGCTCGACCACATGACCCGCGATGAAGTCGAAGCCGTTTTGGCGCATGAAATGGCACACGTCGGCAACGGCGATATGGTAACGCTGACGCTGATTCAAGGTATTGTGAATACTTTTGTCGTCTTCTTGGCGCGTATCATTTCCAGCATGGTGGCGCGAAACAATGACGGCAGCACTTCTCAAAGCACATATTTCATGGTCAGCATGGTCTTGCAGGTTGTATTCGGCTTCCTTGCCAGCATTATTGTGATGTGGTTCAGCCGCCAACGCGAATACCGTGCCGATGCGGGTGCTGCAAAACTGGTGGGCGCGCCGAAAATGATTGCCGCCCTGCAACGCTTGAAAGGCAACCCCAGCGATTTGCCGCAAACCATGACGGCAATGGGCATTGCCAGCGATGCCAAAGACTCTTGGTTCAGCACCCATCCTTCATTGGACAACCGTATCAGCCGTTTGAAAAACCGCTAATCGAAAACATCAAGGCCGTCTGAAACATTAAGTTCAGACGGCCTTTTTTTTATTTCTTCAGCAAAGCCCGTTTGATGATAATTATCCAGTCTTTCTTATCCAACAACGGCCGCTGGTTAAACACATCATATTTGCAACCGTCCAGCTTCTGCAAAATCAACTGGCCGCCGACAATAATCATGCGCAACTCAAAACCGATTCGTCCTTTGAGGGTTTTGCCCAACGGCGAGCCGGCCTTCAGCATTTGAAAAGCACGTTGGCACTCGTGCGCCATCAATCGTTGGAAAGCAAAGTCGGCTTTGCCGGCCGCAATCTGCTCTTCACTGACTTTGAACTTCTGCAAATCTTCATGAGGGATGTACACGCGTCCTTTTTGCCAATCTACCGCCACGTCCTGCCAGAAATTAATCAGCTGCAAGGCAGTGCAAATGCCGTCGCTTTGCGCCATGCTCACTTCATCGGTTTGCCCGTACAAATGCAGCATAATACGTCCCACCGGATTGGCGGACAAACGGCAATAGGCAATCAATTCGCCAAAGTTTTCATAACGGGTTTTGACCACATCCTGACTGAACGCCGCCAGCAAATCATAAAACGGCTGCAACGGCAATTGAAACGGCACAATCGCTTCGTTATATAAACGTTGCATCAAAGCCGTTTGCGGTTTCCCACCTTTTGCAATGCGGTCTAACTCTGATTTCAGTTCGTCCAGTTGGTGCAGGCGCTCGGCTGCTTCGGCGTTGCCTTCGTCGGCAATATCGTCCGCCGTCCGCGCAAAAGCGTAAACGGCGTGAACCGGCTTACGCAAACGGCGTGGCAACACAATGGAGCCGACTGGGAAGTTTTCGTAATGATTGACTGACATGGGAAATCCGAAAATTTAAAATAAAGTATTTTTGCTGACAGGCCGTCTGAAATTCAGACGGCCTTCCGTTTGGCCGCAAAGAAATCCTGCAATACGCTTTGGCATTCTTCTACCAATATGCCGCCTAAAATTGCGGTATGCTTGTTCAGACGTTTGTCGGCAAACAAATCGACCACGCTGCCTGCCGCGCCGGTTTTGGGTTCGGCCGCACCATAAATCACGCGCCCGACCCGTGCCTGTATCAAGGCAGAGGCGCACATGGCGCAAGGTTCTAAGGTGATGTATACGTCGCAATCTTCCAAGCGGTAGTTTTGTAAGGCTTTGCCTGCGGCGGCAAGCGCGTTGATTTCGGCATGGTGGCTGACATTGTGGTCGCCAATGCAGGTATTGTGTGCCGCTGCGATTGCCTTGCCTTGATATACGATGACCGCGCCAACGGGCACTTCGCCCAATGCCGCTGATTGTCTGGCCTGTTCTATCGCCAGCCGCATAAAGGCTTCCATATCGTTTTGCAAAGGGAAAACGGCAACAGGCGGATGGTTTTTCAAAGCCTCGCCCAGCTCCGTCTTTCCCTCCTCGGAAATATGCCGGACATCCACACCTGAAACCAACGCATCCAGTTGCCACAAGGTGCTTTTGGTTACGGTCAAACTCGATGCTTTCAGCAATAGAAATGCGCGGACTGCGCCGATTTTTTGTAAATCTTCCAGTGTACAAATACCCAATTCTTTTAGCGCGGTCAATGTTTTAGGCGAAAGTGGTGGCGTGGTCAGCATGGATTATTCCTGAAAATGCCGTCGCGCCAAGGCTAAGGCCGTCTGAACATAATCGCTGTCTGCGTAAGGATCTAACGTGTGCGCCAAAGGAATTTTCCGCAACCAGGTCAACTGGCGTTTGGCAAGCTGGCGCGTGGCAACAATGCCTTTTTCGACAAAGCTTTCATAATCGGTTTCGCCTACGAGATAATCCCAAGCCTGACGGTAGCCCACGCAGCGCATAGACGGCATATCCGCATGCAGTTGCGGATAATCGCGGCGCAAGGTGTGCATTTCATCGAGGAAACCGTGTTCCAGCATATTTAAAAAGCGTTTTTCGATTTGGCGGTGTAACAAATGACGGTCTTCGGGAATCAGGGCAACCGTACATAAATCCAATAAAGGCGCGGCCTGCTTCTGCTCTGTAAAATGTTTGCTCAAAGGCTTTCCGGTCAGAAGATAGACTTCCAAAGCGCGTTCAATACGCTGGCTGTCATTGGCTTTCAGACGGCCTGCCGTAATCGGGTCAACTTCCTGTAAACGGCGATACAGGCCTGCCAGACCGTGTTCGTTCTTTTCCGCCTGAAGCTGTGCGCGCACCGCCGCATCCGCGCCGGGTAAATCGTTCAAGCCTTCCGTCAGCGCGTGGAAATACATCATCGTGCCGCCGACAATCAGCGGATAGCGTCCGCGCGCATGTATTTCGTTCACCAAGCGCACGCAGTCGCCGACAAAATCCGCCGCACTGTAACTTTCCAGCGGCGAGATAATATCAATCAAATGATGCGGTACGGCGGCAAGCTCTTCGGCAGTCGGCTTGGCCGTACCGATGTCCATGCCGCGATACACCAGCGCGGAGTCCAAACTGATGATTTCCACCGGCAACGATCGGGCAATATTTAAGGCCAGTGCGGTTTTACCGCCGGCAGTCGGGCCGAGTACGGCGAAAGCTTTGGGCGCGTTCATAAGAAAACGGAAAAATTAAAAATGCGATTATAGCAAACCCGGGCAGACCATATTTCAGGCCGTCTGAAACATTTGCTCTACATTATCAAAAGCGTTACACTTGCTGCGCCGTTTCAGACGGCCTTTTATATTGATTTCAAACCTGCTGCTGCCGTCATTGCGCCGGCAGTCAAGCCGTCAGCGACACTGCGCCGCTGTAAACACGAAAGAACACACTATGACCGTATCTCCCGTAGCCTTGCGCCGTCAAACCGAGCGCAAGCCGCATCCGACTGCGCGTTATTGGAAAAAATGCGATGTCGAGGCTTTGTTTGGACTGCCTTTTCTCGACCTCGTTTTCCAAGCCGCCGAAATCCACCGCCAAAACTTCAATCCGCGCGAAATCCAACTCTCCACCCTGCTCTCCATCAAAACCGGCGGCTGTCCCGAAGACTGCGCCTACTGCCCGCAATCGGCACACCACAACACTAATCTGGGCAAAGAGCAGATGATGGATGTAGATGAAATCGTCGAAAAAGCCAAAATTGCCCAGTCGCGCGGCGCCAGCCGTTTCTGCATGGGCGCGGCATGGCGCGGCCCCAAACCCAAAGACGTGGCTGTCGTTTCCGAAATCATCAGCGCGGTAAAAAGCTTGGGCATGGAAGTGTGCGGCACCTTCGGCATGCTCGAAGACGGCATGGCGGAAGACTTCAAAAAAGCCGGCCTGGACTACTACAACCACAACCTCGATACCGACCCCGAACGCTACAACGACATCATCCACACCCGCAAACACGAAGACCGCATGGATACTTTGGGCAAAGTCCGCAATGCCGGTTTGAAAGTCTGCTGCGGCGGCATCGTCGGCATGAACGAAACCCGCGCCGAACGCGCAGGCCTAATTGCCAGCCTTGCCAACCTCGACCCGCAACCCGAAAGCGTGCCGATCAACCAGTTGGTCAAAGTGGAAGGCACGCCGCTGGCCGATGCCGAAGATTTGGACTGGACGGAATTTGTCCGTACCATCGCCGTCGCGCGCATTACCATGCCGCACAGCTACGTCCGCCTCTCCGCAGGCCGCAGCAATATGCCGGAATCCATGCAGGCCATGTGTTTCATGGCTGGCGCAAACTCGATTTTCTACGGCGACAAGCTGCTGACTACGGGCAATCCGGACGAAGACGGCGACCGCCTGCTGATGGAAAAATTGAATTTGTATCCACTGCGCTTTGAATTGGAAGAAGAATACAAAGCCGCGCAGGAAACGCCTAAAATCAAAGTCGACTATTAACCGTCATGATAAAAGGCCGTCTGAAACTTTCAGACGGCCTTTTATCATGATTCAACATGAAAACCTTCAATCTTCCGTATCCATTCTTCCTTTTCCGCCTCGTTCAAAAACGAAGCGCGGAACGAATTGGCGCACAAGGTTTTGATTTCTTCCGCACTCAAATCCAATGCCTCGGCAAGCGCTTCAAAATTGCGGTTCATATAGCCGCCGAAATACGCCGGATCATCGGAATTGACGGTTATCAACACGCCGCGTTGCAACATACGGCGCAAATTGTGTTTTGCCATCTCCGGAAATACTTTCAATTTCAAATTGCTCAACGGGCACACGGTCAAGGGCATTTGCTCTTTAATCAAACGCGTCATCAATGCCTCGTCTTCTTCCGCCCGTACGCCATGATCGATACGGCGGACATGCAGCAAGTCCAAAGCCTCGTAAACATATTCCGGCGGGCCTTCTTCTCCGGCATGCGCCACTGTCAACAAACCCTCCGTCCGCGCCTGTGCAAACACGCGTTCAAACTTGGACGGCGGATGCCCCAGTTCGCTCGAATCCAAGCCTACGCCGATGATGTGTTCTTTATACGGCAAAGCCTGATTTAAGGTTTCAAATGCGCTTTCTTCCGACAAATGCCGCAGGAAACACATAATCAAACGCGTGCTTATGTCCCATTGCTGCCCGGCTTCACGGCAGGCGCGAACAATGCCGTTAATCACGGTTTCAAACGCCACGCCCCGCGCAGTATGGGTTTGCGGATCGAAAAATATTTCCGTATGCACGACATTGTCTTCACGGCAACGCTCAAGATACGCGCGGGTCAAATCGTAAAAATCCGCCTCCTGCAACAATACGCCGGCACCGGCATAATAAATATCCAAAAACGACTGCAAATTGTGAAAATCATAAGCCTGCCGTACCGCTTCGACATTTTCATAAGGAATCGCTATACGGTTGCGCTTGGCGATTTCAAACATCAATTCCGGCTCGAACGTCCCTTCGATATGGACGTGCAGCTCGGCTTTGGGCAGGGCTTGGATAAGTTGTTTGATATTCATATTTTCTCTGTTTTTCGGTTTATATTTAATATTGAAGGCCGTCTGAAATATTCAGACGGCCTTTGACCATTTATCTGTTAAAAACCATTTTCCATCATGATTTCGCCGGGGATGCGGTTGCGGTGCATGGCATAGCCCAAATCCATCAGGGCTTGGAAAGTGTCTTTGACCATTGCCGGATTGCCGCAAACCATAAAGCGCGTATCGGCCTTGGTGAACTTAAAGCCGATTTTTGCTTCCAAACCGCCATTCTTCAGCAATTCGGGAATCCGTTTGCCGCTCAATGCGCCTTCCGTTTCTTCACGCGTGGTAACCGGAACAAAAGTGAATTTATGGAAATATTCTTCAATCAGCGGATGCTCTTTCAAATCGGCAAGGCGTTGGTTGAAAATCAACTCGTCGGCATAAGAGACGGAATGCGCCAAAACCAAACGGTCGAAACGCTGCCAAATTTCAGGCTGCTCGATAATGGAGAGGAAAGGCGCAATGCCGGAACCCGTGCAGAGCATGACCAAATCCTTACCGTCGGGGAAACGCTCGGGCAAGAGGAAACCGGTAGCCGTTTTATCCAGCAAAATAGTGTCACCCTCTTTCATCGCAGCAAAACGTGCCGACATCGGGCCGCCTTCGATTAACACCGCGAAATACTCAAGCGTATCGGCGTATTCGGCAGAAACGACAGAATACGCGCGCCAAATAAAGCCCTCGCCGTCACGAAAACCAAGGCGCGAAAACTGCCCTGCCGAAAAACGGTAGGACTCGGGGCGGCTGATGGCAAAAGTCATCAGCTTAGGCGTATGGTGTTTGACCCACAAGACTTTTTCTTCGGTAAACTTGGCTTCTGGAGAAGCTGCCATAATAGGTTTCCTTGATATGCGGTATCAGTTTCAAATAGGGCTTATTATAAAGATTCAAAAGGCCGTCTGAAATATTTATTTTCAGACGGCCTTTAAGATTATTCACGGCGCAAACGGATACTGATGCCTTTTTGTTCCAAAATCAAATCGTTACCGTCAAAACGATAGTTCCACACGCTTTGTTTGCGCAAAAACGCATCTTCCAACTTCATGTCTTCACACAGCATCATGTTTACCGCAATATGGCCAAAATCAATTTTGTCCGAACCAATCGTATTGGCTTGAAACATCATACCGTTGCAACCCATCTTGCCATACGCCTTAGGCATCTCGCTCAAATCCAGATAGGCATCAGTACCGGCCAATTCTTTTTCAGTGAATTTATTGAAAGCAACAACACGCCATTTGGCAGCTAAAGTAGGCTGCGCCATTTGTTGAGTTTGCACCTGCACTTTAGAGGCTTGTTCAGCCTGAGACGCTGAAGGAGATGTACAAGCTGCCAAAACCACCATACTCATTAATGCGCCGAATAATGTTTTCATATCCATTCCTAATTTATTGCTAAAGGCCGTCTGAAAAACCATCCACCTTCAGACGGCCTTTAAGCCTTATTTACAAAGTCGTATCCAATGCTTTGGAAATATCGTTCCAAATATCGTCCACATCTTCAATACCGACAGAGAAACGCAGCAGGCCGACTTTGATGCCCATTTCCATTTTCACATCATGCGGCACGCCGCTGTGGGATTGGGAATAGCAATGGTTGACCAGACTTTCCACGCCGCCGAGGCTGGAAGCCATTTTGACCAGTTTCATGTTTTTAATCACGCTATTGGCCGCTTCACGCGTGTCGTTTTTGAGATAAACCGTAAC
Organism: Neisseria sp. HMSC070A01; assembly: GCF_001810165.1. NCBI lineage: Bacteria > Pseudomonadati > Pseudomonadota > Betaproteobacteria > Neisseriales > Neisseriaceae > Neisseria > Neisseria sp. HMSC070A01. The sequence goes on along the minus strand of NZ_KV800125.1, from coordinate 12,577 downwards.
CACGCCGCCGATGCCTTTGGGCATTTGTGTTTTGGCGAGTTCGTAATATTCGTGCGACGGCAGGCCGGGATAGAACACTTTTTCAATGGCAGGATGAGCTTCCAAACGGCGCGCGATTTCGAGTGCGTTTTGGCAATGGGCATTCATGCGCAGAGCCAGTGTTTTGATACCGCGCAACACCAGCCAGCAGTCCATCGGACCTGCAATCGCGCCGGTATGCACCATCATGTCGTGCAAAGGCTGTGCCAGTTCTTTGGTTTTGGCCACAACGATGCCCATCAATACGTCGGAATGGCCGCACAAATATTTGGTAGCGGAATGGAACACAAAATCGCAACCCATATCCAAGGGTTGTTGCAGATACGGCGTGGCAAAGGTGTTGTCGATGCCGACCAGCGCGCCGGCCGCTTTGGCTTTCTCGGCAAGCGCTTTGATGTCTACCAAGCGCAAAAGCGGATTGGACGGAGTCTCCAACCAAACCAGTTTGACATTGTGTGCTTTGAGCAGCTCGTCCAAATTATCCGGATTGCCCAAATCGGCAAAAATAACGTTCACACCCCATTTTTGATAAACATCGACCAATAAATCATAAGCGCCGCCGTAAATATCGGCGACGGCAACAAGGGTATCGCCAGGTTGCAGGAAAGTGCGCCACACGGCATCAATCCCCGCCATGCCGCTGGAAAACGCAAAACCGGCCGCACCGTGCTCCAAATCGGCAACGGTATCTTCCAAGACTTGGCGGGTCGGGTTGCTCAGACGCGAATAGCGGTAAGGAACCTGCTCGCCGATTTCGTGCAGCGCAAACATACTGTTTTGATAAATCGGCGGCATCAGCGCACGGTTGTGTTCGTCGCAATCGTAGCTGGAATGGATGGCTTTCGTGGCGAATTTCATTGGGTCTCTGCCTATGTAGATGTGAATAATCGAAGATTTTATCACTATCTGAAAAATAGAAACAATCAATGCAGGCGGATAAAGCAAGTGATATAATCTCGCATTTGCAAATCGGCCGACACGAGCCGATTCCCCTACACGCATCTCAACAATCCTATCATGAAGGACATACAACGCATGAACGCCATTGCAGACGTGCAATCCAGCCGCGATTTACGCAACCTGCCGATTAATCAGGTCGGCATCAAAGACCTGCGCTTTCCGATTTCCCTCAAAAGCAAAGAAGGCGAACAATCCACCGTCGCCCGCCTGACCATGACGGTTTTCCTGCCTGCCGACCAAAAAGGCACGCATATGTCGCGCTTTGTCGCCCTGATGGAAAAACAAACCGATGCTTTGGATTTCGATACGCTGCACAAGCTGACTGCCGACATGGTTGCCCTGCTGGATTCGCATTCCGGCAAAATCAGCGTGTCCTTCCCGTTTTTCCGCAAGAAGAGCGCGCCGGTCTCCGGCATCCAATCGCTGCTCGACTATGATGTTACCCTGACCGGCGAAACCAAAAACGGTACATACAGCCACAGCTTGAAAGTGATGGTTCCGGTTACTTCCTTGTGTCCGTGCTCCAAAGAAATTTCCCAATACGGCGCGCACAATCAACGTTCGCATGTAACCGTCAGTCTGATTGCGAATGCGGATGTAGGCATTGAAGAAATCATCGATTACGTTGAAGCACAGGCAAGCTGCCAGCTCTACGGCTTGCTCAAACGCCCTGACGAAAAGTATGTAACGGAAAAAGCATACGAAAATCCGAAGTTTGTCGAAGACATGGTTCGTGATGTGGCCACGGTGTTAATAGCCGACAAACGCATTGAATCATTCGTCGTCGAAAGCGAAAACTTCGAATCGATACACAACCATTCCGCTTACGCTTATATCGCTTATCCTTAAAGTTAAGCCGAATAGCAACAAAGGCCGTCTGAACGTTTCAGACGGCCTTTGGCATAAATTGAACGATAACATGAGACTATCGCTCATGTACGGTTAACTGTAATCCGATATAATTCAAAAGAATTAGACAACTCGCGTAATCTTTAACTTAAATTAAGCCGATTGTTTTCCCATCATTTATAATGACGGTTTCTCAACGGCATATCCGTGGATATTATGAAAAAATTCCTTTATTTCCTCATTGCATTTTTAGGCTTGAGCAGCTTCGCATTCGCAGTAGATGCCAATGATTTGCTGCCTCCCGAGCAAGCCTTTGTGCCTCAAGTCAATGTAACTGATCAAGGCGTCAGCGTGCAGTTCAAAATCGCTGACGGCTACTATATGTACCAGTCCAAAATCGTTGCAGCAACCGATCCGGACAAAGTCTTGGGTAAACCCAAATTCAGCAAAGGCGAAGAAAAAGAAGACGAATTCTTCGGCAAACAAACGGTTTACCACCATACCGCACAGGTTGACCTGCCTTACAAACAAGCCGCGCCGCAATACAAACTGACGCTGACTTATCAAGGCTGCGCCGAGGCCGGTGTGTGTTATCCGCCGGTGGATACTGAGTTTGACGTAAAAGGCAACGGGGTTTACCAGCCGCAAAGCGATGAGCCGGTTTCTGCCAAAGACCGCTTTTTACAACCGTCCACCTCTTCAGACGGCCCAATGCCTGCCCAGCCTAGTGCAAACAATCCCGACAGCAGCCGCTTCAAGCTCTCTTGGGATACTTTAAACGCCAACCTGTTGGCGTTTTTTGTCGCAGGTTTGGGCTTAAGCTTTACTGCCTGCATGTATCCGCTCCTGCCGATTGTTTCCAGTATTGTCGTGGGCGATAAAAAAGCCGGCAAAGGCCGCGCGTTTACCTTGTCTATGGTTTATGTACAAGGTTTGGCATTGACCTACACCTTGGTCGGCGTGATTGCCGGTTTGACCGGCGCGCTGTTGACCGTATGGCTGCAACAACCTTGGGTCGTACTTGCCGCCGCTGCGTTGATGGTGGTATTGGCGCTGTCGATGTTCGGCTTCTTCAATATCCAGCTGCCCAACTCCGTCCAATCCTATTTCCAAAATCAAAGCAGCAAACTCTCCGGCGGTAAAATCGTTTCCGTCTTCATCATGGGTATTTTGTCTGCGCTGATTGTCGGCCCGTGCGTTGCGCCTCCGCTGGCATTTGCTTTGGGCTATATCGGCCAGACCGGCGATGCCGTGTTGGGCGGCCTCGCGCTTTACGTCTTGGCACTTGGCACCGGCGTACCGCTCATTATCATCGGCACATTCGGCGGCCATATCCTGCCTAAAGCAGGCGACTGGATGAACGGCATCAAATACGCATTCGGCTTCATTTTGCTGGCCGTTGCCGTATATCTCGCCACGCCGCATCTGCCCTATTTCGCAGTAGTCGGCCTCTACACCTTGCTGATGATTGTTCCCGCCCTGATGCTTTTGGCAAAATCAGGCAAACAAAAAGGCCGTCTGAAAACAGTTGCCGCCGTATTGGGCTTTTTACTGCTGATTGGCGGCTCGTGGTTTGGCTGGCAAAGCTTCAATAAACAAACCACCGCCCTGCACCACTTCCTAACGCTGGTTCCTCCATCAGAAGACGGACAAGAAACCGACCACGGCAAGATGTTTACCGATGTCGGCGAACTCAAAGCCGCTATGGATGCCGCCTTGAAAGCCGATCCAAGCAAGCCCGTGCTGATTGATTTCTACGCCGACTGGTGCGTATCCTGCAAAGAAATGGCCGCCTACACGCTCAACCAGCCGCAGGTACACGAAGCGGTCGATATGCAGCGCTTCTTCCAAATCGACGTGACTGCCAATACTCCCGGCCATCAGGCCTTACTGAAAGAATACGGCCTCTTCGGCCCTCCGGGCGTGTTTGTTGTCCGCGCCGACGGCAGTCATAGCGAAGCCTTATTAGGCTTTGTCAAACCTGATGCCTTCATCGAATGGTATCGCAAAAACGAGAAATAGCAGTCTATAAAGAGGCCGTCTGAAAACAGATTTTCAGACGGCCTTTTCTTATGTTTAAAAATTAAAATTCATCTTGAGTCCAACGCGTAGAACGCAAAATGCTGGAATCCACATCTTGAATATTGCGGTGACCGGTAAACGCCATGGAAATATCCATTTCTTTATACAGGATTTCCAGCGCACGGGTTACGCCTTCTTCACCATACGCACCCAAACCATACAGGAACGCCCGGCCTATCATCGTACCTTTTGCACCCAAAGCCCAAGCCTTCAAAATATCCTGACCGCTGCGAATGCCACTGTCCATCCAAACCTCGATATCGCTGCCCACCGCGCTGACTACATCAGGCAAAGCTTTGATGGCGGATACGGTATCATCAAGCTGACGGCCGCCATGATTGGAAACAACCAATGCGTCCGCACCGCTTTTCGCTGCCTTTTCCGCGTCTTCAGGTTCCATAATGCCTTTGATAATCAGCTTGCCGCCCCACAAATCCTTAATGCGCGCCACATCGTCCCAGCTCAGGCGCGGGTCGAATTGTTCGGAAGTCCATGAAGACAGCGAAGACAAATCGCCCACGTTTTTCGCATGACCGACAATATTGCGGAAGGTGCGGCGTTCCGTATTCAGCATTTTCATGCACCATTCCGGTTTGGTCGCCAAATTGATTAAATTGGCGATGGTCGGTTTCGGCGGCGCAGACAGGCCGTTTTTGATGTCTTTGTGGCGCTGACCCAAAACCTGCAAATCGGCTGTCAAAACCAAAGCCGAGCAGTTAGCATCTTTCGCACGCTTAATCAGGTTTTCCATAAACTCGCGGTCGCGCATCACATAAAGCTGAAACCAAAACGGCGCGCTGGTGTTTTCAGCCACATCTTCAATCGAACAAATGGACATGGTCGACAGCGTAAACGGAATACCAAATTTTTCCGCCGCCCGCGCCGCCAAGATTTCGCCGTCGGCGTGCGCCATACCCGTGAAACCGGTCGGTGCAATCGCTACCGGCATTTTCACATCCTGCCCGATCATTTTGGTCTCAAGGCTGCGTCCCTCCATATTAACCAATACTTTTTGACGGAAACGGATGTCTTTAAAATCCGAAGTATTTTCACGATAAGTGGTTTCCGTCCAAGAGCCTGAGTCAATATAGTCATAAAACATACGCGGCATTTTACGTTTGGCAATAAGGCGCAAGTCTTCGATACAGGTTATTTTGCTTAAATCACATTTCATTGTCGATTGCCTCTGTTAAGGTAAAGACGGATGGTTCAGGCCGTCTGAACATTTCAAACAACCCTTCACTTTGCTCCATCAAAACAACTAAATTTTAAGAATAATTTTGATAATCTATATTACTATCAATATTAAATCAAAACATTTTAACCCTGATATTTGTAGGGTTGATAGCCTTTTTTCAGACGGCCTCAAATCCAAATTACAGAAAAATAAAGAAAATATTTTCCGATTTAAAAATCAACCCATGCCACCATTTAAACAAACAATCAAACCGAGCCGCCACATACTTGACTGAAACACTCAGATATTAGACAATTCCCCCACTAATAAAAACGCCCACACAGGCAACCACACCATGAGACTGACTACCAAAGGGCGATTTGCAGTAACCGCCATGATAGATTTGGCGATGAACGCGCAAACCGGTGCTGTCAAACTCAGTGCCATCAGCGAACGACAAAGCATATCGCTCTCCTATCTCGAACAATTATTCAGCAAGCTGCGCCGTGCCGGATTGGTTGAAAGCCTACGCGGCCCAGGCGGAGGCTACATCCTTGCCGCGCCCGCCGAGCAAATCAATATTGCACAAATCATTTCCGCAGCCGAAGACCGACTGGATGCCACACAATGCGGCAGCAAAGCAAACTGCCACCACGGCGCCCCCTGTCTGACCCATGACCTTTGGGAAAACTTAAACAAAACCATCAATGATTACCTCAGCGGCGTTACGCTGCAAAGCATCATTGAACAAAAAAACTGCAGCGACAGCAGTCATGTCGTTACCTTTACACACATTCATTAAACCGACCTACGGCAAAGACCGCAGGCAGATGACCCAACGAAAGAGCAAACCATGACCGTCAAAACCCCTGTATACCTCGACTACGCCGCCACAACCCCCGTTGACAAACGCGTTGCCGAAAAAATGATTCCCTACCTGACCGAAACCTTCGGCAACCCCGCTTCCAACAGCCACGCATTCGGCTGGGAAGCAGAAGAGGCAGTCGAAAAAGCCCGCGCCGACATCGCCGCCCTGATTAACGCCGACCCCAAAGAAATTATCTTCACCAGCGGCGCGACCGAATCCGACAACCTCGCCATCAAAGGCGCGGCAAACTTCTACAAAACCAAAGGCAAACATCTCATCACCGTCAAAACCGAGCACAAAGCCGTGCTCGACACCATGCGCGAACTCGAACGCCAAGGCTTTGAAGTAACTTACCTGGACGTACAAGAAAACGGCTTGGTTGATTTAGACGTACTGAAAGCCGCCATCCGCGAAGACACCATTCTCGTTTCCGTAATGTGGGTAAACAACGAAATCGGCGTGGTGCAAGACATTCCCGCCATCGGCGAAATCTGCCGCGAACGCAAAATCATTTTCCACGTCGATGCCGCGCAAGCATGCGGCAAAGTGCCTGTCGACGTTGAAGCCGCCAAAGTTGATTTGCTGTCCATGTCCGGTCACAAAGTATATGGCCCCAAAGGCATCGGCGCCCTGTATGTACGCCGCAAACCACGCGTGCGTCTCGAAGCCCAAATGCACGGCGGCGGCCACGAACGCGGCTTCCGCAGCGGCACCCTGCCGACCCATCAAATCGTCGGCATGGGAGAAGCCTTCCGCATCGCCAAAGAAGAACTCGAGCAAGACATGGCGCACTACCGCAAACTGCGCGACATCTTCCTCAAAGGTATCGAAGGCATCGAAGAAGTCTATATCAACGGCGACCTCGAACACCGCGCCCCGAACAACCTAAACGTCAGTTTCAACTTCGTCGAAGGCGAAAGCCTGATTATGGCAGTGAAAGAACTCGCCGTATCCAGCGGCTCCGCCTGTACCTCCGCCAGCCTTGAGCCAAGCTACGTTTTACGCGCACTCGGCCGCAACGACGAATTGGCACACTCATCCCTGCGCATCACCTTCGGCCGCATGACCACCGAAGAAGAAGTGCAGTTCGCCGCTGAACTAATCAAATCCAAAATCGGCAAACTGCGCGAACTGTCGCCCCTGTGGGAAATGTTCAAAGATGGGATTGATTTGAATTCGATTGAATGGGCGGCGCATTGATAAAGGTACAAATATTTAGCTGACTAAACTTCAGACGATCTCTAAACATATAGGCCTATACAGGTCGTCTGAAAATAGACTAATTTTGAATCAAAATTTTTTGAACACAGATTACAAATGGAAAAAATAAATACTTTTATCAATATTATTGCAGGTATTGTCAGCATTGTATCGGCTGTTAAAGCATGGGGATTGAAAAAACAAACAGAGAAATTAAGAGATGAAATATCTAATCGTAGAGATTTGCATGATATGGTTTTAAATCTACGCTATTGTTATGAAAAAATTGGGAAGTTACCTGCTAGACATTTACGAGGTGTAAAAATTGATGCAGAGATCGCAGAAATTGAGAAACTTATGTCAGCAGTATCGCAATTAGCTATTGCTAGTGATGATAAATTTTCGAATCCTGTGCTGGGACAAAAGATCAATGGTTGGAAGAATACTCTCTCTAAATACAATCGCTATTATGAACAAAAAAGTGCGGAAGAGTCTATCCTGGAAATTAAACATGCCTTGCAATCGGATATTGCATTAATGATTTCAAATGGCAATAAAATAATAGGGTAAAAAGATAAAAGGATTTTATGATGGTAGACGATAGACAGTATTTTGACGTACAAAAACTTCTAGAAAACCAAAAGGAAGAAATTGCAAAAATTAAATTCCATATAAGCATGTTGAATAGCTATCAAAATTATTCGAATAATCCGATCGGATCGTTAGTTATTGAGTTTGATTGGTCTGAAGAAGATTTAGATAAAGCCCATGATATATTTGAAAAATATGATAAGAAAATACTTGAAGGAAGACTAGACGGTAATCTACATTCCTTGATGGAAAAAGATTTTAATGAGGATTTAAATCTTGGTTATCAAGAGGTTAAATCTGTTGTATTAGCTTTCTTTCGAGAAAGTCGGTGGGTTACTGTTTGTGTGGAATTTGTAAAATCATATGGATATGAGCCAGTTGAATTTAGTGAGATTATTTCTTATATCAAAAAATTAAATCAGCAAGCGTAGATTGGGTTGAAAACCCAACAAGCCTATCAATCTACCCGAAATGTTGGGCTTAACAACTAAACCTACCTAATAAATAAAAAGGTCGTCTTGAAAATCCCAAAAAACCTTTTCAGACGACCTAAAAGCCACCACATTAAAATCAAGGATACAGCCCATGAACGAACAAGAACTTGACCTCGACAATCTCGACAGCCTGCTTGGAGATTTTGACGGCGTTACCGTGGAAGGCGGCGTCGATTCGGAAAACGATGACGGCTGCGAAGGCGGCGCGTGCAAAATCTGAATTTCAGGTCGTCTGAAAACCGGCAAACAAACCATTTAAACCATCAAAAAACATAAAGGAAACCACATCATGGCATACAGCGATAAAGTAATTGACCACTATGAAAACCCCCGCAACGTCGGCACATTCGACAAAGACGACGAGTCTGTCGGCACCGGCATGGTCGGCGCACCCGCCTGCGGCGACGTCATGCGCCTGCAAATCAAAGTAAACGATGAAGGCATCATCGAAGACGCCAAATTCAAAACTTACGGTTGTGGCTCCGCCATCGCTTCTTCCAGCCTGATTACCGAGTGGGTGAAAGGCAAAAGCCTTGACGATGCACTGGCAATCAAAAACAGCGAAATTGCCGAAGAGTTGGAATTGCCTCCAGTTAAAATCCACTGCTCTATCTTGGCTGAAGATGCGGTAAAAGCAGCCGTTGCCGACTATCGCAAACGTCAGGAAAACAAATAACCGAATTCAACGACCCCTTGTCGGCAGGTGCCCAAGACTCCTAGCGAGTCTTCGAGAAAAGCAAATCTGGTGATTTATTCTCCTCTTAAGCAGACAGGGTGAATTGAGAGCACAGAAACTTCATCCTTTTGAAGTTGCCGCCAAATTTGGGACTGCCTGCCAATCTATCCCCTCTCCCCGCGGGAGAGGGTTAGGGAGAGGGCAATAAATCGCAGCTTATATTTAATTTAGTCGTTATACCTGCAAAATCAAAGGAGGCGAAATGCCTTTTACTGATGAAGAAGTCCAATCCCTACTTGCTGTCGAAGGCATAGGTAAAACCATATTGCAGCGTTTGCAGCAAATGGGATTAGATGATATTGCCAAGCTGGCGGCGGCAGATTTAGACGATATTTTGGAACGGGGCGCACAATTAACCGGCTCGACCTGTTGGAGAAATAGTCCGCAGGCTAAAGCTGCCATTGCCGCCGCAATAGAGTGGGCAAAACAGCGTTTTCAGACGGCCTGATAATCAAGATGCCGTCTGAAATAAAAAAGCAGGCAAAACAGAAAATGATTGCGAAATGAGGAAAAAAGCATGATTACTATCACAGAAAACGCAGCCAAACACATCAACAGCTACCTGACCAAACGCGGCAAAGGGTTGGGTGTGCGCTTGGGTGTGAAAACCAGCGGCTGCTCGGGCATGGCATACAACCTTGAATTTGTCGATGAAGTGAACGAGGATGATCTGATTTTTGAAGAACACGGCGCGCGCGTTTATATCGATCCAAAAAGCTTGGTTTATCTGGACGGCACGCAAGTCGATTACACCAAAGAAGGTTTGCAGGAAGGTTTCAAATTTGAAAACCCGAATGTCAAAGACTCTTGCGGCTGCGGCGAGAGCTTCCACGTTTAAGACATAAAAATGGCGGGACAGTATCAAAACCATCCCGCCATTTTTTCGCTTCCTGCCTGTTATAGCTGCCTTTGCCTTTTCTTTTCCGTTCCACCTTGTGTCGGAACAAATCGGATTTCACTAAGGCTTTTAAAGCATTGTCGCGTATTTTGCCTTTATTGTGTTGCACTTTACTGCTCATATTCAGTCCTTTTGATTAAGAATCAGCGGATTATAAGGCAAAATCAGGTTTCTGCCGAAAATTTCACATTAATTATCCCGCTATGTCTCAATATTTCACACTCTTCCAGCTTGAACCCGCTTTCGATATCGACGCCGAAAACTTGGAGCAAACCTACCGCGCCTTGGCTGCCCGTTTCCATCCTGACAAATTCGCTTCAGCCTCCGCCTTCGAGCAAAAGCAGGCAGTGATGATGTCGTCCACCATCAACGAAGCCTACCGTACCTTAAAAAATCCCATTGACCGCGCTGCGTACCTGTTGAAAATGCAAGGTATCGATGCTGACGCACCTGAACATACTTCTTTCTCTCCAGAATTCCTCATGCAACAAATGGAATGGCGAGAAACATTAATGGATGCTCAGATGGAACAAAACCATGATGCTATCCGAGCATTGGATCAAGAAATCCAAAATGCACAAAGCAGCCTATATCAAGATTTGAAACAAGCATTTGAACAGCAGGATTATGAATCAGCTGCACAATGGGTACGGCATGGACGCTTTCTTAATAAGCTTCGCAAAGAAATTGCTTCAATCTTATAAAACGTATCGCTTTACGCTATACCCAAGTTTTATAGCAAATGACTTTATAAGGTACTTTGGATTTATCTCCATTATTTGGAATTTATCACCGCTTACATCAAACAAAAACCGTATCAGACTTATCTGATACGGTTTTCTTATATTCACTACGATTAGCGTTTTTTACCGGTAACAGTAGCAACAGCCAGGTTTTCGTTACGTTTCAGAGAAACGCTTTCAACACCTTCCGGCAGTTTGATGTCTGACAAGTGCAGAATGTCGCCGGCAACTACTGATGTACAATCCAGCTCCAAGAAAGCAGGAATGTTTGCAGGCAAAGCAATTACTTCAACAGAAGTGTTCAACAGAGATACGCGACCACCTTGCAGTTTAACAGCTTGAGAGTTTTCAGCGTTAACAATGTGCAGAGGAACGCGGATGCGTACAGGTTGATCGGCTTTCACAGCTTGGAAGTCGATGTGTTGAACTTCGCGACGGAACGGGTGCATTTGGAAGTCACGCACGATAACGTCTTTGGTTTCACCGTTCAGAGACAGTTTAATCAAAGCGGTATGGAAAGATTCTTTTTCCAATGCGTAAAATACAGTTTTGTGGTCTACAGCGATAGCAACAGGCTCTTGACCTTCACCGTACAGAATGCCAGGGATTTGGCCTTCGCGACGCAGGCGGCGGCTCGCACCAGTGCCTTGGGCTTCGCGTACAGAGGCTTGAATTTCGTAAGTCATGTTTAATACTCCAATTTAGATAAAATCGTCGTCATCGGCCGCGACCAGCTTAAGACGACATGGGGTTATGGCAGCAACATGCTGCCTGTCATCACTTCTTCATTAAAAAGATATGAGACGGATTCTTCATTACTGATACGGCGTACCGTTTCAGCCAGCAAACCGGCAATAGTTACTTGACGGATGCGTTCACATTTTTTAGCTGCTTCAGACAACGGAATTGTATCTGTTACAACTACTTGGTCAATTTCGGAAGAAGCAATTCGATTCACTGCTTCACCGGAGAATACTGCATGGCTGGCGTATGCCAATACACGATCTGCACCACGCTCTTTCAGGGCAACAGCTGCTTTACACAAAGTATTTGCCGTATCGATCATATCATCTACGATCAAGCAAGTACGGCCTTGAATGTCGCCAATGATGTTCATCACTTCAGCCACGTTGGCTTTAGGACGGCGTTTATCGATAATGGCCAAATCAGCATTTAAAGATTTAGCAACAGCACGTGCACGTACAACACCACCGATATCAGGACTGACAACAGTCAGATTGTCAATACGTTGTTGCTTAATGTCGTTCAACAAAATCGGGGTAGCGTAAATATTATCTACCGGAATATCAAAGAAACCTTGAATTTGGTCGGCATGCAAGTCAACAGTCAACACACGGTCAATACCGGCTGAGTACAACATATTCGCTACTAATTTAGCGGAAATCGGTACACGGGCAGAGCGTGGACGGCGATCTTGACGCGCATAGCCAAAGTAAGGAATCGCGGCAGTAATACGACCAGCAGAAGCACGTTTGAGTGCATCGGCCATAGTCAAAACTTCCATCAGGTTGTCATTGGTAGGCGCACAAGTAGGTTGCAAAATAAACACGTCGCGACCACGTACATTTTCCAACAATTCAATGGCCACTTCGCCATCTGAAAATTTGGAAACGGTGGCTTCGCCGAGTGAAATATCCAAATGTTTGACAACGCGTTGCGCCAATTCCGGATTTGCATTACCGGTAAACACCATTAAACTGTCATAAGCAGCCATATCTTCACCTGATTCTAGATTTGATTTACGCTCAGAAAACATTACGCTTCCCTTTGCCCTATGTCCAAGACACTAATTTCGCGATTATACGCGTAAAGACGGGTAAAAAAAAGTTTTTCAGCGTTATTTTTCCCTTAGCGTAAAAAAGCGTGTAAGAAAACTTACACGCTTTTATTTGGCTGGGGAGGAAGGATTCGAACCTTCG
>NZ_KV800124.1:0-356 GCF_001810165.1 Neisseria sp. HMSC070A01 | reverse complement strand
ACGGGAAAGTACGGCGAAACTGGTACGATGAATACGACTGTGAATCAGAAAGTTGAGTCTGGTAAGCTCCAAAAGGCAGCTAATACAATTATGATAGGTAATGGCATTGCAAATGGATCTAATGCCGCCTCCAGTTATGCCGCTGAAGTCGGTCGAAATATCGCGCAAGGCAATTACGGAGCTGCTGCCAGTAATGCTTTACAGTCCGTAGCTCGATTTATTGATGGTGTATTTGGTGGCCCTATAAGTGGTATTGTAGATTTAGGTAGTAGTTTTGGTGACGGTTATCTAGAGGGTAAATATCAAAATATTTATAAACAAGCAGAACAAGCACAACGCCAAGCGGAAGCCGAAGG
>NZ_KV800123.1:210697-312613 GCF_001810165.1 Neisseria sp. HMSC070A01 | reverse complement strand
TAAAGATATTTGACAATGTAATACACTATCTTTGTTCTTATAATAGCGGTTTATTGTTTTCACACACCCAGCAACGGAGTTTCCATGCAGTTTTCAGCATTCGGCGAAAAATTCACGCAACACAGTGGTATTTTGCAATTGATGGACGATTTGGGCGACGCGCTCAAAAGCGACAAACCCGTCAATATGCTTGGCGGTGGCAATCCGGCGAAAATTGCGGAAGTCAATGCCGTGTTCGCCGATGTGTTCTCCAAACTGGCGGCGGAACATGCTGTTGAGAATATCGGCAATTATTCCAATCCGCAGGGAGATGCGGCGCTGATTGACGCGTTGACCGCCTTTCTCAACCGCGAATACGGCTGGAACCTGACCGCCGACAATATCGCGCTGACCAACGGTTCGCAGAACGCGTTTTTCTATTTATTCAACCTCTTCGGCGGCAAATTCAAGGTTTCAGACGACCTTTCCGTAGAGAAAGCCATCCTGCTGCCGCTCGCGCCCGAATACATCGGCTATGCCGACGTGCATGTCGAAGGGCAGCACTTTGTTTCCGTCAAACCGAAAATCGAAGCTGTCGAACACGAAGGCGAAGCAGGTTTCTTCAAATACCGCGTGGACTTTGACGCGCTGGAGAGCCTGCCTGAATTGAAAGCGGGCAAAATCGGTGCGATTTGCTGTTCTCGCCCGACCAACCCGACCGGTAATGTGCTGACTGACGGCGAGATGGCGCGTTTGGACGCGTTGGCGCAGGAACACGGGATTCCGCTGATTATCGACAACGCTTACGGAATGCCGTTCCCGAATATTATTTACAGCGATGTGACGCTCAACTGGCACGAAAACATCATCCTCTGCTTCAGCCTTTCTAAAATCGGCCTGCCCGGCGTGCGTACCGGCATTATTGTCGCTGCGCCGGAAGTGGTTAAAGCCGTCAGCAGTTTGAATGCGATTGTGAACTTGTCGCCAACCCGTTTCGGCGCGGCGATTGCGGCGCCGCTGTTAAACGACGGCCGTCTGAAACAGTTGGCCGACCAAGTGATTCAGCCGTTTTACCGTCGGCAGGCGCAAACGGCGGTTTCCCTGCTCAAACGCGAATTGGGTGCGTATCCGTTAAAAATCCACAAGCCCGAAGGTGCGATTTTCTTGTGGCTTTGGTTTGAAAACCTGCCGGTTTCGTCGCAAACCTTGTACGAAATGCTCAAGGCTGAGGGCACGCTGATTATTCCGGGCGAGCATTTCTTTGTCGGCATCGATACGCAAGATTATCCGCACGCGGGCGAGTGCATCCGCATGAGCATTGCGCAGGACGCGGAAACGCTGGAAAAAGGCATCGCCGCGATCGGTCGCGTGGTGCGCGGTTTGTACGATAAAAAATAAATGCTTTGAATAGGCAAAGGCCGTCTGAAACGTGGAGAATCGGGTTTCAGACGGCCTTTTTTATTGGATTCAAACGTGGTGGATAACCAGTTTTTTGCCTTCGTAATCGAGGACGTTGACGTCCATATCGAATAGGGATTTGATGTTTTCGGCGGTGAAAATGTCGTTGGGTGCGCCCTGCATGGCGACTTGGCCGTTTTTCATGGCGACAACGTGGTCGGCGTAGGCGGCGGCCTGGTTGATGTCGTGCAGGACGACGACGGTGGTGCGTTTGTACTCGTCGGTCAGCCGGCGCAGGATCTGCATGAGGGAGCGGGCATGATACATGTCGAGGTTGTTCAGCGGTTCGTCCAATAAAACGTAGTCGGTGCGCTGGCAGAATACCATGGCAATCATGGCGCGTTGGCGTTGACCGCCGGAAAGCTCGGTCAGGTAGCGGTCGGCGAAGCCTTGCAGGTGGAACTCGGCGAGTGCTTCTTCGACGATGGTTTTATCCGTTTCAGACGGCCTGCCTTGGTGGTAGGGATAGCGGCCGAACATGAGCAGGTCGCGCACGGTAATGCGGCTCATGATGCTGTTTTCTTGGGTGAGGATGGAGAGCGTGCGGGCGAGTTCGGCGGTGGGGGTGGTTTTGATGTCTTTGCCTGCGTAGCTGATGTCGCCGTGTACCAAGGGCTGTAGGCGCGCCATAAAGGAGAGGAGGGTGGACTTGCCTGCGCCGTTCGGGCCGATTAGCGCGGTAATGCCGCCTTCGGGGATGTCGAGGCTGACGTCGTTGAGGATGGGGTTGCTGCCGATGGTGTGGCTGACGTTGCGGATGGTAATCATAGGCGGATTCGAGTATGGAAAACTTGGGGTTTCAGACGGCCTTTCAGCGTGAGGCCGTCTGAATTTTATTTCTGTATGGAATGGTTAGATTTCGCTGACGGTCACAAATTCGGGATTGTCGGCTTGATCTATCAGGAAGGCGCGGACTCGTTCTTGCCAAAGCTCGCCGAATTGTTTGAGTTCGTCGGCACTTGCGCTGCCGCTGACGGCTTTGGGCATGATGTCGCGCATTTGCGGCGCGAAGGGTTGGAGCGCGGCGTTGAGGCTGACGGCAACGGTTTTGCCGGTATCGCGGCGGCGGAGTGCGAGTGTGCCGTTGATTTCGCCTGCACCAAAGGACAATAAATGGCGGCGGGCAAAGCGTCCGGCAGGACCTACGCCGCCAAAGCCGGTTTCGGGTGCTGCGCCGGTAAGGAGTTGGACAACGGAAGCGGTAACGCCGGTTGTGCCTTCGTCACGCTCGCCCTGCATGAAGGCTTCGATGTCGCCGCGTTGCGGCAACTCTTCGCCGTAAAGGGCTTCCAGGCCTTTGATGACCATCAGGTAGGCACCGGCGACAGTCGGGCAGGAGTGGCCGCACAGGCGTACGGCATCGGCGTAGTGGTAAGTGAGGATGCCGTGTTCGGCTGCACCGAGGAAGTCGGCCAATGCGTCTTGGACGGTGACGGTCGGGGCTTGGTTGAAGAATGATGGGAAATGTTCTTGTGTCATGAGGGTTGTCCTTTGCGGGTTTGCCCGGGCCGTCTGAAATATTCAGACGGCCTTGGGCATGAATGTTATTTTAAGAGTATTTGTTTGTCCTGTATAAATTTTTCGGCCAGTTTTGTCGCACCGTGGGTGTTGAGGTGGTTGGTGTCGAAATATATCGGCAGGCCGTCTATGGTTTTATCTGCCGGAATCGGCCCCATGATGTTGACCCAATGCACGGCAGGCCGCTGTTTGACAATGTTTTCTATGGTCTTGTCGGCTTCGGCGGAGCGGGCGATTTCGGCTTTTTTATGCTCGGAAACGTATTGCATGTCGAGGCCGAGGCGTTGTTTCAGGTAATAATGGCGCAGGGGCAGTTGCGCGTTCATCGGCGTGTCGGCAAAGACGTAAACCTGCTTGCCCTGTTGAATCAGGGTGTCGAGCATTTTGCCGAAATGCTCCGTAAAACCGGGCTTGTCGGTATGCAGGAACCAACGTTGCGAGATAAAGACCACCGGATAGTTTTCGATCTTTTGTGCGATAAAGCGGTTGTAAGGGTTGCAACGGTCGGCACGGCGGTCGCTTTGCGGCAACATAAAGCCGAAGGCAACGCCGCAGCTGTTGGACGAGATAACGTCGGCGGCAAAGCCTTCCCGTTTGCCCACCATATCGATAAAGGGCGTCAGGTGGGCGGCGTGGGAATCACCCATCAGCAGGACTTTGCTGCTTTGGTTTTCCGCGCCGACAGCGCAGTCGGTTTTGATCAAGGTATCCGCGCAGATTTTACTTTCGTCAACTGTATATAGGTTTGCCTCGTATGCGGCCGGTTTGGCCGTCAGCAGGTAGCCGGCGGCAGGAATCAGCAGAGCGAAATAGGCGGCGATTACCCCGATGAATTTTGGGGTGGTGAAATTCTTTATCCGTCGCGCCGGTGTTTCGACGAAGTAATAGGACAAAACGGACAAGCCCGACATCAGCACCACGGCCAATACAATCGCGGACATCGGCAAAGCATTGTCCATGTAAACATAGCGCATGACGGCCAAGACCACCCAATGCCACAAATACAGCGAATAGGAAATCAAACCGATAAACACAACAGGCTTGAGGCTCAACAGTTTGGCGGTATTGAAGCCGTTTTGCGTCTGCAGGGTTTTGCCCGAGTAAATCAAGCCGCCGACCGCCGTACAGCACAGCAGCCGTTCGATATTACCTTCACCGGGCAACACGCCGTAAGGAAGCAGCAACATGGCGGCAATCACCGCCATCATCGCCCAGCCGACCAAAGGCGTGCTGAAGCGGTCGTTGTTTTGCGAGGGCGGAATAAAGGCGAAAAGCGCGCCGATCAGCAGCTCGTATGCGCGCACATAAGGCAGGAAATAAGGGTCCATGCCGAAGGTGGGCAAAAAGACGGACAGCAGGCTCAATACAATCAGCAAAAGGATGAATTGGCGGATGCTGCGCCCTTTGCTGAAGCGGAAAAAGGCAATCAGCAAAACCGGAAAAACAAAGTAAAACTGCTCTTCCAGCGATAAAGACCAAATGTGTTGCAAAGGTTTTTCTGCCGCGTCGGCATCAAAATAACCGCCGCGCCGTGCAAAAAACAGGTTGGCCGAAAACAGCAACGCAAACACTGCCGATTTGACGTATTGGCGCAGGTCGAATGCCAAAAAGAAAAGGGCGGCCGCCGCGGTTGTACACACAAGTACAAAAGAGAAAACGGGCAAAATGCGTTTCGCGCGTCGTTTGTAAAACTCTAAAAACGAAAAACTGCCGTTTTGCATTTCGCGGCTGATAATGGTGGTAATCAGATAGCCGGACAAAACGAAAAACATATCCACGCCGAGAAAGCCGCCGGGCAGCCAAGCGGCGTCGATGTGGAAAATAATAACGGCCAAGACGGCCAAAGCTCGGATGCCGTCCAAGTCGGGACGGTATTTTAATGTCGTACTCATTTTTTGTAATTTTAGTAAATTTAGTGATGTTTACTATGAGTACATGTCAGAAATTTAGTTTCATTTCAATGGTTAAATATTTTTTAACACGGGTTTCAGACGGCCTGAAGCTGTTTGGGCACATTTAATTTATTTCTTTTTCAACACCAAATATAAAAATACTAATCCGCCTGCAAATTCGACGACCACGCTCAATACGGCCTGCATGCCGAGGAAGTGTTCGAAGATGGTTTGCCCGCCGACCAGCAGGATGCCGCCGACACAAAAAGTCATCGGCAGGCGGACGGAATGTTTGACCGACGGGGAGAAATGGTTGGCCAGCGCGGCAACCAGCAGGCCGAAAAAGCTCACGGGGCCGACAACGGCGGTCGCGGTCGCAACCAGCGCGGCGATCCATAGCAGCAGCCATAAGGTATTGCGCGTGTAGTTGATGCCCAAATTAATGGCCTGATTGCGGCCGAGCAGGTAAACGTCGAGGCGGTGGCGTTCGCGCCAGATCACGGCGGCGCTGATGAGCAACACGACTGCGCCGATGCCCAACAATTCCGAGTGGACGGTATTGAAGGTGGCAAACATATTCGCCTGCGCGGCGGTAAATTCTTCGGGGTCAATCATGCGCGAAAGCAGCGACGACAGGCTGCGGAACAAAATCCCGAAAATCACGCCGATTAAAATCATGCGCGACAAATCGCGTCCGCCCTGTTTGATGAGCGTGTAAAACAGCAGCAGCGAGCCGCCCATCATGATGACCAGCTCAAAGCCGAATTTGCCCGTCAACGGCAGGGAAGCATAGCCCACGCCGCCGAGCGTAAACACCAGCAAGGTCTGCAAAAACACATACAGCGAATCGAAACCCAAAATCGAAGGGGTCAGAATCGGGTTGTTGGTCAGCGTTTGGAAAAGTTGCGTGGACACGCCGACCGCATAGGCGACCATCAGCAGCGCGGCAAGTTTGGTCAGGCGCAGGTTTAAAACAAAGTCCCAATCGCCTTTGACGTTGAGCGTCATAAACAGGGCGCAGGAAACCAGCAGCAGCGCAAAGGCGACCCACAACGGACGGCTGCTTCCTGCCATAAAATCGATATTTTTTTCAGACGGCATGAGCTGGTTTCCTTAATAAAAGCCACAAAAATAAAACCGTCCCCATTACGCCAAAAACCGTAGAGACCGGAATTTCAAACGGAAACACAATCACGCGTCCGACAATGTCGCACAGCAACACCAAAGACGCGCCCAGCAAGGCCACTGCCGGCAGGCTTTGGCGCAGCTTGTCACCCATCAGGCGGCTGATGATGTTCGGCACGACCAGGCCGATAAACGGAATATTGCCGACCGTCACGACCACCAAAGACGTAATCAGCGCCACAATAATCAGCCCCGACCACAGAATCGCCGTCCGGTTCAGCCCCAAGTTCACGCTCACCGTTTCGCCCAAACCCAAAATCGTCAGCTGGTCGGCAATCAAATAGGCAAACAAAGCCAAAACCCCCGTTGCCCACAACAGCTCATACCGCCCGAGCAACACGCCGGAAAAATCGCCCTGTTGCCACACGCCCAGCATTTGCAGCATTTCGTTTTGATACGCGATAAAGGTGGCCACCGCCTCAATCACGCCGCCGAAAATAATCCCGACCAAAGGCACCATCAGTTGCGCGGTCGGTGGCAGGCGGCGGATCAGCAGCATAAAGACCAACATCCCGATCAGCGCGGCAACGGCGGCAACTGACATTTTTGCCAGCAGCGGCGCGGCCGGAAGCAGCAGGGTCATCAACAGCAAACCCAAAGCCGCGCTTTGGCTTGCGCCCACCATTGACGGCTCGACAAAACGGTTGCGCATCAAAATCTGCATAATCATGCCGGCCACGGCCATCGATGCGCCTGTCAGCACAATGGCAAACGTGCGCGGCAGGCGGCTGATGAACATAACCTGTTGGCTGTCGGAGAGCGAAAACAGGGCGGACCAGTCGAATTGGGCGACCCCGACCGACAGGCTGACGGCAAACAATATCAGAAGCGCGATGCCGTTGATAAGGTTCAAATAAAAGGGCTTGTGAAACATAAACGATAAGGTCGTAAAAGAAACAAAGGCATTATTTTATAGTTGTATCGTTTTAAAAGATAACGAAGCAAACGGGCATTCTTGCCCGTTTCAGACGGCCCGATGACCAAAATACAGCTTGGGCAAAGGCCGTCCGGATGCCGTGAAACGGAAGGGTGGGCATTGCCGCCCGCCGAAACAACTATTTCGCCGCGTTGAATGCGTCGGCAACCTGTTTGGAAGCGTTCAGCAATTCTTGCGCGCCGCCGGCCGCCAAATAAGTTTCAGGAACAAGGTAAACCACCTGTCCTTTTTTCCAGGCGTTCGTTTCAGCGACCAGCGGATTGTTCAACACATCTTTTGCCGCCTGGCCTTCTTCGCCGATGGCCGCGCCGCGGTCAAGGACGAACAACCAATCAGGGTTTTTCTCTTTCAAGTATTCAAAGCTGATGGGCTGGCCGTGGCTGCCTTCTTTAATCGATTCATCGACAGCGGGAACGCCGATGTCTTTGTGCAGCCAACCGCCCAAACGTGAAGAAGGGCCGAAAGCCGACATCTTGCCGCCGTTGACCAATACCACCAAACCCTTGCCTTTGCCTTGTGCCGCAGTTTTCGCCGCGTCAAACGAAGCATCGATTTCCGCTTTCAGCTTGTCCGCTTCGGCCTGTTTGCCGAAGATTTGCGCCAGCGCGTCGATGCGCTCTTTTGAGCTTTCTTTCAGATTGGCGGTTTCGGCGGTCATTTCGATGGTCGGCGCGATCTCGTTCAACTTATCAAACGCTTTGGCTGCACGGCTGCCGATGATGATGAGCTGCGGTTTGTAAGCGTTTAAGGCTTCGTAGTCAGGCTCAAACAGCGTGCCGGCAGGTTTGGTCGTTTTGAAATATTCGTCCAAGTAGGGTAGGCGGTTTGTGTCGACGGACAAACCGGTTTTTACGCCCAGTTTGTTTAAAGTGTCGAGCATACCCAAATCGTAAACGGCGATACGCTCCGGATTTTGCGGTACTTTCACCTCACCGCGCGCCGTTTTCACGGTCAGGCCTGCGCCTTCGGTTTGGGCGGCAGAAGCGGAAGCAGTTTGGGCTTGGTTGGAAGCAGAATCTTTCGGTGAACACGCACCCAAAGCAAGGGTGCAGCATACGGCTAAAGCGGTCAAACGTAACATGGGGTTTCTCCGTGGTCGGGAATAAAGTAAATCGAAATGATAACTTGTATCGGATTATAAAGCTAGATGCCGTCTGAAAACTTTTGTTTTCAGACGGCTTTTTCAAGCTGATTGCTTAGAAGCGGTAGTTCACGCTTAGGCGGACATCGCGGCCTGGTTCAGGCAGAGAATTGGCACCTGCGCGTTGGCTGTGCGGCTTGTAGTTTTTATCAAAGACATTGTTGACGGAGAAGTTGACGTTCAAATCGTCTTTGCCTGTCGGCTTCCAGTTGGCAAAGATATCGTTGACGCCGTAGCCTGCACGGACGACATTCAGAGCCACGTCAGAGCCGCGCGAGGTCGGCGCATAGCCTGCATTTTGGACATAACGTCCGCGCCAGCCGATTTCCAGATTCGGATTGTCGAATTGGTAAGACAGACCTGTCGTCCATGTACGTCCCATCGGGATGGCGGTTGTCACGATGTCGGCGGTGTCGCCGTTCAGTTTCGGTCTGCTGTATGCTACGCCTGCACGGGCGGTCAGACCTTTCCAGCGGTAGGCTGCGTTCAGTTCGTAACCTCTGTTTTTCAGCTTGCCGCCGTTATACCAGACGTAGTTTCGTCCTTCTTGACGAATGGCCTGTACATCTTTGATTTGCTGATGGAAATAGCTGCCGGAGAGCGTCAGGGCAGAATTCCAGTGGTAGTTAAAGCCGATTTCTGCATTTCGCGAGCGTTCTGCTTTCAAATCAGGCGATGAAACAATCGGCCTGTTGTTTGCTAAAGCTGCTTCGTACAGGCGGGGGCTGCGGGTTGCATAGTTCAGGCTGGTGTTGATGGAGAAATCAGGAGTAATGTCATAAACCAACCCGATGCTTGGATTGAGGTTGCCGTCTGAATTTTCTGTATTACTGCTGGTTTTCATTTTCCAACGGTCATAGCGCAAACCTGTGGTCAGCGTAACCGGAGAGAAATCCCAAATGCCTTCTACATATACGCCGGCATCGTTTTTCTTCTCGCTGTTTTCTCCGTTTGAGCTGCTTTTTTGAGTGCGCCAGTTTACTCCGTATTTCAGGGTATGGCGGTCAAATAGACGGCTGTCGAGATTCAGATTGGCTCCGTATGTCCGTACTTCGCCGTCCAATTCATAATTTGGATTGGGGACTTCATCACGTTTGGTATTCAAACGGTAAACATTGGCTTTGATTTTGTCGATAAAGCCCAAGTTTCCGCCTTTGAATTCCAAGTTGGTGGTGTCTTGGGTCAGCGTGCGGTAACGCGGCGAGTTGTTGGCGGTATTCGGAATGCGGTTGCCGTTGGCATCCAAAACGTATTGACCTGTGCGGCGGTCGGTTTGGAAGACTTGCGAGAAATCGAACTCTTCGCGTAGGGCGCGTTCTCCATATTGTTTTTCTTGGCGGTGGCTTAATTCAATACGGTTGTCCTCGTTGAAACGATAGCCGATTTTGCCCAGCAAACCGCGTGAACCCAATCCACTGTTTAAAACCTTATCGCTTCCGAGCAGATTACGGTAGCCTTTGCCTGCCGTGTATTCTTTGTCGCGTACGAAATTGCCTGAAACCAAAGCATCAAAACCGCCTGCCTGACCGTAAACGCTTGCGCCGCGTGAATAGCCTTTATTGCTGCTGATGCCGGCATTGACTTTGAAACCGACGTTTTGACCTTCTCTCAGTAAGTCTTTGGCTTCAACCGTTTCGGCAACAATCGCGCCGCTGGTTGCGCCGATACCTGCGGAGGCCGAACCCGTACCTTTTTGCACGGCAACGACTTTTACCAATGCGGGGTCAAGCATAAAGCGGCCGTTGTGGTGGAAAATCTGGCTGTCGGTGTAAGTATCGTCAACTTTATAGTCTATTTGGTCTTGTCCCATGCCGCGGATGGTCACCCACTGCGACTGACCGTTGCCGCCGCCGAAACTGATAGAGGGTTCGTTGAACAATACGTCTTTTAAATCAGTGGAAGTCGTTTCTTCCATACGTTTCGTCGTTACGCGGTGTGTGGCGCTTGTGGCTTGACCTTTGACGGTAACGGTATCGAGTACAACATTGTCTTTGGCTTCATTTTCTGCGTGTGCAAAACCGGCTGCCAGTGTCAGTGACAGCAGGCTCAGTCGAAACAGGGGCGTATTCATTGAGAAATGTCCTTAATAAAATGACAGTAATAAAAAAATAAAAGCAAATAAAGAGAAATTATCTTTAAAATATGCAATTAAGAATAATCATCATTTATAATAATGCATATAAAAGAAACAGTTGTAAAGAGTTGTATTGAATTTGTTAAGGAAGTGGGTTGTTTTTAAACGAACTTTGCAGTTGGTATATCAGGCCGTCTGAAAAATAAGTGATCGGGCATTTTTGCGTATGAAAATATTTGGAAAGACTGCATAGAATTTTTTACTTTTTCCCTTGAATTTGTCGCAAACAACCCAAATCTATCCGCCATTACGGCAGGCTTTCCATAAGCGTGTCGCTATTTCCAAGCAAACCGTGTCTGTCATGTCCGACAGACAATTGTTTTCAATCTATTTATTTATCGGAGCATTAAGACATGACCATCCGCCCTTTACACGACCGCGTAGTCGTCAAACGCTTAGAAGCTGAAGAAAAAACTGCCTCCGGCATCGTTTTGCCGGGTGCGGCTGCTGAAAAACCCGACATGGGCGAAGTAATCGCCGTGGGTGCGGGCAAAATCGGTAAAGACGGTGCGCGCCGTCCGCTGGATGTCAAAGTCGGCGACAAAGTGATCTTTGGCAAATACAGCGGTCAAACTGTAAAAGCCGACGGCGAAGAGCTGTTGGTAATGCGTGAAGAAGACATCTTCGGTATCGTTGAATAATTGTTGAATTAAGTTTCAGAACCAAAGGCCGTCTGAATCAAACATGAAGTTTTCAGACGGCCTCGAACAGATTTTTAATATTGATTTGGAGAATTTAAATGGCAGCAAAAGACGTACAATTCGGCAATGAAGTTCGCCAAAAAATGGTAAACGGCGTCAATGTATTGGCAAACGCCGTACGCGTAACTTTGGGCCCTAAAGGCCGCAACGTGGTACTCGACCGCGCTTTCGGCGGCCCGCACATCACTAAAGACGGTGTGTCTGTTGCAAAAGAAATCGAATTGAAAGATAAATTCGAAAACATGGGCGCGCAAATGGTGAAAGAAGTTGCGTCTAAAACCAACGACGTAGCCGGCGACGGTACCACTACTGCAACCGTATTGGCACAATCCATCGTTGCCGAGGGCATGAAATACGTGACCGCCGGCATGAACCCGACCGACCTGAAACGCGGTATCGACAAAGCCGTCGCCGCTTTGGTTGAAGAGCTGAAAAACATCGCCAAACCTTGCGACACTTCCAAAGAAATCGCCCAAGTCGGCTCGATTTCCGCCAACTCCGACGAACAAGTCGGCGCGATTATTGCCGAAGCGATGGAAAAAGTCGGCAAAGAAGGCGTGATTACCGTTGAAGACGGCAAATCTTTGGAAAACGAATTGGATGTCGTCGAAGGTATGCAGTTCGACCGCGGCTACCTGTCCCCTTACTTCATCAACGACGCAGAAAAACAAATCGCCGCGCTGGACAATCCGTTTGTATTGCTGTTCGACAAAAAAATCAGCAACATCCGCGACCTGCTGCCTGTTTTGGAACAAGTGGCAAAAGCCAGCCGTCCGCTCTTGATTATTGCTGAAGACGTAGAAGGCGAAGCCTTGGCGACTTTGGTGGTGAACAACATCCGCGGCATCCTGAAAACCGTTGCCGTGAAAGCCCCAGGCTTCGGCGACCGCCGTAAAGCCATGCTGCAAGACATCGCCATTCTGACCGGCGGTACTGTAATCGCCGAAGAAGTCGGCCTGTCTTTGGAAAAAGCCACTTTGGAAGACTTGGGTCAAGCCAAACGCATCGAAATCGGTAAAGAAAACACCACCATCATCGACGGCTTCGGCGACGCAGCCCAAATCGAAGCGCGTGTTGCCGAAATCCGCCAACAAATCGAAACCGCAACCAGCGATTACGACAAAGAAAAACTGCAAGAGCGCGTTGCCAAATTGGCCGGCGGCGTGGCAGTAATCAAAGTCGGTGCCGCTACCGAAGTGGAAATGAAAGAGAAAAAAGACCGCGTGGAAGACGCGCTGCACGCTACCCGCGCAGCCGTTGAAGAAGGCGTGGTTGCAGGCGGCGGCGTAGCCCTGTTGCGCGCCCGTGCTGCTTTGGAAAACCTGCACACCGGCAATGCCGACCAAGACGCAGGCGTACAAATCGTCTTGCGCGCCGTTGAATCTCCGCTGCGCCAAATCGTTGCCAACGCAGGCGGCGAACCTAGCGTGGTTGTGAACAAAGTGTTGGAAGGCGAAGGTAACTACGGTTACAACGCAGGCTCCGGCGAATACGGCGACATGATCGAAATGGGTGTACTCGACCCTGCCAAAGTAACCCGTTCCGCGCTGCAACACGCCGCATCTATCGCCGGCCTGATGCTGACCACAGACTGCATGATCGCTGAAATCCCTGAAGAAAAACCTGCTATGCCTGATATGGGCGGCATGGGTGGTATGGGCGGCATGATGTAAGGCCGTCTGAAACCTTCAGACAAAAAGCAAAACCGCACGGCAAGCAGCCGTGCGGTTTTTTTATTTGCCGGTAGAGGCGTGAGATAGTGAGGGGCATGCCATGATTTACGGAGAAATAAGGGTAGCCAGTTCCATTGAATCAGAAGCAGTTAAATAAACTTCATCATCAAAAAAGGCCGTCTGAAACTTTATTTTGTGTTTCAGACGGCCTGATTAATGATCTAAACCGTTCGTTACTTTTTGCTCAAACGGCTGTATCGGACAGCTTGAGACAAGATTTCTTCAATTTCTATCCACATAATGCCTCCTTACAGCAAACCAGGTTGACCTAAAGCCGGGTCGTTGGCTCGTGCCGCTTGGGCATCTTCGACAGTCAGCCCCAAGGCTTTCGCCACGCCTTCACCGTATGCCGGATCGCAACGGTAGCAGTTGCGGATATGGCGGTATTTGATGAAGTCGGGGGCGTCGCCCATGGCTGCGGCGGTATTGCCGAACAAAGCCTGTTTCTGCGTGTCGTTCATCAGGTTAAACAAGGCGCGCGGTTGGCTGAAATAGTCGTCATCGTCTTGGCGGTAGTCCCAGTGCGCCGCGTCGCCACTGATTTTCAAAGGCGGTTCGGCGAAGTCGGGCTGTTGCTGCCATTGGCCGAAACTGTTGGGTTCGTAGTGCGGCAGGCTGCCGTAGTTGCCGTCAGCACGGCCTTGTCCGTCACGCTGGTTGCTGTGAACAGGGCAACGCGGGCGGTTGACGGGGATTTGGCGGAAGTTCACCCCCAGGCGGTAGCGTTGCGCGTCGGCGTAATTGAACAGGCGGGCTTGCAGCATTTTGTCGGGGCTGGCGCCGATACCGGGAACCAGGTTGCTCGGCGCGAAGGCGGATTGTTCCACATCGGCGAAGAAGTTTTCGGGATTGCGGTTCAACTCGAATTCGCCCACTTCAATCAGCGGATAGTCTTTTTTCGGCCAAACTTTGGTCAGATCAAAGGGATGATACGGCACTTTTTCCGCATCGGCTTCAGGCATGACTTGGATATACATCGTCCATTTCGGAAACTCGCCGCGCTCGATGGCTTCGTACAGGTCGCGCTGATGGCTTTCGCGGTCGTCGGCGATGATTTTTGCGGCTTCTTCGTTGGTCAGGTTTTTAATGCCTTGCTGGCTGCGGAAATGGAATTTCACCCAAAAACGTTCGCCCGCTTCGTTCCAAAAGCTGTAAGTATGCGAACCGAAGCCGTGCATATGGCGGTAGCTGGCGGGGATACCGCGGTCGCTCATGACGATGGTAACTTGGTGCAGGGCTTCGGGCAGCAGCGTCCAGAAGTCCCAGTTGTTCGTAGCGGAGCGCATATTGGTGCGCGGGTCGCGTTTGACCGCCTTGTTCAAGTCGGGGAATTTACGCGGGTCGCGCAGGAAGAACACAGGCGTGTTGTTGCCGACCATGTCCCAGTTGCCTTCTTCGGTATAGAACTTCAACGCAAAGCCGCGGATGTCGCGTTCCGCATCGGCTGCGCCGCGCTCGCCTGCCACAGTGGTGAAACGGGCGAACATTTCGGTTTTCTTGCCGACTTCGCTGAAGATTTTGGCGCGGGTGTATTTTGTGATGTCGTGCGTCACGGTAAACGTACCGAACGCGCCCGAACCTTTGGCGTGCATACGGCGTTCGGGGATGACTTCGCGCACGAAGTCGGCGAGTTTTTCATTCAGCCACAAATCCTGCGCCAGCAGAGGGCCGCGTGGGCCGGCGGTCAGGCTGTTTTGATTGTCGGCAACAGGGGCGCCGTTGTTCATGGTCAGATGGGTGACTGGGCATTTAGAGATAGACATAGTGATTTCCTTTGTGAAGTTGTTATAGGTTGATGAAATGGTTTCCAGGATGGAATGCTTCTATACAAAATATAATAAATTTTCAATATCGATATTTAAATATAGTTTGCGTTAAGCTATGAATTGAAGTATACAGAAAGGTTTTAACTATTGGAACTATGAAACCGATTTAGAATAAATATTATTAATTAATAATCTAATATTGTTTGTTTTTATAAATGATGGTGTTATAAAAAAGGCCGTCTGAAACTTTATTTTGCGTTTCAGACGGCCTGATTTTTAGTCAAGACAAGGGATTATTTAGCCTGTTTGGCTTTGCGTTCTTCCAGCCAGTGTTCCAAGTAGTGGATGCTGACACCACCTTTTTGGAAACCCGGATCGCTGAACAAGTCACGGTGCAGCGGCGTATTGGTTTTGATACCGGTAATCGCCAGCTCATCGAGGGCTACGCGCATTTTGGCCATGGCTTGGTCGCGGTTTTTGCCGACGACACAGACTTTGCCGATCAGGCTGTCGTAGTAAGGAGGGATGCGGTAGCCTTGGTAAATATGGCTGTCGACGCGGACACCGAAGCCGCCGGGCAGGTGGCAGCTTTCAATCAGGCCCGGGCTTGGAATGAAGTTGTACGGGTCTTCGGCGTTGATACGGCACTCAAACGCGTGGCCTTCAACGTGGATGTCTTCCTGTTTGTATTGCAAAGGCAGGCCGGA
The DNA here is from genome assembly GCF_001810165.1 of Neisseria sp. HMSC070A01. NCBI lineage: Bacteria > Pseudomonadati > Pseudomonadota > Betaproteobacteria > Neisseriales > Neisseriaceae > Neisseria > Neisseria sp. HMSC070A01. The sequence goes on along the minus strand of NZ_KV800123.1, from coordinate 297,462 downwards.
TGCGATGCGCAATTGTTCTTGGACGATGTTCACGCCGGTGATAAGCTCGGTAACCGGATGCTCAACCTGAACGCGTGTGTTCATCTCGATAAAGAAGAATTCGCCGTCTTCGTACAGGAATTCAAATGTACCTGCGCCGCGATAACCGATGCGTTTGCAAGCGTCGGCACAGGCTTTGCCGATTTTGGCGCGTTCTTCTTCAGTAATGAACGGAGCAGGTGCTTCCTCGATGACTTTTTGGTGGCGGCGCTGCATGGAGCAGTCGCGCTCGGCGAGGTAGATGGCGTTGCCGTGTTCGTCGGCAATCACTTGGATTTCGACGTGGCGTGGACGTTGCAGGTAGCGTTCCATGTAAACCATCGGGTTGCCGAATGCCGCGCCTGCTTCGGCTTTGGTCATTTCGACAGACTGGAGGAGGTCTTCTTTTTTCTCGACGACGCGCATACCGCGGCCGCCGCCGCCGCCGGAGGCTTTGATAATGACGGGATAACCGACTTTATCGGCGATTTTGAGGATTTCTTCGCCGTCGTCCGGCAATGCGCCGTCAGAGCCGGGAACGCAAGGCACGCCGGCTTCGATCATGGCGTGTTTGGCGGATACTTTGTCGCCCATCAGGCGGATGGTGTCGGCTTTAGGGCCGATGAAGACAAAGCCGGATTGTTCGACTTGTTCGGCAAAATTGGCGTTTTCGGCGAGGAAGCCGTAGCCGGGGTGGATGCCGTCGGCTTCGGTTATTTCGGCAGCAGCAATGAGAGCGGGAATGTTGAGGTAGCTTTGTGCGGATGCGGCAGGGCCGATGCACACGGATTCGTCGGCGAGTTTGACGTGCAGGCTGTCTTTGTCGGCTTCGGAATGGACGGCGACGGTGGCGATGCCCATTTCACGGCAGGCACGCAGGACGCGCAGGGCGATTTCGCCCCGGTTGGCGATCAATACTTTTTTCAGCATGATAATCTTTCCGGATGGTTCAGACGGTCTCAGCGGCCGCCTAATGCGTTGCGGATTTTTTGGTCGGTTTTGTATTGGCTCAAGGCGTAAACCGACCACATGGCTGCGGGTATCCAGCCGATCAGCGTACATTGCAGAATCAGACAGATGATGCCTGCAAACGGACGGCCGATGGTGAAAAACTGAAGCCATGGCAAGAAAATAGCCAAAATCAGACGCATGGTTTGTCCTTGATGAACAGAAAAAGGAATTTCAGACGGCCTTAAAGATAAAGGCCGTCTGAAAAAACGGATTATTCAATGATGAAGAGCGGCTCGCCGTATTCGACCGGAGTACCGTTTTCAACCAGAATTTCTTTAACGACACCGGATTTCTCGGCTTCGATTTCGTTCATCAGCTTCATGGCTTCGATGATGCACAAAGTATCGCCGGCTTTGACTTGTTGGCCGACTTCGACGAAAGCGGCGGCGTTCGGGCCGGGGGCGCGGTAGAACGTACCGACCATAGGCGATTTTTGCGCGTTGGACAAATCGCGAGTGGCAGGGGCGGCGGCCGGAGCGGCTGCAGCCGGAGCAGCGGCAGGCGCGGCAACCGGAGCGGCTGCGGCAGGTGCCGGAGCAGCATAAACGGGAGCTGCGGCGGCAGTGGTGCGCGTAATGCGGACTTTTTCTTCGCCTTCGGTAACTTCAATTTCTGCAATGCCTGATTCTTCGACCAAATCAATCAGTTTTTTTAATTTACGCAAATCCATTGCTTTTCCTTTTTTGCGCGGCATATAAAGTGCATATTAGGTATGCGCCGCAGTGGTTTTAGATGATTTCCTGATACGTCGGAAGGCAGGTTTGCCATCCGGCGTTTAAATAATGTCGGAACAGGGCGGAGCCTGAAAAATGAATCCGGTTATTTTCCCGAACTTGTCGGTAAATGTCCAGTAAAAGATAGAAAAAAGGCGTTTTTCGGCGAAAAAAGAAAGGAACGCTGATTTTCGTTAAAAAGTGATTTCCCCAAGAGCGTTTATTCTAATTTATTGGTTTTTCGACAAAACATGCCGTCTGAAAACCTACTTTGCGCGTATAATGGCGCCTGTTTTTTTAAATTATGCACGACGATGGATATTTCCGATTTTGATTTTGAATTGCCCGAAAAACTGATTGCCCAGCATCCGCCGGAAGTGCGCGGCAGCAGCAGGCTTCTGGTTGCCTTGCCCACATTGCCGATTGAAGACAAACATTTCGGCGATTTACCCGATTATGTCGCACCGGGCGATGTGCTGGTGTTTAACAATACCAAAGTGATGAAGGCGCGCCTGTTCGGCCAAAAAGCCAGCGGCGGCAAAATCGAAGCCCTGATTGAACGGGTATTGGACGCGCATACCGCATTGGCGCATATCCGTTCGTCCAAATCGCCGAAACCGGGTACAGAATTGATTTTTGAAGGCGATATCCGCGCCGTCATGCTGGAGCGCGCGGAAGAATTGTTTTACCTGAAATTTGAAGGCGCGCAAACCGTTTACGAACTTTTAGAGCAAAACGGCCATCTGCCCTTGCCGCCTTATATCGAACGCGCGGCCGATGATGAAGACGACAGCCGCTATCAGACCGTGTACGCCAAATATCAAGGCGCAGTGGCCGCACCGACGGCAGGCTTGCACTTTACCGATGAATTATTGGGCCGTCTGAAAGCCAAAGGCGTAGAAACCGCAGAAGTAACCCTGCACGTCGGTGCCGGTACATTCCAACCCGTGCGCGTCGATAAAATTGAAGAACACAAAATGCACAGCGAGTGGTTTGACGTACCGGCCGAGACCGTTGCCGCCGTTGAAGCCGCCAAAGCGCGCGGCAATAAAGTGTGGGCAGTGGGCACAACCTCCATGCGCGCCTTGGAATCCGCCGCATGCGAAACAGGCCGTCTGGAAGCCGGTCGCGGCGATACCGATATTTTCATTACGCCGGGCTACCGCTTCAATGTTGCCGACCGATTGATTACCAACTTCCACCTGCCCAAATCAACCTTGCTGATGCTCGTCAGCGCGTTTTCGGGCATGGAACATATCCGCAGCGTTTACCGCCATGCCGTGGAACAGGAATACCGCTTTTTCAGCTATGGCGATGCGATGATTTTGGGAAAAGCGGAATAAATCGGAAACGGATTGGAGCGTTTCAAATGGGGTATTTGGGTTGTCCCGAATCTGAATCAGTTGGAACGTTCTACTAGAATACGCGGCTTAAGTAAGTTGCCTAAGGGTCAAATTAATGGATGAGAAAAAAATAGATTTTTTGCTGTATAGCGTACCGGAAAATGTGGACTATACGACGATTCCAGAAGAGCTTGACTTGGAGGATGTGCCGCAAGAGAGGATAGATGGATTAATCGAATTGCTATCCAATGAAAATGAGGTATTGCAATTTGATTCAGCGCGCCTGCTTGCTCACTGGGGTATTGATGAAGGCTTTGATACTTTGGTTTTGATGTTTGAGAAAGGGGAGGCAGAGGGAATGATTGATCATCGTTTACATGGTTATGATGATACAGATCGGCATATCTTGTCTGCTTTTATCAGTTACTGGGCATCTAAAGCAGATCAGAGTCAGCAAAAAGGTGATGATGCACGTCAGAAAATCTTTCCTCCTGTGGCTAGAATTATTCGTAAAGCATCATCGGCAGATTTTTCTATCAGTGAGTTGTTTTGGCTGGTCACGAAAATGCAGTTTATAGAGTATGTACCGCTCGTTAAGGAGTATCTACAGCATATTATTGACTATCCAAGTAAACAGTATTGGGAAATCCATGATACTGTAAAATCATTATTAGAAATAGAACCGCAATTTATTCATGATTTACTTGAAAGTAAACACAAAAAGTTATCGGACTTTGGATTATAAAAAGAATATTGTGAATAAAATACAAAAAAACAAAAAGGCCGTCTGAAAATCGTTTTTCAGACGGCCTTTTATCTTTCCATGCTTAGGCGTCGATGTTTTGTGCCAGCAGGGCGTTGTTTTCGATGAAGGCGCGGCGCGGTTCGACTTCGTCGCCCATCAGGGTGACGAACACTTCGTCGGCGGCGATGGCGTCTTCGATGCGGACTTTCAGGAGGCGGCGGACGGTAGGATCCATCGTGGTTTCCCAAAGTTGTTCCGGGTTCATCTCACCCAAGCCTTTGTATCGTTGGATGGACATGCCTTTTTGGGCAACGCTCATCAAGATGTCCAAAGCGGCTTCAAAGCTGTCGATGTCGTATTCGTTGTCGCCTTTGTAGAGCTTCGCCCCTTTTCCGACCATGCCTTTGAGTGCGGCGGCGGTTTGGGTAAGGGTTTGATAGGCTTTGCTGTTGAGGAACTTAGGCTCGAGGTAGCTCACCATCACATTGCCGTGCAGCTTGCGTGTGATTTTGATGAACTGGTGTCCTTCGTGGCCTTCGATGCGTTCGAGTGCGACTTCTTTTTCGTCCAAGAGGCCGCTCAATTCGGCAACGGCGCGGTCTGCGCTTTCTGCCGTGCTGAGGTCGACCGGCGAAGCGTGCAGCATGGCGTGCAGGACGAGTTCGTCAATAATGCGGCTTTCTTGCTCGATGACGGTTTTGGCCAACAGGAATTGTTTGGCGGTATTGGCAAGCTCTTCGCCTTCGATGGTACGGCCGTCTGAAACAATTTTGGCTTTTTCCAAGGCCAAACCGAGCAGCCATTGGTCTTTTTCCAATTCGTCTTTGAGATAGCGCTCTTGTTTGCCGTATTTGGCTTTGTACAAAGGCGGCTGGGCGATGTAGATGTAGCCGCGTTCGACCAGCTCGGGCATTTGGCGGTAGAAGAAGGTCAGGAGCAGGGTGCGGATGTGCGCGCCGTCCACGTCGGCATCGGTCATGATGATGATGCGGTGGTAGCGCAGTTTTTCGGCATTGAATTCTTCTTTGCCGATGCCAGCGCCTAGAGCGGTAATCAGCGTGGCGACTTCTTGGCTGGCCAGCATTTTTTCAAAACGTGCTTTTTCGACGTTCAAAATTTTACCTTTGAGCGGCAAAATCGCTTGGAATTTGCGGTCGCGGCCCTGCATGGCGGAACCGCCTGCGGAGTCGCCCTCGACGAGGTAGAGTTCGGACAGGGCAGGGTCTTTTTCTTGGCAGTCGGCCAGTTTGCCCGGCAGGCCCAAACCATCCATCACGCCTTTGCGGCGGGTAATTTCGCGGGCTTTTCGTGCGGCTTCGCGTGCGCGTGCGGCATCGACGATTTTGCTGGTGATGATTTTGGCTTCGGTCGGGTTTTCTTCAAGGAAGTCGGTCAGGGCTTGGTTGATGACTTCGTTGACGACGGGGCCGATTTCGCTGGAAACCAGTTTGTCTTTGGTTTGCGATGAGAATTTTGGATCGGGCAGTTTGACGGACAACACGCAGGTCAGGCCTTCGCGCATATCGTCGCCGGCGGTTTCCACTTTGGCTTTTTTGGCCACTTCGTTGGCTTCGATATAGTTGTTGATGGTGCGGGTCATCACTTGGCGCAGTGCGGTCAAGTGGGTGCCGCCGTCGCGTTGCGGAATGTTGTTGGTAAAACATTGCACACTTTCTTGGTAGCTGTCGTTCCATTGCATCGCGCATTCGACGCTCATGCCGTCTTTTTCACCGAACGCGTAGAAGATTTTTTCGTGCAACGGTGTTTTTTTGCGGTTCATGTATTGCACGAAGCCGGCCACGCCGCCGGAAAGGGCGAAGCTTTCGTGTTTGCCGTCGCGTTCGTCGGTCAGTTCGATGTCCACGCCGTTGTTCAGGAAGGAAAGTTCGCGGATGCGTTTGGCAAGGATGTCGAAGCTGTATTCGACATTGCCGAAGGTTTCCGCGCTGGCAAGGAAGCGTACGGTCGTGCCTTTTTTGTCGGAATCGCCGACAACCTTCAACGGCTCTTCGGTTTCGCCGCGTACGAAGCGGACGAAGTGTTCTTTGCCGTCGCGGTAGATGGTCAGCGTTACCCAGTCGGACAGTGCGTTGACGACGGAGACGCCTACGCCGTGCAGGCCGCCGGAGATTTTGTAGCTGTTGTTGTCGAATTTGCCGCCTGCGTGCAAGACGGTCATGATGACTTCGGCAGCGGAGCGGCCTTCTTTCGGGTGGATGCCGGTCGGCATGCCGCGGCCGTTGTCGGCCACGCTGACGGAATTGTCGGCATGGATGGTTACGGTGATTTTGTCGCAATGTCCGGCGAGCGCTTCGTCAATGGCGTTGTCGAGCACCTCGAACACCATGTGGTGCAGGCCGCTGCCGTCCTGCGTGTCGCCGATATACATACCGGGGCGTTTGCGTACCGCTTCCAAGCCTTCCAGCACTTGTATGCTGTCGGCGCCGTATTCTTCGTGTTTTTGGTCAGTCATGGTCTTTTCTTGCTGAATTTCAAGGAATTTTTCCGTGCGCGCAATGAAATGTCAAACGGGCGCGGCGGATGTGTTCCGAAAGGTCAAAATAATAGGCAATTATACCTGATTTTGCTGGAATATTCAGCGTTTTAAGTACAAAAAGGCCGTCTGAAAGCTTAAATTTCAGACGGCCTTTGTATCGGAAAACAGCTTTAGCGTTTGACGCCGCTCAATCGCGCCCAGCCTTCTTCGATTTCGGCAGGCTCGATGTCGAACCATTGGCTGTAAATGCCGCTGAGTTCTTCGACTTGTTCGTCCAAAAGGCCGGACAAGACAATGCGGCCGCCTTGTTTGGTGCGTGCGGCAAGCATTTCGCCGAGCATACGCAGCGGGTTGGCCAGAATGTTGGCGACAACGACATCAAATTGGCCTTGCGGCAGGCCGTCCGGCAGGTAGAACTGCGCGTCGACGTTGTTTTGCGCGGCATTGTCTTTGCTGGCGCGGATGGCTTGTTCGTCAATGTCTACGCCGATGGCGGAGCCTGCGCCGAGTTTGAGGGCGGCAATGGCCAAAATGCCGGAGCCGCAGCCGTAGTCCAATACGCTTTCTCCGCCTTTGAGCTGCGTGTCGAGCCATTTGAGGCAGAGGCGGGTGGTCGGATGGCTGCCGGTGCCGAAGGCAAGGCCCGGGTCGAGTTGCAGGTTGACGGCGTTGCCGTTGGGCGCTTCGTGCCAAGACGGGGTAATCCACAGGCGGTCGGAAATTTGAATCGGGTCGAATTGCGCTTGGGTCAGGCGTACCCAGTCTTGATCTTCAAGGATTTCGCCGGTGTATTTCAAATCGTTCAAACCGCATTCCTGCGCGGCGGCTTCGATAATGGAAGCGGCGTCGTCGCTTTCGCCGAAAAGGGCGATGACTTTGCTTTGTTGCCAGATTTGCTCGGTCGGCATGCCCGGCTCGCCGAAAATGGCCTGCTCGTTTTCTGTACCGGCGTAGGCATCTTCAATGGCGGCGGACAATGCGCCGTGTTCCATCAGCGCGTCGGCAAGGCGTTCGGCGACGGCATCGTTGACGTTGATGGTAATTTGTTGATAGGACATGGTGGGGCTTTCTTTTTAATAAGGCCGTCTGAAAATCGACGTTGTGCTTTCAGACGGCCTTGTCAGGGATGAAACCTGATAATGCGGGTTTATCGGTTTTTCAAACCCAATACGTCTTGCATATCGTACAGGCCTTTTTTGCCGTTTGCCCAAACTGCGGCGCGTACGGCGCCGGCGGCAAAGGTCATGCGGCTGCTGGCTTTGTGGGTGATTTCCACGCGCTCGCCGTCGGTGGCGAAGAGGGCGGTGTGGTCGCCGACGATGTCGCCTGCGCGGACGGTGGCAAAACCGATGGTGGACGGATCGCGCGGGCCGGTGTGGCCTTCGCGGCCGTAAACGGCGCATTCTTTGAGGTCGCGGCCGAGGGCGTCGGCAATGACTTCACCCATGCGCAATGCGGTACCGCTTGGGGCATCGACTTTGTGGCGGTGGTGGCCTTCGATGATTTCGATGTCGTAGCCTTCGTTCAACACGCGGGCGACGGTGTCGAGGATGTGGAAGGTCAGGTTGACGCCGACGCTGAAGTTGGCGGCGAAGACAACGCCTGTTTTTTCGCCTGCGGCTTGGATGGCGGCTTTGCCTGCGTCGTCAAAACCGGTGGTGCCGATGATGATGTTGACGTCTTTTTCCACGCATTTTTGCAGGTGTTTCAGGGTTGGCTCGGGGCGGGTAAAGTCGATAAGGACATCGCTTTGGGCCAGTACGGCATCCACGTCGTCTGAAATGGCAACGCCGGTTTTGAGGCCGGAGGCGAAGCCTGCATCCAAACCCAATACTTCCGAACCGGAATGCTCGAGTGCGCCGGAGAGGACGGCATCGGGATGGTTGTTGACTGCTTCAACCAAGACGCGGCCCATGCGGCCGTTGACGCCGGCAATGGCGATTTTCAATGCGCTCATGGGGCTTCCTTATTTCGGCTTGGTTTCGGTGGTCGGAACGATGTTTTGTCCGGCTTGAACTGCTTCGATGGATTTTTGAATGGCATCGCCTTCGGCGCGTGCGAGGACGTCGTTTTCAAAGTACAGGGTCAGGTTGCTTTGTTCTTTGATGATGCCGTTGCGGCTGGTGTTGAAAGTGTAATCCCAGCGGTCGGCATGGAAGGCGTCGCGCAGGAGCGGCGTACCGAGCAGCAGTTGGACTTGGTCGCGGGTCATACCTTGGCGCAGGGAAACCACGGCGCGAGGATTGAGCTCGTTACCTTGAATGATTTTGAGTTTGTAGGATGGAAAGTTGGATACGCGCTCGGCACTGCATGAGGCCAGACCTAAAATAGCGGCGATGGCAAGGCATAAGGCTTTATTCACGGGCTTACCTTTCTGTGTCATTTCGGAAAAGATGTTTATCATCGCTTGAATATTTTTAAAAAGCAAACGATAATCATCTTCTTAATTTTTCTTTTCGCCGATTTTCAATTGCAAGACCGGCGGCAGATTGCCGCCCTTTAACGGCCCAATAGTGGGCAAACGGGCGGAAAGTGCGTATTATAACGGTTATTACCTTACAGGGATATTGAATATTATGGAAAAATTCAGCAACATTGCGCAATTGAAAGACAGTGGTTTGAAAGTTACGGGTCCGCGTTTGAAAATTTTGGACTTGTTCGAGACTCATGCCGAGGAGCATTTGAGTGCGGAAGATGTGTACCGCATCCTGTTGGAAGAGGGCGTGGAAATCGGCGTGGCGACGATTTACCGTGTGCTGACCCAGTTTGAACAGGCCGGCATTTTGCAACGCCACCATTTTGAAACCGGTAAAGCGGTTTACGAATTGGACAAAGGCGATCATCACGACCACATCGTTTGCGTGAAATGCGGCGAAGTAACCGAATTCCACAATCCGGAAATCGAAGCGCTGCAAGACAAAATCGCCGAAGAAAACGGCTACCGCATCGTCGATCACGCGCTGTATATGTACGGCGTATGCGGCGAATGCCAAACCAAAACCAAACGTTAATCAGTTTGTATGTTGATTTTTCAGACGGCCTTGGGCGTTTTCAGCTTGAGGCCGTCTGAAACTTTATGGGCTTTACGATGAAAATTCCTTTACTTGCGCCACGGGATTATCGTTTCCCCGAACCGTCTTACGCTTTGGCAGAATGCGACGGCTTGGTCGGTGTCAGCGGCGATTTGGATACGGGGCGGCTGTTGTCGGCGTATGGGCAGGGGATTTTTCCGTGGTTTAGCCGCGACGGTTGGTTTTTCTGGTATGCGGTTGCGCCGCGAGCCGTGATTGTGCCGGAAAGCCTGCATATCGGCCGTTCGCTCGCCAAAACTTTGCGTAACAAGCCGTATCGGGTAACGGTCAACTGCTGTTTTGAAAAAGTGATTGCCCATTGCGCCGATGTGCCGCGTCCGGAACAGGACGGAACGTGGATAGAACCTGCGTTTCAGACGGCCTATTTGAAGTTGCACCATCAGGGGTATGCGCATTCGTTTGAATGCTGGCTGCCGGATGAACAAGGCGAAATGCAGTTGGCTGGCGGGTTTTACGGCGTGCAAATCGGCTGTGTGTTTTATGGCGAGTCGATGTTTGCTTTGCGTCCCGATGCGTCAAAGATTGCGTTTGCCTGCGCCGTCCCATTTTTGGCGGATTTGGGCGTTGCGCTGATAGACTGTCAGCAGGATACGGAACATATGCGCCGTTTCGGTTCGCAGTTGATGGATTTTGCCGATTTTCAGACGGCCTTGAAGGATTTAAATGCGAAACCGTTAAAGCGGAATATTGAATGTGGCGTGGTGGCTGAAAATCTTCTACAAAAGATTGGTGGTAATTGATTTATCGGCACGGCGTGTCGGTAGAATCGACAGCTTGCATATCGTAGCTGGAAAATTAGTTAGAAAATAAATGCTATTCCATTCACTTGAACAGGCCGTCTGAAAATCTTGGCCTAGCCGAAATCCGGCCGTGTAACGCGCGGCACTCATCATGTTAATAGCTGACGAAATCGCTTTTACATGGCAAAATAACGAGTTAAATATTTGTAATAGGGCGGCCTGAATAGGTTTCAGACGGCCCTGATCTCTTGAAGGAATCAACATGTCTTTGCAAAACATCATTGAAACGGCTTTTGAAAACCGTGCCGAAATCAATCCGAATACCGTTACCCCGGAAGTGCGTGAAGCGGTTTTGGAAACCATTCATCAACTCGACTCCGGCAAACTGCGCGTTGCCGAGCGTTTGGGTGTGGGCGAATGGAAAGTCAACGAATGGGCGAAAAAAGCCGTATTGCTGTCTTTCCGCATTCAGGATAATGAAATCCTCAACGACGGCGTGAACAAATATTTTGACAAAGTGCCGACCAAGTTTGCCGACTGGTCTGAAGACGAATTCCGCAGCGCAGGCTTCCGCGCAGTTCCGGGTGCGGTTGCCCGCCGCGGCAGCTTTGTGGCGAAAAATGTCGTGTTGATGCCTTCTTATGTCAACATCGGCGCATACGTTGACGAAGGTGCGATGGTCGACACTTGGGCGACTGTCGGCTCTTGCGCACAAATCGGTAAAAACGTTCACTTGAGCGGCGGCGTCGGCATCGGCGGCGTACTCGAACCCTTGCAAGCCAGCCCGACCATCATTGAAGACAACTGCTTCATCGGCGCGCGTTCTGAAATCGTCGAAGGCGTGATTGTCGAAGAAGGCAGCGTGATTTCTATGGGCGTGTTCATCGGTCAATCCACCAAAATCCTCGACCGCACTACCGGCGAAATCTATCAAGGCCGCGTACCGGCTGGTTCGGTTGTCGTATCTGGCAGCATGCCTTCCAAAGACGGCAGCCACAGCCTCTACTGCGCAGTTATCGTCAAACGCGTGGACGCGCAAACCCGTGCGAAAACCAGCGTGAATGAATTGTTGCGCGGTATTTAATCGGATAACGATGACGCCGGTTGAGGGTAGGTGAAAAAGCCTGCTTTACGGTCGGGTTTGAACACAAAACAGGCAGAATGTTCTGCCTGTTTTTTATGGCTCAAAGGCCGTCTGAAACGATTTCAGACGGCCTTTTGTTTTTGATGATGGGTTGTTTAAAGATAATTGTAGAGAATGGAAGTTCCTACCTGAAGTTACGCTTTCGGCCAATCGGCGCAATAGTATTGCCAATAGACTTCGATAAAAGGAATTTCGCCATAATCGCACAACCACGGTTTGGCGCGTGTGGTGTAGTGGATAACGGGCGGGACGGTGTCGGGTTTGGGGAATACTTCGCTGAGGTTTCGTTTTTGGAAGTATTCGACTGCGCCTGTTTGGAAATTCCAAGATTCTTCCAATTGCAGCCAGTTTTCTTGAAATACGGTGTTTAGAAAGCATTGGTCACCAAAGGGGACGGCTTTATCAATGGTGGCGGCGGTTTGCAGCAGTTGCTCCGCGATATTGTGTTTGCGCCATTGACACAAATCGGCCAGCAGCATGCCGGAATTGAAATAGGGTGTGGTGTGCAGGCCGGTCGGGTGACTCCATTCGGTACGGGCAAGAAAGGAATCTTGTACCGCCGCAACGGGATAGCCGCGCATATCGAGGTTGAACAAATCGTGCAGGGATTGGGTAACCACCATATCGCTGTCGAGATAAAGGGCGCGGTCGACGGGCAGGTGCTGCATCATCAGGCGGAAAAATGCGGCATCCGAAATATGGGACAGGCGGCGATATTGGCTGAAGTCCATTTCGATTTTGACGTCATTCAGACGGCTGCCGCTGGCGGCGAGTTTTTGGTTGGTATAGTTGATCCATTCTTTCCTGAAGGTGTTGTGCATAAGGTAGAAATTGACACCTGTATTGTGCGTACAGACGGACTTCATCAGGGTATGAACCTGCTCGGCGTAGCCGGTATCGGCGGCAAGGACGATGGTGATGTTGCTCATTGATTAAATTCCCTTTATTTGCAATGTCTTAAATTTTTTCAGTCATTTTCTTGATTTTGTGTGGTGGGTAAAGCGGCGTGGTCTTCGGTTTCCGACACGGCCTTTTCTACTAAATCCCGTTGCAGTTGTTTGCCGGCTTTGATGCCCAATTTGCGCAGTTTTTCAGTGCTGCTGATGAGGTTGCCCCTGCCGGAAACCAAGCGGCTGTAGGCCGTCTGAAACTGGGATTGTGCCTGACCAAGCGCTTTATTGATGCCGTCCATGCTTTCGACAAAGCCGACAAATTTGTCATAGAGTTTGCTGCCGGCCTCGGCAATGGCCAGCGCGTTTTGGTTTTGCTGCTCGTTGCGCCAGATATTGGCAACGGTGCGCAGGGTGGCGAGCAGGGTGCTGGGGCCGGTCAGCATGATGCGTTTGTCGAAACACTCTTGGAAGAGGTTCGGATCGTGTTGCAGGGCGAGGAGGTAGGCAGGTTCGACAGGGACGAACATAAAGACGAAGTCCAGCGTTTTGACGCCTTCAAGGTCGGTGTAATCTTTTGCTGCCAAGCTTTTGATGTGGGCGCGGATACTGGCGACGTGGTTGGCAAGCTCGCGCTCTGCTTCTGCGCCGGTGCTTTGCGTATAGCGGACGTAGGCGGTCAGCGATACTTTGGAGTCGATGACGATTTGTTTGTTGTCGGGCAGATTGATGAGGACGTCGGGCTGGAGGCGGCGCTGGGTGCCGTCTGCTTCGTGGCGGACGCTGGAGGCTTGAACGATGTATTCGCGGCCTTTTTGCAGGCCGGAATTTTCTAATACGCTTTCCAAAATCATCTCGCCCCAGTTGCCTTGGGTTTTGTTTTGCGTGCCGGTCAGCGCGGTGGTCAGCGCTTTAGCATCGTGGTGGAGCTGAGTGTTGAGGGTTTGCAGGCGTTTGAGCTCGTTTTCGATAGTCAGGCGTTCTTTGGCTTCTTTTTCATAAGTCTGCTGAATCAGCTCACTGAAGCCGTGGATGCGTTCGTTGAGCGGATTGAGCAGTTGCTGGAGATGGTCGTGGTTTTGCTCGGTAAAGCGGCGGCTTTTCTCTTCCAAAATAGTGTTGGCGAGGTTTTGGAACTGGTCGCTCAGGTTTTGACGCGCATCTGCCAGCAGGGCCAATTTTTCTTCGGCGGCCTGACGGTCTTTTTCCGATTGGGTGTTGAGGCGCTCGTTTTGGACTTGAAGTGCGTGGTTTTGCTCCAAAAGGGCGGCGTATTCTTGTTTCAGACGGCCTTTTTCGGCTTCCTGTTGCTGTAAAAGGCTGTTTTTGTCGTCGATATTGGCTTTTTCTTGGGTCAGTTGTGTGGAGAGGCGTTCGTTTTGGACTTGCAGCGCATGGTTTTGCTCTAACAGCGTGTCGTAGTCTTGTTTCAGACGGCCTTTTTCCGTTTCCTGCTGTTGCAAAAGCGTATTTTTATCCGCACTCAAGGCCTGTTCTTGAACCAGCTGCGTGTTTAGGCGCTCATTGTTGATTTGCAGGTTTTGCGCGCTTTGCTGCCATTTTGCACATTCGTGTTTTAAGGTTTCGGCTTCGGCCTCGCAATCTTGCAGATAGGCAATTTGTTTTTCGGCCGCGGCAAAGCGGTTGCCCGTCTCCTGCAATTCATCTTGCAATTCCTGCACGGTATGGCGGCTTTGCGCCAAGTCTGCCGTAGTTTGAGCCTGTACCTGCTCGGCAAACTCATGCAGGCGGCGGGCTTCGGCCAATTCTTGCAAAACGGTAAAGTGTCGGCTTTGAGCTTGGTAGCGTGTTATCAGCCAAGCAAACAGCGCGCCGATAAAAAATGCGGCCGCGCCGGTCAGGATTAGGGTGGTGTTCATGCTGGAAATAGTCAATACACGGAATGTTTCACTATATCATATATTTGCAACGCATTTTATGGTCGGATATGCGCTAGAAACGTGTGTTTTCTTTAAAAGAAGCTATCAAAGGTATTGGTTTTGACTAATTAAATATTTTTGTTGTAAAAAATATAAATTCATAAGATATTGAATCTTAAAATATATTTTAATTATAGTGCAATTTTGCAACAAAAAAGGCGCGATTTTATGGGGGAAATGAAACACATTTGTAGTGCGTATGTAATCAAGACATCGGTGTCATTTGGTAAGACATCGGTGTCATTTTCAAAAAATAATGGAAATTAACAAAAAATATTGGTATGTTTGATTTTTGCGCTATATATTTACGATTAAGCTGTATTAGTTTACATTTAAAACGGTATGATTCGCCCTGTCGGTAGCGCAGATGCCGATGAAAAAATGTGTATGTTGTTAAATAACATTTTGTTTCTATGAAAAAGGATTAATGAAAATGGGAAATTTAATAACGCTTGCTGCCGCTTCTTTAATCGGTATGTCCGGAATATCCGCTTCTGCTATCGGTATCTCCCGTAATATTGAAACGGCTGTACACAAATAATTCAATTATAAACGAATTAATTACAATACTTTAGAAAACGCAACTTAGGCCGTTTTTCGGCCGACAGACAAGAAAGTGAGACAAACAATGAAAACTTTAATCAAACTGGCTGCAGCCTCTTTAATCGGCATGTCCGGCCTGACCGCCGGTGCAACCAATATTGCCCACAATATGGCTGATGCCGACAAATAAAAACACACAACGCTTCCTCAATCAATACACAGAAAAGAGTCAGAATGAAAAAATTAATCAAATTGGCCGCGGCTTCTCTGATCGGCATGTCCGGTTTGACAGTGGGTGCGACCAATATCGTCAAGAATATGGCAGAAGCTGCCGATAAATAAATACGAGTAAAACAAAGCTTGTTTTGGTGATAAAAAAGGCCGTCTGAACATTCAGACGGCCTTTTTATTTGATGGCAAACCGTTTTATTTGCCAATACAGAAGCGCGAGAAAATCACGCCCAGCAAATCGTCGGCGGTGAATTCGCCGGTGATTTCGCTGCACGCGTTTTGGGCGAGGCGCAGGTGTTCGGCGAAAAGCTCGATTTGGTTGTTGTCGCAGAGGGCGGCGTTTTCCAGCTCGGCTTCGGCTTCGTGCAGGGCGTTGAGGTGGCGGCTGCGAGCGAGGAACAGGCTTTCGCTTTCGCCCTGCCAGCCGACTTCCTGCAACAGCGCGTGTTTGAGCAAGTCGAGACCCGCGCCGGTTTTGGCGGACAGGCTGATGACGGTGTCCGCACCGGTTTGCGCGAGGCCGTCTGAACGGACGGCGACGGGTTCGCCGGTCAGGTCGGCTTTGTTGTGGATTTCGATTTTTTTCAAACCTTCGGGCAGGCTGTTCAAAATGGCTTGGGTTTTGGCGTTCACGCCTTCGCGCGGGTCAATCAGAATCAGGGCGACATCGGCTTCGGAGACGGCTTTGCGGCTGCGTTCGATGCCGATTTGCTCGACCACGTCGTCGGTTTCGCGCAGGCCGGCGGTGTCGATAATGTGGACGGGCACGCCGTCGAGAGTGATTTGTTCGCGCACGGTGTCGCGGGTGGTGCCGGCGATGTCGGTTACGATGGCGATGTCGTCGCCCGCCAAGGCGTTGAGCAGGCTGGATTTGCCAACATTGGGCGCGCCGACGAGGACGACGTTCATGCCTTCGCGCAAAATCGCGCCTTGTTCCGCGCTGGCGAGGACGGTTTTCAGACGGCCTTGCAGGGCTTGGAGCTTGCCGCGCGCGTCGGCGGCTTCGAGAAAGTCGATGTCTTCTTCAGGGAAGTCCAGCGTGGCTTCAACCAGCATCCGCAAAGTAATAAGGTCGTCCACCAGCTCGTGTATGTGTTGGGAAAACGCGCCTTTGAGCGAACGCAACGCCATGCGTGCGGCGGACTTGCTGGAGGCGTCGATGAGGTCGGCGACGCTTTCGGCTTGGGCAAGGTCGAGTTTGTTGTTGAGGAAGGCGCGTTTGGTAAATTCGCCCGGCTCGGCCATGCGTGCGCCCAGTTCGAGGCAGCGCGAGAGCAACATGTCCATCACCACGGGGCCGCCGTGTCCCTGCAATTCAATCACGTCTTCACCGGTGAAGCTGGCGGGCGCGGCGAAGTAGAGCAGGATGCCGTTGTCTATCGGCTGCCCGTCGCCGCCGAGAAAGTCGGTGTAAAGCGCGGTGCGCGGTTTGGGCGTTTTGCCGCCGCTGAGGGTTTGCACCAAAGGCAGCAGGTTTTTGCCGGAAAGACGGATCACACCGACGCCGCCGCGTCCGGGTGCGGTGGCGATGGCGGCGATGGTGGGTTGGGATGCGGACATGGGAACTCGCGTATAGGTAAATTTAATGGGCGTATTATAGCAAAAGGCCGTCTGAAACTTTGGGTTTCAGACGGCCTTTAAATTGAGACGATTAAACAGCGGTGACGGTAAAGCGTTCAAACAAATGCGCTTTGTTTTCCACATCGTCGGCGATGGCGACTGCCAAATCGGTCACGCTGATGCCTGCCGGAATTTCACCGTCCATCAGCAAATCGTCTTTGCCCAAACGGTATTTGCCGGTTTTGTCTTCGCCGAATCCGCCGTCCGCGCCCAGTCGTGCCGGAGGGGAAACAAAAGACCAGTTCACGTCGCGGCGCGGCAGGAGTTCTGCCAAGAGATGGCGTGCGGCATTGGCGCCGTCGTAAATTTCTTTCGGGAAGTCGGGCGTATCGACAACTTGCAAACCGGGCGCGGCATACAGGCTGCCTGCGCCGCCGACAATCAAGAGATACGGCACTTGCGCCGCTTTTGCCGCTTCGACGATGCTGTTTGCGCCGCGCGTGAAATCCGCGCCGATGTTGGGATTGGTCCAGCCCGGGTTGAACGCGCTGACCACGGCATCAAAACCGGCCAGTTTGTCGGCAAAATCTGCTGCGTTGACATCTGCAGAGACTGCGGCAACATTTTGCGCTTGGAACACTTTGTCCGTGTTGCGGGCGAAAGCGGTTACTTCATGACCGCGGCCTGCCAATTCTTGCACGACTGCGTTGCCGACATAACCAGTTGCACCGATAACTGCGATTTTCATGTTTGACTCCTTGTGGGGATGTGATTGATTAGATGAGTGCATTGTAAGGCCGTCTGAAACGCTTGATAATCCCTGTTTTGCTGTTATGATTGTGAAGTTGAACTACATAATCAGTCGAAATGCAAGACATCAAACCCCTGCTTGTTTTCGCTACCGTCCTTGAACACGGCAGCATGAACGCCGCCGCTGCCGCGCTGGGCATGACCCCGTCGGCGGTCAGCCAGCACATCAACCGCCTCGAAACCCTGCACGGCATCAAGCTGTTAAACCGCAGCACGCGCAGCCTTGCGCCGACCGATGCCGGCCGCGCCCTGGGCGAATACTGCCGCCGCCTCGCCGCTACCTTGTCCGATACGCGTACCGTTATCGACAATCTGAAAACAGAACCCGTCGGCGAATTGCGGATTGCCCTGACTTCTACGGTCATCGAATCCCGCGCTTTTCAGACGGCGTTTTCGCGATTGCAAACCGAGTTTCCCAAAATCCGTCCTATCCTTAATTTCAGCGATACTTTGGACGATCTGCAACACAATCAGACCGACATCGCCATACGCGGCGGCGACCGCGCTTTGGACGATCCCAATCTGGTCGCGCGTCATCTTGTTACTTGGCCGTACACCATTTGCGCCGCGCCCGATTATCTCGACCGCCATCCGCCTATTACCCATCCCTCGCAGCTTCATGCCCACCGCTGGCTGCACTTCCTGCCCGTCCGCACAACCGTTACAACACGGAGGGGAAAGCTATTTTCTCGATATTGCCGACAGCATTGCCTGCACGCATTTGGCCGCTGTGCGCAGCCTGACCGAAAGCGGTTTCGGTTTGTCTTTGCAGGTGAGCGGCGAAGTGAGGGAGAAAATTGCGCAAGGCCGTCTGAAAAGCGTTTTACCCGAATGGACATTGCCGCCGGTCAGCCTTTATTTGGTAACGCCTTATCGTGTGCAGTCTGCCAAAACCGAAGCCGCCGTGCGCATTTTTACCGAGAGTTTTGCCAAGGAAGGGAATTTATGAACGCGGAAAATTGGTGTGTTTATCTGATTTTGTGCGAAAACGGCGCGTTTTATTGCGGCATCAGCAACCGTCCGCAAGAGCGGTTTGCGGCGCATTTGTCAGGAAAAGGCGCGAAATACACGCGTTTGAACAAGCCTGTCGAGATGCGCATCGTTTCAGACGGCCTGACTAAAAGTGAGGCGCTGAAACGGGAAATCGGGATTAAGAAATTGACAGCGGAGCAGAAGCGGGGCTTGTGGGCTGAAGCTGAAACCTTGGCAAAAGGCTAATGGTATTGGATTAAATCGTAGTCGGAATATGAAAAACTCTATAAACAAGTAGGCCTGCCGGTGTCTTTTGCATGGCCAAGCGGCAAATGTTTATTAACATGATTCAAAAAGGCCGTCTGAAACCTGATTGGGGTTCAGACGGCCTGGTTGGGATGGGGATGACTTTCAGGTTGACGCTATTCATGGAGAAGTCGGTAAAAAGTTGAATTTTAAAAGAAACTTTGAAAATAAGATGAGTAACTGCTTGAACAATAAAATGAAAGTTATTGCGCTTCATGACAAATGGGGTAATTTCTATCCGAGTAGAGAGGTGGTGTCAATATGTTTTTCAGTTTTTGTGACAAAATCTGATTTATACCAATATTTATTATAGTGTAGGTCGAAAGTATTAGTTTCTGTGTTAGAATTTTTGAGCTGTTTATATAAAACAGTGATTTAAATAAAATTAAGGAAAGACAGAACATGAACAAATTACTGATTGCCGTAATGATGATGGCTGGTTTGACAGCTTGTTCCCAAGAGGCTAAACAGGAGACACAAGAGACTGCTCAAGCCGTTGCATCTGAAGTGAAAAACGAAGCCGCTTCTGCTGCCGATGCGACTGCATCTGCTGCTCAAGAAGCTGCCGATAAGGTTGAAGCCGCCGCCAGCAAAGCAGAGGAAGTCACCAAACCTGAAGAAGCCGCCAAGCCCGAAGAGAAAGCCGAAGCACCTGCCGCTGAAGCCAAGCCTGCCGAATCCGCCAAAGTGGACGGCAAAGCCGTTTTTGAAGCGAACTGTAAAGCATGCCACGGCGGCTTGATTCCCGGCGCTCCGGCCGTAGGCAAAAAAGAAGACTGGGCGCCTCGCATTAAACAAGGCAAAGACACCTTGCACAAGCACGCCCTCGAAGGCTTTAATTCCATGCCTGCCAAAGGCGGCAACAGCAGCTTGAGCGACGACGAAGTGAAAGCCGCAGTTGACTACATGGCCAACGAATCTGGCGCTAAATTCTAAATCATGCCGATTGAAACGCACCTTGCCGCAAGGTGCGTTTTTTATGGGCAGGCGGATGAAAGTTGAAATAGGGCCGATAAACGGGCAAAGGCCGTCTGAAACATTTTATTTTGAAGCACAATCGGCTAAAATCAGGCGAATGATTTTATGCAGGAGCAAACCATGAGCAATCAACACGACAACGTAGATGCCGGCGAAATCGCCAAGTTCAGCCAAATCGCCGACAAATGGTGGGATAAAAACGGCGAATTCAAGCCCCTGCATGACATCAACCCCTTGCGCCTCGACTATATCGACGGCTATGCCGGATTGGCAGGCAAACGTGTGTTGGATGTAGGCTGCGGCGGCGGTATTTTGTCCGAAAGCATGGCCAAACGCGGCGCAGAACACGTGACCGGCATCGATATGGCGGAAAAATCCCTGCAAACCGCCGCTGCCCATGCGGCCAGCCAACACGTTGCCAATATCGATTACCGCTGCATCCGCGTCGAAGACCTCGCCGCCGAGCAGCCGCACAGCTTCGATGTGGTAACGTGTATGGAAATGATGGAACACGTTCCCGATCCGGCCGCCATCGTTCAAGCCTGTGCGAAACTGGTCAAACCAGACGGCATGGTGTTTTTCTCCACCATCAACCGCAATCCCAAATCTTATCTGCATCTGATAGTCGGTGCGGAATATCTGTTGAAATTCGTCCCCAAAGGCACGCACGACTGGAAAAAATTCATCACGCCGGCAGAACTCGCGCGCATGTGCCGCCAAGCCGGATTGGATACCGTCGGCAGCAAGGGCATGACCTACAATTTGTTGAGCGGCCGTTATTCCCTGTGCGACTCGACCGAAGTTAACTACATGGTGGCCTGCCGTCCGGCATAAGACTACACGGATAAAATACACGGGCTTGCCCGATATTTGAAACGGTATGTCGAAAGCAGCTCGATGCAAATATCGGTAAGGCAAATCAGGCCGTCTGAAAAGAAAGAAAAAAGGCATGTTTGATACATGCCTTTTTTGTATGTGGGTTGTACCCGTTATTCCGTCCAAGACGAATACGGATGTTTGCTCAAATACGCATTAGTGAATTTTCCGTCTGACGTGATTTCCTTGCCCAACCAAGACGGTTTGGGGAACTCGGTATCTTCAGACGGCAATTCGATTTCCGCCACAATCAAGGGCGCATTGTCGCCGAAATATTCGTCGATTTCATACACAAAGCCTTCAAATTCGGCACGATAGCGGTATTTTTCCATTTTAAACGGGCACATATCCGCCATCATCGCTTGCGCGTGAGCCAGAGGAATTTCGTATTCAAATTCGCTGCGCGTCATGTCGGAAATATAGCCTTTCAGGGTCAGCCAGGCTTGCGAACCGATAATCCGCACACGGATGGTGCGCTCTTTTTCCACGCTCAAATAGCCCTGTTGCAATACCAGCGGCTCGCCTGCCGCTTCGCGCCAACTGTCATCCGCCAGCAAAAAGCGGCGTTCAATTTCGACCGTCATGAATTCTTTCCTTATTTACCAAACAGGCCGTCTGAAGATTAAAACGGCTTGAAAACCACCATATAAAGCGCGGCCACCATCATTAAAACGGGGAGTTCGTTGAATACCCGATACCAGCGGTGCGAATACACATTGCTGCCGTTTTGGAAACGGCGCAGCAGCAGGCCGCAATAAAGCTGGTAGGCCAAGAGCAGCAGGCCGCACAATAATTTAACCGCCAGCCAGCCGTTGCCCCACCAATTGTTGACAAAGCCGATGGCCGCGCCGAATATCAGCGTTCCCCAGCCCAAAGGTGACATAAAGCGGTACAGCCGCCGCGACATATCCGTCAGCCGTACATATTCCGCGCTGCCGGGTTCCAATTGCGCCAGATTCACATAAATCCGCGGCAGATAAAACAGTCCTGCAAACCAAGAAATCACAAAAAATATGTGCAACAGCTTAAACCACAAATACATTTCAGACGGCCTCAACACCTAAAACCGTTATTTTATCCGCAATGCGGCCCAGGCCGAAACAAAATAGTCAAAACAATCCGACAGGGTGCGCCGCAACAATGTGTTGCAGGCATGATTTTACCCAAAAGCCAAATTGTAAATTCCGCAATAATATGCACATTGAGATATGCATAATGCAAAAAACTTGCTAGAATCCTATGCTATTTAACTATAAAAGCATTATGGACGGAAAACATGAAACAATTTGAAATCAGCAGCAGCGTCAGAAAAGCGCTTTGCGACTACCTGAATACGCACAATCTAAACCTCAAAGCCGCCATGGACAATGAAACAACCAATGGCGAAGTCGCGGCCATTGTTCACGCAGGATTGCCGACGATGATTCGGAAAATCTATTCTTTGGAAAAAATGAAAACCTTTTTCTGGGCGAAAAAAGATTTGATGATGGAATTTATCAATATGCGTTTGGCCGCCGGCGATAAAAAGGGCAAAAATTGATTTGAGCGATGGGCCGGGGGAGATAGGAGTTTGAAATGCGGACTTCTGTTTTCTCGAAAATTTTGTTAGGGGCAGGGCGCACTCATTGTTCCTAATAAGTTTTGATAACCGAAAGACCGTCTGAAATTCAAATGATAGGGCATGGGAACATGCCCTGTTTTTATGGGCGGCTTCCGCATTGGGAAAATATTGAGCATGGCAACCGCTGCGGCGTTCCGTGCCGGGTGGTTTTATCGGCTGAATGGTTTTATTTGTTTTGCTGAAAATATTGAATTAATTATAAAAAGGCCGTCTGAAACATTTCAGACGGCCTTTAGTGTTGAATCAGCAACCGTTCTGTTTAAAACGGCGGATTTTCAAATCAAGCTGCGTTGTCGAAACCGCTGTGGCGGAGCAGGGCATCCAGGCTTGGTTCGCGGCCGCGGAAGGCTTTGAAGGATTCTGCTGCGCTGCGCGAACCGCCGACGGCCAGCACTTCTTTCCAGAAGCGGCGGCCGGTTTCGGCCACGTCGTCGCTTTCTTCAAACGCTGCGTAAGCGTCTGCGCTCAAAACTTCCGCCCATGCGTAGCTGTAATAGCCTGCGGCGTAGCCGCCGGCGAAGATGTGGCTGAAGCTCAAGGCAAAGCGGTTGTATGCCGGCGGTTGGGTTACGGCGACTTCTTGACGCACTTTGTCCAAGATTTGCGGCCATTCTTTCAGACGGCCTTCATCTTCCTGATGGTAGATTTCCATGTCGAAGAGGGCAAATTCCATTTGACGGACGAGGAACATACCGCGTTGGAAGTTTTTGGCGGCGTGCATTTTGTCGAACAGCTCTTTCGGCAATACCGCGCCGGTTTCTTCGTGCGAGGACATTTGCGCCAATACGTCGTATTCCCAGACGAAGTTTTCCATGAATTGGCTAGGCAGCTCGACCGCGTCCCATTCGACGCCGTTGATGCCGGATACGCCCACTTCGTCAACTTGGGTCAACAAGTGGTGCAGGCCGTGGCCAGTTTCGTGGAAGAGGGTGATGATTTCATCGTGGCTCAAACGCGCTTCTTTGTCGCCTACAGGCGGGGTGAAGTTGCAGACGAGGTAGGCGGTCGGCAGTTGCAGCGTACCGTCGGCGAAACGGCGACGGCTTTTGTAGCCGTCCATCCATGCGCCGCCGCGTTTGCCTTCGCGTGCGTACAAATCCATGTAAACGCCGCCGATGGTTTGGCCGTCTTGTTTCAGCTCGAAATAGCGCACGTCTTTGTGCCAAACGGGGACGGTTTTTTCAGCCAGCTCGATGCCGTAGAGTTTTTTGATTTGGGCAAACAGGCCTGCCAAGACTTTGCTGATAGGGAAGTATTTTTTCACTTCGGCTTCGCTGAAGGCGTATTTGGCTTGGCGCAGTTTTTCGGCGGCGTAGCTCAAATCCCACGATTGCGGGTCTTCGATATTCAGGTTTTCGCACGCAAAGGCCTTGATTTCGGCAAAGTCTTTTTCGGCAAACGGTTTGGCTCGGCGGGCGAGGTCGTGCAGGAAGTTTAAAACCTGTTCGGGCGTGTCGGCCATTTTGGTTGCCAGCGACAGCTCGGCGTAGTTTTTGAAACCGAGCAGTTTGGCGGTTTTCAATGCGTTTTCGAGGGTGCGGTCGATGTTGGCCGTATTGTCGAATTTGCCGTCGTCGGACAATTCGCTGGCACGGGTAACGTAGGCGCGGTAGATTTGTTCGCGCAGTTCGCGGTTGTCGGCGTATTGGATGACGGCGAGGTAGTGCGGAATTTGCAGGCCGATTTTGTAGCCTGTTTTGCCTTCGCTTTGCGCGGCGGCGGCAAACATGGCGAGGGAGTCTTCGGGAATGCCGGCAAGCGGCGCGGCATCGTCAAAGTAAATGCCGAAAGCGTCGGTTGCGTCTTGGATGTTTTGTGCGAATTTGGCACCCAGTTGCGCGCCTTCGGTTTGCAGTTGCGCCAGTTCTGCCTGCTGTTCGGGCGGCAATTCGGCACCGCTGAGGACGAAATCGCGCAAGTCGTGGTTGAGCTTGGTTTGCTGCGCCGGGGAGAGGGTGTCGAATTCGGCAGAGTTTTTGATGATTTTAAAGCGGTTGTACAACTCGATGTCTTGACCGATTTCGGTGAAGAAGATGGTGATTTCTGGCATCAATTCGTTGTATACGGCACGCAGCTCGGGCGTGTCGACTACGGAGTTGAGATGGGAAACCACGCTCCAAATACGGCCGACGCGTTCGGTAATGTCGGTCAGTTTTTCGACAGTGTTTGCCCAGTCGGTGTGCGTTTGCGCTTTGATGGCGGCGATTTGTTCGCGCGCTTCGGCAATGGCGGTTTGCAGGGCAGGTTTGATGTCTTCGGTTTTGATTTGGTCGAAACGGGGTTCTTCGCCCAAGTGGAGCAGGACGTTGTCGCTCATATGGTTTCTCCTGAATAAGATGGATTCAGACGGCCTTGTGGCCGTCTGAAAAGAAAACGATAGGAGTTATATGGTGGCAGACAGATAGAATTAAAGTGTTTTGCCTGCCTGTCGGCCAACCTTATTCCGGACCGCGCGGATTGGCGTGCAACGGGGCGGCCAGTTCGAGGCGCATGGTGGTGCCTTCGGGGGCGTAAACCGCATTGGCAACATTGGTTTGCAAGGATTCGGCAAACGAGCCGTGATACACTTTTGCGCCTTGGTGGGTCAGGTTGGATTGTACATCGACGTACACTTCGCCGCCGATTTGTCGCCAGAGGTGGCAGAAGGTGTAGTCTTCAGACAGGTAGCGCTTGCTTTCGGGATCGACCATGCAGTCGAAGAAGCGGTAGTGCAGGCCTTTGTTTTCCGGGCTGTAGTCGCTGTCGGAGACGTAGTTCAACTCGGGATAGGCCTCTATCATTTTTTCAAATACGCTGCGCTTGATGACCATGAAGCCGGTTGGCGCGTCATGAACCTTCATAAAGCCTTCTTCATCTACTTTCAGGACGATTTCGCCGTTTTCATTTTTGTCGTTGGTGTTGACGGTGTAAGAAGTGTACATGCGCTCAAAATCGGCTTGGGTCATGCCGGCAGGAAGGCCTGCTTGGGGCCAGTTTTCGCGTTTGAGCGGATAAACGCCGGCCACAACGTCTTTATCGGCCAAGAGCAGGCGGTAGAATGAGTCGGGAGAGAAGCCGATGTCGGAGTCAATCCAGAATAAATGCGTCCATTCTTTGTTTTCCAAAAATTTGGCCACGCAGTTGTTACGCGCGCGTGTAATCAGGCTTTCTCCGCGCTGCATCATTACTTGCAGCGGCAGGCCGAGGGAGGCGTTGGTGTGGACGATGTTCAGAAGCGAGAGGGTGTAGTTGTGGAAATATTTGCCGTCATGGCTGGGGGTCATAATGACGGGGTACATTTCGGCAAGGGCTGATTCGGGCAACATGACTTTTCCTTATTGTTGATTGTGAACTTCATTATTGTAAGGGATTTGATTGTATCAATAAACAAACCGTACTATTTTGTTTGGTTGATCAGTCGGTATTGCGTGCGCAAAAATTCGTCTAAGACGGCCTGTTGTATTTCCAACCGTTTGGAAACGGGGGAGGCGAAGCGTACGATGATGTGGTACACCTTGTCATCATGCGGCACGCGGGACACGCGCGGCTGGGCGGCGGGGGTAATAAAGAGTTTTTGCGCTTGAACGTTTTCCAAATATTGTTGGATAACGGGAACATAGGCCGCGCACAACGGCTCAAGCACGTCTTTCAGACGGCCTATGATTTCGTCCGAATCCAAATGAATCGGCACGGGGATTTCCACCGTATGAATCACATAATTGCCCAAAATATTGTCGCGGCGCACGGTATGGCTCAAAAGCAGGCTGTTGGGAAACGAGAGCGTTTTGCCGGAAAGCTGGCCGATCAACGGATTAGGGCCGATTTGCATCATCAGCGTGTTCAGCATATTGATATCGACCACCCGTCCGCGCAGGCCGTTGATTTCGATGTAGTCGCCGATGGAGTATTGTTTGGTTACTGAGCGCAGGATGCTGCCGGACAAACACATAATCAGCTCTTTGGTCGCCACCACAATCGCTGCGGCCACTGCAAACATCGACAAGGCTAAAGTTTGAATCTGCGCCGCCCAAATCATCGCCAGCCCGAGCAGGATCAGCAGCATGGTTACGTTGCGGCTGAACACCAGCGAGCGGCGTTTGTTTTCAATGCTCAAATCCGGATGGCTGCGAAAATGCGCCGAGAGCAAAATGCTGCGCCCGGCAATGACGGCCATAATCATCAATACCGACATCAATGCCGATTTAATGATTTCTTCACTGACAGGCAAAGCGTTCAGCCATTCATGCATGGTGTTCCACATAATCCTGTTTCCTTTCCCTTCTTAGGCCGTCTGAAAACCCATGCGTTCAAAAATTTCTGCCGCACACGCTTCCGATACCGCAAACAAAGTCGCCACGCTGCCCAAAGCCCGTTGCGCCGCCGTACTCAAATCATCACGGCACACTTCGCCCAGCCACTCAACCGGCCGCACCAGCGACATTTTTTCATCGTCCCATTGCGGACAATGCACCGCGCCGCCCGTAATCCTGCCGACCCGATAACGGCGCAGGGCAGGCGAGTAGGTCAATACGGCATCTCCATCGGCCAACTCGTTGACAAACCGCCACATCTGAGCCGCACCCGATTGCGCCGTTCTCAACTTCACATCCGGCACAGCCGAACGGTAAATATCCGTCAGTTCCTCACGGCCAAAACCCTTGGCCGCCGCTTCGGCCAGCATAGGCCAGGCCAACGCCGCCACACCGCGTTCAAAAAATACATCATAAAGCGCACCTTGCGTGCTGCGAACCATATAAAGTCTGGCTTGTTTTCCCATTGCAGTACCTGTTTGTTTGAAGAATACATCCCTTGGTTTCAATATTACCCGTTACGGCTGAAAAATTCGATATTCAGCATAGGCGGAAAGGGTTAAATTACCCGCTGAAAATAAATGAATGATAAATAAAAGGCCGTCTGAAAAACAAAATAGGCTGATATATCAATAGATGATATATCGTAACAATATATTAATAACTGTAAATTTTTTTACGCTTGGATCAAAAAAAGATAAGATGGAATAATCAATCGAGAAAGATTGCTATTCACTGAACATTAGGAGAGAAAAATGACCTGTAAAACCCACGAACATCATGACCACGTTCACGGCGCAAACTGCGGCCACACTGCCATCAAACACGAAGGCCACGTCGATTATCTGCACGACGGCCACCTGCACCATGAACACAACGGTCATTACGACGAGCATGCCCTGAGCGTCAATGAAACCAATCCTGACGGCTGCCATCCGGTTGACACCTGCCACGGCCACGTTCACGGTGAAGGTTGCGGCCACGAAGCCGTACCGCACGGCGATCATGTCGACTACATCGTCAACGGCCGTCTGCATCACCAACACGGCGACCACTGCGACGACCACGGCCCGGTTGAAATCGTTAAATAAAACTGTTTTTCAGACGGCCTTTAATATGGGGCTTCTATAGAAAAAGGGGGTGTATTTTCACCCCCTTTGCTTCGTTTGCCCTGTATTTAAAACTGCTGCGGCTTACCGCTGCAAAATCTGTACTGAACCAATGTATTTACTGGGTGCTTGGCATTGTTTCGGCATTGTCGTTCCCCTTTGTTGTGGGCTACCTTTCCCTATTGGTCAAAAGCTTTTTGCAGTAAACTTTTCAGATAATCTCTCTATACAATAAGGCCGTCTGAGAAGGGGTAAGTTTTATTGGCAGAAAAAGCCGTTTGGGTAAAGCGGTTTGTTGTATGAACGAAGCCGTCTTTCAGACGGTTTTTTTATTTCTGTATAATGGGTAGGCCTTCAGTAAATCTTATTGATTTTATGATACAATTTCGCCTCGTTTTTATTAACGGTAGGACTTTTGCAACGTGGACTGGATGAACAATCTGTTTTTGCTCGGCGGGGCGTTATTGTTTTTAAGCGTGGTTTCGACCACTTTGTCGGCAAGGCTGGGGATGCCGCTTTTGTTAGTGTTTCTGGCGGTTGGAATGTTGGCGGGTGAGGACGGTATCGGGCGCATCGATTTTGACAATTTCGTTTTGGCCAACGTCATCAGCCAGCTTGCGTTAGCCGTCATTTTGCTTGACGGCGGGTTGCGGACCCAGCTTTCAAGTTTCCGAATTGCATTGAAGCCTTCTGCGGTATTGGCGACATGGGGCGTGTTTGCCACCGTGTTGCCTTTAGGATTGTTCGCCACGTTCTATTTGGGTTTGGATTGGAAATTCGGTGTACTGATGGCGGCGATTGTCGGCTCGACCGATGCGGGGGCCGTGTTCAGCCTGCTGCGCCACAGCGGCGTGCGCCTGAATGACAGGGTGCAGGCGACTTTGGAAATCGAATCCGGTGCGAACGATCCGATGGCGATTTTTTTAGTTACCGCCCTGATTACCATGATTACCAACCCCGAACAATCAGGTGTGTTGGCGTTTTTATGGATGCTGCTGCTCCAAATCGGCTTCGGCCTGCTGATGGGGTGGGCGGGCGGAATGGTGTTGGCGAAACTCGTACGTCGTCTGAACCTTGCGGAAGGATTGTACGCGCTGATGATTGTGTCAGGCGGCCTGTGGGTATTCGCATTTACCAATACCATAGGCGGCAGCGGTTTCTTGGCGGTTTATCTGGCGGGGATTATCGTCGGCAACCAGCATACCCGCGCAACCGAACACGTTTGGCGCGTGATGGACGGCCTGGCGTGGCTGGCGCAGGCGACTTTGTTCGTCGTACTGGGTTTGTTGGTAACGCCCAGCAGCGTTTGGGAAAAAAGCGTCGATGCCTTGGTTATCGCCGTATTCCTCATGCTGGTCGCCCGTCCGCTTGCCGTTTTCAGCGGCTTGTGGAAATTCGGATACAGTGTGCGTGAAAAAGCCTACATCAGTTGGCTTGGGTTGCGCGGCGCAGTACCGATTTCTTTGGCGATGATGCCTTTGGTCATGGGCGTGCCGAATTCTGAACTGTTGTTCAATGTCGCCTTTGCCGTCGTCGTACTTTCCCTGCTGATTCAAGGAACGACGATACCCGTCATGGCGCGTCTGCTCAAGGTCGCCATGCCGCCCAAACCCGAGCCGGAAGGAATGCACGACATTTGGCTGTCGGAACGCGAAGCCGTGGCTTTGTTTTCTTTTAAGGTAACGAAGGAATCTGAGGCGGAAGGCAAGCATCCCGATGCCGTCACCCCCATTTCGGAGTCGTTTGACTTGCGCTGTTTCGCGCTGATACGTGACGGGCGGAAAATCGAAATGCAGAATGATACGGTTTTGAGGGAAGGCGATACGGCTTGGTATATCCTGCCTGACAGCCAAGTGGACAAAATGGCGAAATACTTTAGTGAAACCGGGCAGAATGTGCGCGAAAATTTTGATTTCTTCGGCGAATTTGCCGTCGACCCGTATGTCAATACCGGCGATTTGGCAGCGGCGTACGGGTTGAAGCTGGAAGACGGCGAAGCCGGTATGAGCCTGCTCGAATGGTTTCAATCCAGAGGAGGCAGCGCGCAGCCCGTCGAGGGCGACCGCATTGTCGTTGACGGGTTTTCATTGACGGTTAAAGAAACCGATCAGAACGGTGTCGTGAAGAGTATGGGGTTGAAAGTACCACGTCGGGAAAGCTAGGCTATGTCGTGATTTCTACACAAAAAACCAAACGACGACAGATTTTTTGTATATTGGTGCTTGCAACATTTATTGCAGTGATGGTATAGCCTTATGTTTGGGCACAATATTTTGATTTAGGAATGAATACGCCGGATAGAATTTATTAAAACTACAGGGTATTTATTTTATGGCAATACTTTCATTCTAGAAAAATCATAAAGGAAAATAGCTTTTGTAATGAAATTGAAAAAGGCCGTCTGAACGTATGGTTTCAGACGGCCTCTAGCGTCACCAATTCACACGAACTGCCCTGCTGCCGAGCAATGTTTCCAGTTCTTCAAACAAAGCGGTGCTTGGCGTTACCATCCATTTGGGCGCAATTTTCAATTTGCCCGACGCTTTGCCGTTGCTGTACGACAGTTGCAGCGGGATGTGCGCCGTATCGGGCAGGCGGTGGGCGGTGAGGATGGCGGCGAGGCGTGCGATGTCGTGGCCGGGGGCAAGGGCGAGGCTGAGGCTGCGGGCGTAGCGTTCGCGCGCCATTTGCAGGGTCATGACTTGGTTTGCCATGATGCGCAGCCCGTCACTGCCACCGTAGTCGTCTCGGCTGACTTTGGATTCGATAATCAGCACTTGGTCGGACTTGAGGTAGTCGGCGCAGTTTTCCAGCGTCTGGCCGCTGACCATGATTTCAACCTGCCCGCTCAAATCTTCGAGGCTGACGAAGGCGATTTTGCCGCGCTTGCCCATCATGGTGCGTACGGCGGTCACGAATCCGGCGAGGCGCACGCTGTCTTGCGGTTTCAGACGGCCTAATTTGGTCGGGGCGATTTGGCGGACTTCCTGGGCATACGGGCCGAACGGGTGGCCGGACAGGTAAAAGCCGATGACGGTTTTCTCTTCGGCGAGTTTTTCCGATTCGCTCCACATGGGCGCGTCGATGAGCTGCACCGGTTCGATGGCGTCTTCCATCATGTCGAAGAGCCCGCCCTGATTGGCGTTGGCGGCTTTTTGGTCGGCGTTGTTCATGGCGAGGTCGATGTTTGCCAAGAGCATGGCGCGGTTGGGTTCGATGCTGTCGAACGCGCCGCCGCGTATCAGGGCTTCGAGGGTGCGGCGGTTCATGTGTTCTTTGCCGACGCGCTCGCAGAAGTCCAACAGGCCGGTAAATTTTCCGCCGCTTTGCCGCGCGGCGATGATGGATTCGACGGCGGCTTCGCCCGTGCCTTTAATCGCGCCGAGTGCGTAGCGGATTTTCATGTTCGGATACGGCGTGAAGCGGTAGTCGGATTCGTTGATGTCGGGCGGCAGGAACTCGATGCCGTTGGCGCGGCAGTCGTCGTAGAAATGCTTGAGCTGGTCGGTGTTGTCCAATTCAGACGACATGGTCGCCGCCATAAATTCGGCGGGGTAATGGGCTTTGAGCCATGCGGTCTGGTAGGAAATCAGGGCGTAGGCAGCGGCGTGGGATTTGTTGAAACCGTAGCCGGCGAATTTTTCCATGTAGTTGAAGATTTCGTCGGATTTTTCGCGCGAAATGCCTTGTTTTGCCGCGCCTTCAGCGAAGATTTCGCGGTGTTTCACCATTTCTTCGGGCTTTTTCTTACCCATGGCGCGGCGCAGCAGGTCCGCGCCGCCGAGCGAGTAGCCGCCGATAATCTGCGCCGCCTGCATCACTTGTTCCTGATACACCATAATCCCGTAGGTCGGCGCGAGGATGCCTTCGAGCAGCGGGTGGATGTATTGGAATTCCTGCCCCTTCATACGTGCGACGAAGTCAGGAATATTGTCCATCGGGCCGGGGCGGTAGAGCGATACGAAGGCGATGAGTTCTTCAAACTTGGTGGTATGCGCCGTTTTCAGCATTTTTTTCATGCCGGTCGACTCGAACTGGAACACGGCGGTGGTGTTCGCGTCGCGGAAGATTTGGTAGGCGGCTTGGTCGTCAAGCGGAATCTTGCCAACATCGACGATATCGCCGGTGGTGGTTTTGATGTTGTTCTGCGCCATTTCGATAATGGTCAGGTTGCGCAGACCCAAAAAGTCGAATTTCACCAAACCCACGTCTTCCACGTCGCCCTTGTCGTACATGGATACGGGCGAGGCGGATTCGTCCGCCTGATACACGGGGCTGTAATCGGAAATCTTGCCCGGCGCAATCAACACGCCGCCTGCGTGCATACCCAAACCGCGCGTCAAATCTTCCAGCTTTTTCGCCAGCGTAATCAGTTCGTCCGCTTCTTCTGCTTCGATCAATTCCTGAATCTGTGGCTCGGCCTCCATGGCTTTTTCCAAACTCAGGGGTTTGTTGGCTTCCAACGGAATCAGCTTGGACAGTTTGTCGCACAGCATAAACGGCAGTTCCAGCACGCGTCCGACGTCGCGAATCACTGCTTTGGACGACATCGTGCCGAAGGTAACAATCTGGCTCACCGCATCTGCACCGTATTTCTCGCGCACATATTCAATCACGCGGCCGCGGTTTGCCTGACAGAAGTCCACGTCAAAGTCGGGCATGGAGACGCGTTCGGGGTTTAAGAAACGTTCGAACAGCAGCGCGTATTTGAGCGGATCGAGGTCGGTAATCTTCAGCGAATACGCCACCAGTGAACCCGCGCCCGAACCGCGTCCCGGCCCGACCGGACAGCCGTGCGTTTTCGCCCAGTTGATAAAGTCTTGTACGATAAGGAAATAGCCGGGGAATTTCATCTGGATGATGATGTTCAACTCAAAATCCAGCCGTTCCTGATATTCCGGCATTTTCGCCGCCCGTTCCGCCTCGTTGGGATAAAGCTGAACCATGCGTTCCTGCAAACCCTCGTTGGACAACTTCACCAGATAATCGTCGAGCGACAGGCCGTCCGGGGTAGGGAAGAGCGGCAGGAAGTTTTTGCCCAATGTGATGTGCAGATTACAGCGTTTGGCGATTTCCACCGTGTTTTCCAAGGCTTCGGGCAAATCGGCGAAACGTTCGGTCATGGTTTCCGGCGGAATGAAAAACTGGCTCGGCGTGAAATCGCGCGGACGTTTCTTGTCCGTCAGTACCCAGCCGCCCGCGATGCACACCCGCGCCTCGTGTGCGTTGAAATCGTCACGGCTCATAAACTGCGTCGGATGCGTCGCCACCACCGGCAAACCCAATTCTTCCGCCAGCTTCACGCTGCCCGAAACGCAAGCCTCCCATTCGGGACGTTCGGGCAGGCGTTGCAGCTCTAAATAAAACGCATCGGGAAACCACGCCGCATACTTCAACGCCGCCGCACGCGCCGCGTCTTCATTGCCGTTCAAGAAATTCACGCCCACTTCGCCGTAATGCGCGCCGCTCAAACAAATCAAGCCGCTGTTGTTGCCGTTTTCCAGCCATTCGGGATTGAGTTCCGCATGATGGATATTGCGGTCTTTGCCGACATAAGCCGCCGTCAAAAGCTCGCTCAAGCGCAGATAGCCCGCATCGTTGCGGATAATCAGCATGGCGCGAAACGGCTTGTCGGGCGCATTCGGATTGCCTATCCACACATCCGCCGCGCCGACGGGCTTAATCCCCGCGCCGCGGCAGGCTTTATAGAATTTCACCAAACCGAATTCGTTCATCAAATCGCTGATGCCCAAAGCAGGCAAACCGTATTCCTGCGCTTTGGCAATCAGTTTTTTAATCCGCACCATACCGTCGGTAATCGAAAACTCGGTATGTAGGCGCAGGGGGATGTAGGTCGGCTCGGTCATGGCAAAATCGGAGAAAAAAGAAAAGCTGTATTGTAGCAGGGTTGGCAAAGGCCGTCTGAAACACTCATTTCAGACGGCCTTTTATTTATTCACATTATTTCAATTTCGCTTTGAAGAATTGCTCGAATTTATCAAACGGAATTTTATTCGTGCTGTTGTCGTATAAATCCGTGTGTGTTGCACCTGGTACGATGTATAGCTCTTTATCTTTGCTACCTAATGCTTTGTAAGCATCTTCACCGAAGTAACGGCTGTGAGCAATTTCACCGTGAACCACTAAAGCAGGCGCTTTCAATTCTGCCGCATATTTCAAAATTGGCATATTAATCAGCGGTAACATACCCGTTACAGTCCAAGACGCATCAGGGTTTGAGTTTACGCTACGAGGGTGGTAGCCGCGTTCGGTACGGTAGAAGTTGGCGTACTCTTTAACGAATTTAGGGGTTTCCGCCGTGAAATCTTTTTTCGGATCAAGGTTGTTGGGTGGTAACAAGTCAGCATAACCGTTTTTTGATGTTTCCCAACGTGCGTTGCTCATATCCAATTTCATTTTATAACGTGCATCAGCACTTTGCGCAGGTGCGCGGTCGTATGAACCATCGGCATTCGCTTGCATTTTGATTTCATAGCCGTTTGCTGTAACACGGGTCATATCGTACATCGTGCTGACTGCTACCGCTTTGATGCGAGGGTCTGATACCGCTGCGTTCAAAGCAAATCCGCCCCAGCCGCATACGCCTAAAATCCCGATTTCATCACGATTAACATTATCTAAAGAGCCTAAAAAATCTACCGCTGCTGAGAAGTCTTCAGTGTTGATTTCAGGTGATGGTACATTGCGTGGTGTACCTGAACTTTCGCCAGTGTATGAGCCGTCAAAGGCAATAGTAACGAAACCACGTTCAGCTAACGTTTGGGCATAAAGACCAGATGTTTGCTCTTTTACCGCACCCAATGGACCGCTTACTGCGATTGCCGGTAATTTGCCTGTCGCGCCTTGTTGGTACATATAAATCACCAACCAAAGTCAAACCATAGCGGTTTTTAAAGGTCACTTTACGGTGTTCCACTTTGTCAGATTGTGGGAAAATTTTGTCCCATTCTTGTGTTAATTGGATAGTTTGAGCCGGTACTTCAATGGCTGTGGCGTTTTGTGGTAATGCGCCCATGGCGTTTCCTCCTAATAATGTTGAACCTAAAACTGCTACAAGTGCGGTTGTTTTGAAAAATGTTTTTTTACTCATGTGTTCTCCTTTAATTTGAGAGTGATTGTTTCGTTGATGTGGGCATTATAGGAATTGAACTATTTTCAGTAAATTTATAAAATACAAATTTATAATTTCTAAAAATGGAATAATTAACTGTATGAAAAATCGCTTTGAAAGCCTAAAAATTTTTTGCTCGCTGGCGGAAACCTTACAATTTAAAGAAACCGCCAATCGCTTAGCTGTTTCACCACCCGTGATTACACGAATCATTGCTGAATTGGAAGATTATTTAGGCGAGCCGCTTTTTCAACGTAATACTAGACAGGTTAGGCTGACCGATTTTGGTGAGCAATTTTTACCTGAGGCGCAAGCTTTATTGGCACAAAGCGAACGCTTATTTATATCCAGAAAACAACGTCAAGAAAATGACATGACAGGTTTGGTACGCATTACTGTGCCGAGCTGGCGAATTAATGATAGTGTTCTGTCGCAATTACTGACCGCACTTTCGCCTTATCCTGAGCTGATTATTGATTGGCGTGACGATATGAGCAAACTTGATACCGTAACGCACCGTGTTGACATCGGTCTGCGCATTGGTTTACAACCAGATGAAAATTTTATTGTTAAAAAAATCACGGACATTGGCGATATATTAGTTGCCTCACCGGAGCTCATAGCACAACTAGGCAAACCTACTTCATTAGATGATTTGGCAGAACGCTATCCTTTTGCCGGACAAATCAACCTCAGCACAGGGAGAGCATGGCATTTCCCGATTAACAGTGAGCAAGTCTTGCCCCCCCGCCGTATTAATTTTTTAAGTACAGATGTATACAGCTATTTACAGGCTGTATTGCAAGGAAAATCAGCAGGAATGTTGAGTGATTTCTTGTGTGAGCCTTATCTAAAATCAGGACAGCTTGTTCGTTTATTTCCTGAAGTGGAGATTCAAAAATGGCAACTGTTTTTATACCGCCCATACGAAACTGTTACACCACCAAGGGTATTGAAAGTCTTTGAAATACTGGAAGGAATTTTGAAAAAGGAATTTGAGAGATAGCCAAGCGTGAGGATTTTGCAAAGCTCTTGGGTTTATCAGAATGAATAAAACAGGAGGAGGATTTTCTTTCAGACGGCCATGTTAAAATATCGCCATCATTAAAAAGGATTGAATTATGGAAGCCACTGTCTATCTTGAAGACAACGAATACATCGCTTTGTGCGACCTGTTGAAACTGGCCGGTCTTGCCGAAAGTGGCGGACAGGCAAAAGCGTTTATTGCCGAAGGGCTGGTGTTGCGCAACGGCGAAACCGAAACCCGTAAAACCGCCAAAATCCGTGGCGGCGAAGTGATTGAGTTTGACGGTGCGCGCTTGGAAATCGCCGATGGATACGACCCTGAAGAATAAGGCCGAAGCCATTTTGGGCGAGCCGATTTTAGATGAACCTGTCCGCCCCGAGTCGTGGGAGTGTTGCGGCAGCGAGTGCGGCGATGCCTGTATTCAGACAATGTATTGGGCGGAAAAAGCCCGATATGATGCGCAACGGCGGAAGTTGAAAGAATCAGGTTGGGTAGACGGCGAAGATGGTGCAAAGGCCGTCTGAAAAATGGTTTGGTTGAATAGAAACCGCATATCTTTGAGAATCTTACTGATATATCGTTATGGCGTTTTGAGTTTGCGATAAGAAAAAACGCAATAAAAAAGGGGATGCGCATACATACCCTTTGAAAGTCAGATAGAAAACGGCATGATAGAAAAACAAATGACGGAATAAGATTTGCGGTTGGTC
This sequence comes from Neisseria sp. HMSC070A01, assembly GCF_001810165.1. Classification (NCBI taxonomy): domain Bacteria; kingdom Pseudomonadati; phylum Pseudomonadota; class Betaproteobacteria; order Neisseriales; family Neisseriaceae; genus Neisseria; species Neisseria sp. HMSC070A01. Next base: position 261,165 of record NZ_KV800123.1, on the reverse strand, counting down.
AATTCATCTTATTCCGTCTTGTTTTACAATCACTCAGGCGATGTTTCGCCTGCAAAATTCTCGATTTCTTCGCGATGCGCGTCAAACCATGAGCCGACCACTTGATTGACTTCGTCCATGCCTTGTTTTTTCAAGCTGGAAAACAGTTGAACGCTGATTTTTTGGCGGTCGGTGTAGGGTTTGAGTGATTTTTTTACCGCCGCCAAAGTTTTAATCTGGTCGTTTTTAGACAGCTTGTCTGCTTTTGACAGCAGGATATGCACAGGACGGCCGGTAATGTGGAAAAAGTCCAGCATTTGAATGTCTAAAGCCTTGAGCGGATGGCGCGAGTCCATAATCAGAATCAGGCCGATCAGCTGGCGGCGTTGTTGCAGGTAGTCGCCCAAGAGTTTGACCCAGTGCGCACGGATGGCCTCCGGTACTTGCGCGTAGCCGTAGCCGGGCAAGTCGACCATGAAGTTGCCGTTTTCCAGCTCAAAGAAATTGATGTGTTGGGTGCGGCCCGGTGTTTTGGAAACGTAGGCTAGGCGCACGTGATTGGTTAAGGTATTGATGGCGCTGGATTTGCCGGCATTGCTTCGGCCGACAAAGGCAATCTCGGCCGGCGTGTCGGGCAGGTCTTTCAGATGGTTGACCGTTGTAAAGAATTTGGCGTTTTGAAAAAGGTTCATCAGTATTCCCTTGCATGGAAACAAAACTGCAACATCATAATTTGTATCGGGCATTTATGTTGCAGCAGTTTGGTAATTTGAGTAGTAATTTAATGTAAACTTGGTATAGAATAGCACGTTTATAGAATTATCGGTTTTAATCGGGAAAATTCCCCGGTATTTGAGTATAAAAAAGGCATTGACGCGGTACGCAATGCTGTAATCAGGAGCACTCCATGAAACGATTGACTTTATTGGCCTTGGTATTGGCTGCCGGTGCGGTTTCCGCTGCCCCTAAAGCAGATGCTGAAAAAGGCAAACAGGTAGCGACTACTATCTGTGCGGCGTGTCACGCAGCCGATGGTAACAGCGGTATCGCAACTTATCCTAAACTGGCAGGTCAGGCTGCGGCCTACGTCTACGGCCAAACCATGGCCATCAAAGACGGTACCCGTACCCACGGTGCTGCCGGCGTGATGAAACCGATGGTGATGAACTTGTCCGAACAAGACATCCGCGACGCTGCCGCCTACTACGCCAAACAACAAGGTAAACCGGGCGAAGCCAATCCTAAAGAAAACCCGGAGCTGGGCGCGAAAATCTATCGCGGCGGCCTGAGCGCTAAAAAACTGCCGGCATGTATGTCTTGCCACGGTCCTAGCGGCGCAGGTATCCCTGGCGGCGGTACTGAAATCCAAGCCTATCCTCGTCTGGGCGGCCAACACAAAGCTTACGTTGTCGAGCAAATGAAAGCTTACCAATCCGGCCAACGTAAAAACGCCATCATGGCCGATATTGCCAACCGCCTGAGCGAAGAAGAGTTGAACGCAGTAGCCAACTTTATTCAAGGTTTGCACTAAATTTCGTTCTGAAACGAGTTTATTGATACAGGCCGTCTGAAAACCCTTCAGACGGCCTTAGCCAATATAAACCGATAAGCCTGATTGGTTTTTTCAAATAGCGACGGCAAGATTTTTACTGCAATATGCAGTATTCTTCCTTTCGCATCACACGTCATTGCAGTCCGTTCCATCAATCGGGTTGCCCCAAGCCGACATTTGAGACATGAGTAAATCTTCTTCATCCGTCCCACTCATCCGCAGACCGTGGTTTGCCTTTTTCAGCTCCATGCGTTTTGCCGTCGCCCTGCTCAGCCTGTTGGGCGTGGCTTCGATTATCGGTACGGTCTTGCAGCAAAACCAGCCGCAAGTCGATTATTTGGTGAAATTCGGCCCGTTTTGGTCGCAGATTTTCGGCTTTTTGGGCCTGTACGACGTGTACGCCTCGGCGTGGTTCGTTGTCATCATGATGTTTTTGGTGATTTCCACCGGATTGTGCCTGATTCGCAATGTTCCGCCGTTTTTGCGTGAGATTCGTTCCTTCCGTGAAAACGCCAAGGAAAAATCACTGGCGGCAATGCGCCATTCCATCGTTTTAGACGGACAGGTAACGCCCGAAGTTGCGCAACGTTATTTGGAAGTGCAGGGCTACGGCTGCAAAACCGTTACGCGTGAAGACGGTTCGGTTTTGGTGGCGGCGAAAAAAGGCGCGATGAACAAATGGGGCTATATCTTTGCCCATGCCGCGCTGATTGTGATTTGTTTGGGTGGTTTGATGGACAGCAACATCCTGCTGAAAATCGGTATGCTCACCGGCCGGGTTGTGCCGGACAATACGGCGGTTTACGCCAAAGACTTTAAGCCCGAAAGCGTGTTGGGCGCGTCCAATTTGTCGTTTAGGGGCAATGTCAATATTTCGGAAGGGCAGAGCGCGGACGTGGTGTTTCTGAATGCGGATAACGGCATGCTGGTGCAAGACCTGCCGTTTTCGGTCAAATTGAAGAAATTCCATATCGACTTTTACGATACCGGTATGCCGCGCGATTTTGCCAGCGACTTGGAAGTCACGGACAAGGCAACCGGCAAAGTCAGCGAACATACCATCCGCGTCAATCATCCTTTGACGCTGCACGGTATTACGGTTTATCAGGCAAGTTTCGCCGACGGCGGCTCGGACTTGACGTTTAAAGCGTGGAATCTGGCTGATGCCGACCGTGCTCCGGTCAAACTCAAAGCAACTTCCATGCGCGAGTTTCCGCTGGATTTGGGCAAGACTTCTTATAAGCTGGAATTTGACCAGTTTACTTCGATGAACGTCGAAGACATGAGCGAGCCGTCTGAAAAAGAGCAAAACTTAAAATCCGCCATCAACGATGTTCGTTCCGTCCGTCAAGAAGGCAAAAAATACACCAATATCGGCCCGTCTATCGTTTACCGCATCCGCGACAAAGCGGGGCAGGCGGTCGAATATAAAAACTATATGTTGCCGCTGAAACAAGATGAAGACTATTTCTTCATTACCGGCACGCGCAGCGGCTTGGCGCAGCAATACCGCTGGTTGCGCATTCCGATGGATAAAAACGGCCAAATCGATACCTTTATGGCTTTGCGCCAATATCTGAAAGATGATGCGGCACGCCGTAAAACCGTTGCCAATGCCGTCAAAGGCGCCCCCGCCGAAATCCGCGAACAATTCATGGCGGCGGCGGAAAACACCTTGTCGATTTTTGCCAAAGGCGGCTATTTGGCTTTGGACAAATTTGTTACCACCAATATTCCCAAAGACCAGCAGGAAAAAATGCAGGGCTATTTCTACGAGATGCTCTATGGCGTGATGAATGCCGCTTTGGAAGACACGATCAGTACATACAACCTGCCGGCTTGGCCGCAAGACGAAAAGCGCAACCGCTTCCTGCTGCATGCAATGGATGCGTACACCGGTTTGACCGAGTATCCTGCGCCGATGTTGCTGCAATTGGACGGCTATTCCGAAGTGCGCTCTTCCGGATTGCAGATGACCCGTTCGCCGGGCGCATTCTTGGTGTATCTGGGTTCGGTATTGCTGGTGTTGGGTACGGTGTTTATGTTCTATATTCGTGAAAAACGCGCTTGGCTGCTGTTTTCAGACGGCCGTATCCGTTTTGCCATGTCTTCCAGCCGCAACGAACGCGACTTGCAGAAAGAATTTCCGCAACACACACGGCAATTGCAGCAGCTTGCCAAGGATTTGAACCATGAATAACAAACATCAGGCCTTGCCCGAGCATGAGCTTCTGACACACAAATCATTTATCCGAAACCTCAACCTCTTCGACTGGGCATTCGCACTGCTGATTGCCATCGGTGCGTTTATTGCCCAAACCCAGGCCGGTCTGCACATGGACATCTACGAAATGGTGATTTTGTGGGCGAGTGCCGGTATTGCCGTTTTTCTGGGTTGGTTTTTCAAACCGATGCGCTGGTTTATCCCTGTGGGCGTGTGCCTGGCGTATTTGGCCGTTGATTTGTATGGCGGCGATATCAAACGCGCAGACGGCTTCCTGCTCAAATACCTGTTAAGCAGCCAGTCGGCGATTATGTGGCAATGCGCGTTTGTGTTCTTTGCCTTGTTTGCCTATATCGTCGGCGCGATAGCGGCGGTGCGCAAGAATGTGCCGACCAATACGCTTTTGGGCATGGGGAGCGTGTTTGCGTGGGTTTCCGCGATGGCGGGCTTTGTCGGCCTGCTGGTACGCTGGCATGAAAGCTATCTGTTGCGTCCCGATGCCGGCCATATTCCGGTTTCCAACCTTTACGAAGTATTCATCTTGTTCTTGGTCATTACGGCACTGATGTACCTCTATTACGAAGGCCGTTTTGCCGTACAAAAACTGGGCGGATTTGTCTTCAGCTTTATGGCGGTCGTAGTCGGATTTGTCTTGTGGTACAGCGTTTCGCGCGAGGCACATACCATTCAGCCGCTGATTCCTGCTTTGCAGTCTTGGTGGATGAAAATCCACGTTCCGGCCAACTTTATCGGCTACGGCGCATTCTGTATCGCCGCCATGCTGGGTATTGCCGAACTTTTGGCGCTCAGAAAAGAAGATGCGGGCAAAAAATCATGGCTGCCGCAATCTCAAGTCATTGAAGAAGTCATGTACAAAGCGATTGCCGTCGGTTTCCTATTCTTCACCATTGCCACCATTCTCGGCGCATTGTGGGCGGCCGATGCGTGGGGCCGCTATTGGAGCTGGGACCCGAAAGAAACTTGGGCATTTATCGTTTGGCTGAATTACGCGGTCTGGTTGCATTTGCGGCTGGTGGCAGGCTGGCGCGGCAAAGTGTTGGCTTGGTGGGCGGTCATCGGCCTGGTCATTACCGCCTTTGCCTTTATCGGCGTGAATATGTTTTTGAGCGGCCTGCACTCTTACGGCACTTTGTAAACCGCTTATTCCGCACTTTATTTCAGACGGCCTTTTTCCGTTTTCGGAGAAAACGCCGTCTGAATCGTTTTTAATCATTTTTTCAGACGGCCTCAAACCATGTTGGTATTAGGAATTGAATCATCTTGCGACGAAACCGGCGTTGCGCTCTACGACACCGAGCGCGGCCTGTTGGCGCATCATTTGCACACCCAGATGGCGATGCACGCCGAATACGGCGGCGTTGTCCCCGAATTGGCCAGCCGCGACCATATCCGCCGTGTCGTGCCGTTGACGCAAGGTTGCTTGAAGGAAGCAGGCGTAGGCTATGCCGACATCGACGCGGTTGCCTTTACGCAAGGCCCGGGCTTGGGCGGCGCATTGCTGGCCGGTTCGGGCTTCGCCAATGCGTTGGCATTTGCCATCGGCAAGCCCGTTATCCCCGTCCACCATCTTGAAGGCCATTTGCTCTCACCCTTGTTGGCAGACGACAAGCCTGAGTTTCCATTTGTCGCTTTGCTGGTGTCGGGCGGACATACGCAATTTATGGCTGTACGCGGTATCGGCGATTACACCTTGCTGGGTGAGAGCGTGGACGATGCGGCAGGCGAAGCGTTCGACAAAACGGCCAAGCTGTTGGGGCTGCCTTATCCCGGCGGTGCCAAATTATCCGAGCTGGCCAAACTCGGCACGCCTGATGCCTTCACGTTCCCACGCCCCATGCTGCATTCGCACGATTTGCAGATGAGCTTTTCCGGTTTGAAAACCGCCGTTTTGACCGCTGTCGAAAAAGTCCGTGCCGAAACCGGTTGCGATGAAATTCCGGAACAAACACGCAACGACATTTGCCGCGCTTTCCAAGATGCGGTGGTTGACGTGTTGGCGGCCAAAGCCAAAAAAGCGTTGTTGGATACCGGCTTCAGAACTTTGGTGGTTGCCGGCGGTGTGGGTGCAAACTGGAAATTGCGCGATGAATTTTCGCGCTTGACCGTCAAAATGCCGTCTGAAAAAGGCAAACCCAAGCCGCAGGAAGAAAAAATCAACGTCTATTTCCCACCGATGGCATACTGTACCGACAACGGCGCAATGATTGCCTTTGCCGGCGCGATGCGTCTTGCCGAGCGTCAGGCTGTCGGTGCATTCAATGTTAAGCCGCGCTGGCCGCTGTCGGATATTGTGAAGCAGGGTTGATACATTAGACTGCTTCGATGTAATGAAAGGCCGTCTGAAAACCTGAAGACAGGGTTTTCAGACGGCCTTTAATGAAATAGATGTTTGCGGTACAACTTCATTCAAAAAGATGAGTAATTTTTTCATCCGTTTTTTCTACAATATTAACTTTGATTGATTGCAAAAGGCAGTCTGAAATGACGAATTTATCCAAAGGTTTGCTGGCTGCGGTAGCGTCCAATTTGTTATTTTCCATGCTGTTTCTGTACGGTATGTGGATGAGGCCGATGACGGGGACGGAGGTGTTTGCCTGGCGCATGGTTGCCATGCTGTCGGCTTTGTGCGTGCTGATGACCATGGTCAACGGTTGGCAGGCGGCAATGCGTTTTGCTTATGGCGTCGGCCGGGATTGGAAACGATGGCTGCTGATTGTATTGCCGACGCCGATATTTGCCAGCCAGTTGTGGCTGTTTGTCTGGGGGCCGGTCAATGGGGAAGGGGTAAACATTGCCATGGGTTATTTCCTGTTTCCTTTGGCGATGATGCTGGGCGGACGGATTTGGTTTAAAGAGCGTTTGAACCGGTTGCAGAGGGTGGCGGTAATCTTGGCGTGTGCAGGCGTGGCATGCGAATTGGTGCGGTCGGGCGCGTTTTCGTGGACGACTGTATGGGTGTTCGGTACTTATCCGTTTTATTATCTGCTGCGCCGCAAGCTGGGCGTGCCTTCCTTAATCGGGCTGACCTTTGATTTGATGATGATTACGCCGTTTGCGTTGGCATATATTGTGTTGGCAACGGATACGCCGGCGATGATTGCGGCCAAACCGGTTTTAATCTTTTTTATTGTGTTGCTGGGTTTTAATAGTGCAATATCCATGCATTTGAATTTGAAGGCAAATCAGTTGCTGCCGGTGGCAGTGTTCGGCATGTTGAGCTATTTGGAGCCTGTATTGCTTTTTATTGTGTCGATTGTGTGGCTGGGCGAGCCGGTGCAGGGCGGCGCATTGATCGGCTACGGATTGATTTGGTCGGGATTGTGCGTGATGATTGCCAATGGCCTGTTGGGGATGAAGAAAGAAAAGAAATTGGCAAAATTTGATTGATGGATTGAGGCCGTCTGAAAATGGTTTGATCAATGTTTTCAGACGGCCTTGAGTATTAAAAGGGGCGTATCGGATACGTCCCTTTTGTTTTACCAGCTTTGGGCGATACGGTCGGCTTCTTGCAGGCGTTCGACTGTGCCGACGTCCAACCAAAGGCCGTTGTGGTATTCGCCGCTGATTTGATTTTGGCTCATGGCTTGACGCAACAGAGGGGCAAGCTTGGCAGCCTGGTGTGCCGGGGTGTCTTTGAAAAGCGCAGGATGATAAACGCCCACACCACTGAAAGTAAGGGCTTGGCCGTCTGCGGATGATGCAGATACCAGGCCGTCTGAAAGCAGGCCGAAGTCGCCTTCGGGATGATGGGGTGGATTGTCCACCAGCCACAAATGGGCAAGAAGGTTGTGTTCCTGTATGCGCTGGGCAGCCAGTCGTGCAGCTTGGAAATCAATGTCAGTCAACACATCGCCATTGATGACTAAAAACGGATCGTTGCCCAAAAGCGGCAGGGCGGTGGCAATGCCGCCGGCGGTTTCCAGGCCTCCGGCACGCTCGGGAGAATAGGCAATGCACACGCCGTAGTCCGCACCGTCTTTCAAGGTGTCTTCAATTTGTTGGCCAAGCCAGGCATGGTTGATGACGATTTCAGTAAATCCGGCCTGCTGCAGGCGGCGCAAGTGCCAGCCGATAAGCGGCGTGCCTGCTACTTCGAGTAAAGGTTTGGGCGTGTGGTCGGTCAGCGGGCGCATACGCTCGCCGCGACCGGCGGCCAATATCATTGCTTTCATGGGTGTGCCTATAATGTGTGAAACAGAAAAAGTCTCAGGCCGTCTGAAAAAATGAAACCGATGTTTCAGACGGCCTGAGACCCTTAAAACCTTCTAGATCGAAATCCCCTTCATATTTGCTTCCAGAATGGGCATCTCAATACCTAACTCTTGACCTGTCTGAAAGACACTTTGACAACAATAGAAGATATCTTGTTTGTCATTGTGTAATGTCATAATCTTTCGGGTCATTTCATTTTTAGCAAACATGACTTTCATAGCTCTTCCGGCAAGCCAAGCGGGAATTTTGTAAGGTAAGAGCTCAGCTTTATAAAGCTTCAAATTTACGCCACGTGCTTCAACGACTTTCAAAGCCTCTCGAATGGCTTTGATAGCTAATGATAATTCTGAAGAACTATTCATCAAGTTTAGGGCTAACTCTTCCGGGTTTTCCAGTTTTCCCGAACGTGCAGCTGTTGAAGTAACACCCGCATTAATCGCCATATGAATCCAAATCCACTCGACCATATCATGAGGAACTTCCCACTTCAAATCTACAGAGGTCAGTAAAGTCGTCAGATTGACATAATTAAGAATTTTTGCTTTTTGCTCACCTTCTAGCATTAAATGGTCGAACAGAACACCGTCCAAATGATCCTCGGTCATATGTCCACCAGCTGTCGGAAAAGCTAAAATATAGTCGTACTCTCCTGCCCACTCCTGGATCTCTTTTCGAGTATTCCAGAAATTGCAGAAGAAAACTAGAGTTCCTTTGATATTATTTTCTTGCAAGGTTTTCACGGCTTCTTTAACAAAACCATAACGCACACTCAGAAAAATAAAATCATATTCTGAATGAGCTTCAGCCACTTGAACCTCATAGGTATCATGTTTGCTTTCCCCTTTGGAATTACAGCGACCATCTAGCAAATTAACCGAGATAGATTTTGGAGCATTGTTCCGCCTACTGTTTCTAAGTATGTGTTTTACTTGATGGCCTGCTTTTTGAAAAGCATAGGCATAAGTTGTTCCGATAACTCCGAGTCCTAGGATTGCTATTCTCACCTAAAAATTAATTCCTTTTTATGCCAAAGATTTGAATTGCCTGCGGAAATACAACAATGCCGGCGCTTGCGCGTCGGTATTGCGGATTTCGTTGATCTGGACGAAAAAGACGTAATGTGTGCCGATTTCGCGTTGCTCGACAATACTGCCGTGCAGGTGCGCCAGCGCGCCTTCAACTTCGAGCTGTCCGGTTTGCCCTCTATGCCAAATATGGTATTCGAAGCGTTCTTCGGGCGAGAGGTCGGTCAGTCCGGCAAAGTGTTCGGCAACATCCTGCTGGCTGTCGTTGAGCGTGTTGATACACAAATTGCGGTTGCCCTGCAGGATGGGGATGATGGCGGATTGGCGGTTGATGCACAGCATGACCGTCGGCGGCTCGTCGGTAACGGCAGTGACGGCAGTCATGGTAATGCCATAGCGCCCTGCTTCACCGTCTGTCGTGATAACGTGTACACCGGCGGCACAGGAGGCCATGGCATCTCGGAAGGATCTCTTGAGTGTGTGTGTTGAATCTGTCATCCGGCTCGCTTTATTTTAATGCCTGTTCGATTTTTGCCAGCTCTGCCAAGAGTTCTTTGAGTTGTGCCATTTTTTCTTTGGAAAGGACTTTTTCAATTGCGTCATAGCGCTCGTCAACCAATGCGCCGGTGGACTCATAGAGTTTCTCGCCTTCGGGCGTCAGTTTCAGATAAACGCGGCGTTGGTCGTTGGAAGGCTTCAGGCGCACGGCCAAACCTGCTTTTTCCAAGCGGGTCAGAATGCCGGTCAGGCTGGGACGGAGGATGCAGGCCTGATTGGCCAAGTCTTGGAAGTCGAGTGTGCCGTTTTCCGCTAAGAGCCGGATGATACGCCATTGCTGGTCAGTAATATTGGCTTGGTTCAGAATAGGGCGGAATTGGGTCATCAATGCTTCCCTTGCCTGAATCAGACCGATATTGATAGATGCATGTTTAGATTGGTTGGGCATTACTAAGTCTCCGGGGTTATCAAAAATCAAACCGTTGAAGCGTGAGGTAAATTAATAAAGGCGAATATTGCTGTTTTAAGGCTGCCGTCGGCAACCGGGTCTATGGGAACAAAAGCATCACGGCCACAATATTAGATGAAGGTCTCTAACAGTTTGTTTTGATAATAATGTTTCCAATTGTTCTTATGGTTATATCTTAGTCTATTTTCTTTATAATCTCAACAAAATCATATGTTATTGGGAAAGAGATAGTTTATTTATTTATGAAGTGGAATAGGGTAAATATATTCGGCAGAGATAATTCTTTGGATTTTCTATTTTTAGTGGATTTTCAATGAATTTAGCCGAAGATGTCTGCTAAGTAAATTCTGATTTTTAAGCCGATGTAGCTGGAAAGTCCGGATGTGTGATGAATCATTTTTCCATCTTTTAATATGATAATGGTCGGTGTGACGGCTATGTTCCATTTTTGAGCCATCAGGCCGTCTGAATCATTGACGTTTGGAAAGGATAGATTGTTTTCTTGCATATGGCGGGCAATATCATTGTCGCTTCCTGAGCGTAAGGCTACGCCCAGAGTCGGAATATTGTCTTGATGCAGTTTTTCTATGGTCGGTGATGTGTATGAGCAAATACCGCACCAGCTACCCCAAAAGTAAACAACGGCAACACGGTTCTGGCTGAAGGATTGGAGGGAGGTGGTTTGTCCGTTGGTTAGCGTGAGGGTTTGCGCTGCTGATTGCAATGGTTGGTCGGGTTTGCGTACCCAGTCGACAATCAAGGAGAGAAAAATGAAAATAATCACGGCCTGAAGCAATGATTTGGCGTAGTGGAGTAGGGTTTTCGTCATGTATTTGCCGTGAAAAAAGATTGAATGATTGTTTGATAAATGAAAAAAGCCTTGCAGAGCAAGGCTTTTGATTCGATTCTGAAAACGTATTAACGTTTGGAGAATTGTTTTGCACGACGTGCTTTGCGCAAACCTGGTTTTTTACGTTCAACTTCACGAGCATCGCGAGTAACGAAGCCTGCTTGAGACAGAGCTGGTTTCAGGGCTGCGTCAAAGTCGATCAGGGCGCGGGTAATGCCGTGGCGGATAGCGCCGGATTGACCGGTTTCGCCGCCGCCGGTTACGTTAACTTTGATGTCGAAAGATTCGGCATTTTCAGTCAGAACCAGGGGTTGACGTACAACCATGCGGCTGGTTTCACGTGCGAAGAATTCGTCAACGGGACGGCCGTTTACGATGATTTGGCCGGTACCTTTAGTCAAGAATACACGAGCCACTGAACTTTTGCGGCGGCCTGTGCCGTAGTAGTATTTACCGTTCATGTCGTGTCCTTATTATTTCAGTTCCAAAACTTTAGGTTGTTGTGCAGCGTGGCCGTGTTCGGCACCGGCGTACACTTTCAGTTTTTTGATCATGGCGTAGCCCAGAGGACCTTTAGGCAACATGCCTTTTACGGCTTGCTCCAAAGCGCGGCCAGGGAATTGCTCTTGCATTTCGCGGAAAGTGCGCTCGTAGATGCCACCTGGGAAACCAGAGTGACGGAAGTATTTTTTGTCTTCGAATTTAGCACCGGTCACGCGCAGTTTGTCTGCATTGATGACGATGATGTAGTCGCCGGTATCAACGTGAGGGGTGTATTCGGGTTTGTGTTTGCCGCGCAGACGGTGTGCGACTTCGGCTGCGACACGACCCAGAACTTTGTCTTCTGCGTCAATGACGAACCATTCGCGCTTCACCTCGTGGGGTTTTGCAGAGAAGGTTTTCATGGTTGGAATCCAGATATATATAGAAAGTTATGGATTTTAAAGAGGAGATTGGTTTTTGTCAATCTTAATTGAGCGTGTTTGATGCATGAATATGCGGTTTTTTCAGACGGCCGGAAATCTTTACGAAAGTCTTTACCTAGAAAGGGGAAAGCCACACCTTTCGGTATGGCTTTTTTAGGGAATCCCCACGAGTGCCGTTTAGGCTGAATCCGCTTGAACCTTGCTGACAAGGCGGTCACCTCGGGTAGTTTCGGGTGCGTCCGGCAAACGGACGCTCGCGCCCACTACAACTCCCGGCAACCTAAAGCGAACGTATTGGTTCAAAGGAATATATGCCTTCGCGAACACCGCAGGGAAAAGGGGAAATTAGTTTTGCTCCAAGCGCGCCAGTGCTTTTTGGCACGCGTTGTTCATGTCGGTTATTTTACGCTCAAATTCACCGATTGCCAAATCGTCGTTGAGGGTGGTTTTCAAGAGGTCGTGTACGACGTTGAGGGCTGCCATGACGACGATTTTGTCCGTGCCGACGATGCGGCCGCTTTCTTTAATCGCATCGCTTTTTTTGTTGAGCATTTCAACGGCTTGCAGGAGGGTTGCTTTTTCTTCACTCGGCGTATTGATGGTGAAGTTGACATTCATGATGTCGAGATTGACTTGTTCGATACTCACGGGGCATCCTTTTATTGTTGTGTTTCTTGGGGCAATCGGGCAATGAGGCTGCGGATTTGGTCTGCACTTTGGGCCAGCGCGTTGCGGTAGTTTTCTTTTTCGGCAGTCAGGTTGTCAATTTTGCTTTGCAGGTCTTCTTTGAGTTTGCCGACTTGAACCAGCAAGGCTTCGCTGAGTTCGTCAATGGCCGCGTCGTGTTGGCGTTTTTGTTGCTCTTGCTCGAGTTTGAGTCTGTCGATTTCTTCGTTGAGACGGCGGTTTTCTGAAACCAGCGTTTCAAATTTTTGGACAAGTTGGTAAACGTTGATTTCCAGATTGTTCAGTGATTGGTTCATGTGTTTCCCTTCAGACGGCCTTATGGCCGTCATATTGTGTGTCAGGCCGTCTGAATGGCAGACGGCGCGACCGTTTATTCGAAGCGCGCGCTTCGTTCCATCAGTCGTTCAACGACTTGCTGCGGGGTCATTTCTTTGCGGATGAGTTGCAGCAGGGTTTGGGTGATGGGCATATCGATTTGGTATTTGGCGGCGGTATTGAAGACTTCTTCGATGGTGCTGACGCCTTCGGAAACGTGGCCGATTTCGACAAGCACTTGATGCAATTCTTTGCCTTCTGCGAGGCCGAGGCCGACGCGGCGGTTGCGCGAGAGTGCGCCGGTACAGGTCAGGATAAGGTCGCCGATGCCGGCCAAACCCATCATGGTTTTGGGTTGCGCGCCCATGGCGATGGCAAGGCGGGTGATTTCGGCAAGGCCGCGCGTTACTAGGGCTGCGCGTGCATTGAGGCCGTATTCGAGGCCGTCTGAAAGGCCGGTGGCAATCGCCATGACGTTTTTAACGGCACCGCCCACGGCAACGCCGATGACGTCGGTGCTGCCGTACAGGCGCATTACGTTGGTGTTCAGTTGGGCGGTGGTTTCTTCCACCCATTCTTTGTTTTCGGAGGCGAGAACGACGGCGCAAGGCAGTTGGGCGGCCAGTTCTTGGGCAAAGCTCGGGCCTGAGAGAACGCCGATTTTTTTATTGTTTGGCAGGACTTCTTTCAGTACTTGGAAAGTCAGGAGGCCGGTATCTTGTTCAAAACCTTTGCAGGCGGCGAGAACGGGAATGTCGGCGGCGTTATGTTGTTTGAGCAGCTCGGCGCTGCTTCTGAGTCCGGCTACGGAGGTAACGATCAGGGCAAGTTGGCTGTCTTTCAGCGCTTCGCCCAAATCGGCATAAACGGTCAGGGACTCGGGGAAAGGGAAGCCGGGCAGGCCGCGTTTGTTTTCGCGATCTGCTTGCAGGGTGCGGATTTGGTCGGGATTGCGTGTCCAAAGGGCGACTTCATTGTTGTGGTGCGCAAAGTGCAACGCGAGAGCTGTACCCCACGAACCTGCGCCGATGACGGTAATTTTCATGTTTCTCTTCCATATGGGAACGGGGCTTACTTTAAAACAAACGGCTTTGGGGTGCAAGGGCGGCGTTTGTGAAAAACATTTTGTACTGTTTAAAAAGCCTCAGGCCGTCTGAAAGTTCAGACGGCCTGCTTCAGTTTATGATTTATTGTTGCCGGAATGGTAGGCATCGTAGGCGTAGTAGTCGTAGCTGTTGTTGGCTTCGCGCTTCATGCCGTTGAGGACGACACCTTTGATGTTGATGTGGTTTTGTTTGAGGCGTTCGACGCTGGCCTCAAGCTCTCGTGCGCGGGTGTGCGCATAACGGCTGATCATCAGGACGGTGCCGGCATGTTGGCCGATGATGACGGCGTCGGTCACGGCCAATACGGGCGGCGTGTCCAAAATGACGTAATCGTAGCGTTGGCGCGCGTGGGCGAGCAACTCGTTGAAGCGGTTGTCCATCAAAAGCTCGGACGGATTGCTGGGATAGTTGCCGCTGCTGATGAGGTGGAGGTTTTCAATGCCGGTTTCTTGTACGGCTTTGGCCGGAGCCGCTTTACCGCTTAGGATGTCGGACAAGCCGAACTCGGGGGTAAGGCCGAAGAGTCGGTCAAGATAGCCTTTGCGCATATCGGTATCGATAAGCAGGACGCGTTTGCCCGATTGCGCCATTACGGCGGCTAGGTTGGCGGAGATAAAGGACTTGCCTGCTTCAGGCGCGGCGCCGGTAATCATGAGGACGTTGTTGGGTGCGTCCAGCATGGAGAAGTAGATATTGGTACGCAGGGCGCGGATGGCTTCGACGGCCGTGTCGGTACGGTCTTCGCTGGCCAGCAGATAGTTGGAACGGCCGCCGGTCTTCTTGAATTTGTTTTTGAAGAAGTCACGTTTTTGCTGGGTTTTGGAATGCGGAACAAGAGCGACGACTTCCAAATTGAGGTTTTCGATTTCTTCGGAAGAAGTAATGCCGTTTTTCATGCGGTTGCGGATCATCAGCCACAAAGCGGTCAACGAGCCTGCGGCAAGTGCGCTCAGAAGTGTAATGACGGCTTTGCGCGGTGCAACCGGATTTTCAGGGACGTAGGCATAATCGACGATGCGGACATTGCCTTGCGCACTGGCTTTCATGATGTTGAGCTCTTGTTGTTTGCTCAACAGTTGGACGTAGGTTGCTTGGTTGGTTTCTACGTCGCGGGTCAGGCGGATGACTTCTTGTTGGGTATTGGGCAATTCGGCGATTTGTTGGTTGATTTTGTTTTTAGCGCGCTCGAGGACGGAGAGTTTGTCCAATACGGCTTTATAGGAAGGGTGTTCCTGCGTGTACAGTTCGGCCAAACCTGCTTCTTCGGTTTTGAGCAGGGTAATTTGGGTTTCGATGCCGGTCAGGCTTTCCAATGCGCCTTTGGACTCAAGTGGGATGTCGAGGGAGCCTGATTGTTGGCGGTAGGCATTGAGTTTGTTTTCAGCGTCTTGCAAGGTTTCTTTCAAGCGTGGCAATTCTTCGCTGATGAAAGCCAAGCCGCTGGATGCGACTTGGACGTCGCGTTCGCGGTTTTGCGCAACATAGTTGTCGGCAATGCTGTTGAGAATGACGCTGGTGCGTTTAGGGTCGGTGCCGGTAAAGGTAAGGTTGATGATGGGGCTGGTTTTACCTTTGCTGATGACCGCCAGTTTGCTTTGGATGTTTTCAATGGCGCTGATGCGTGAGAACTTGGTCAACGCAAACTCTTGGCCCGGATCGGCCAGGATTTGATCGATTTTGAGGGTGGTTTGGTTGTTGATTTTCAGAGGCACGCCGACCTTGCCTTCGACAACGTGTTTGTCGGGAAGGGTGAGGGTATAGGCTTTGTTGTTTTTGACGGTCAGCGTGAAGGTTTTGTTGAACCATTCTTCTTGTACGGTAAAGTTGCCGACGGTCAGTTTGGGATCGGGGTTGCCGCTGAGATTGTGCATCAGGCTGCCGATAACGGGCGTGTATTTGGCTTTGACTTCTTGGTCGAGTTGGAGGTCGTCAACGGTTTTACCCAGCACCAGGCGTGATTGAACCAGCTCGACTTCTGCTTCAGACGGCGTGGTTTGGTTGTTGAAGATGCTGTTGATTTCGGTCAGGATTTGGTTTTGCCGCGTTTCGATTTCCAGCATGGCGTCGGCGCGGTATTGCGGGGTGGATGCCAGGCTGAAGGCTGCGCCGAGTATGCCGCCTGCAAGCAGGGCGGCGAGGATTTTGTATTTGTGCATCCAAATGACGCGGAGCTGTTGGCCGAAGTCGATTTCGTCGTTGTCTGCGCTATAAGGTGTGTAGGTCGTTTTTTTCATTGCTTGCTTTCTTGTTCATGCCGGTTTTATACCGGTTGAGTTTTTCCGTTTAGTTTGGTTTTCCAAGTGTCTGCGGCAGCATTGAGTTGTTCGAAAACGGCTTCAAACATTTCACTGCTTTGTTTGTATGGGTCAGGTACGGTTTTCTTCGGCAACCATTGGGCAAACAGCATGGTTTTGCTGCGTGCCGGCGGATGGATGTCGGCCACCATGTCGATTTGACTGGGCTCCATGACGAGAATCAAATCGGCCTGTTCGCACATTTGGGCGGTCAGTTGGCGTGCCGTATGGCCTGCAACGATAACGCCGTGTTTGAGTGCGGTTTTAATGGCTTGGAAATCGGCATCCTTACCTGCCAGTGCTTTTATGCCGGCGCTGCTGATTTGATAGCCGGGTAGTTTTTTCTGCATAATCCGCTCTGCGGTGGGGGAGCGGCAGATGTTGCCTAGGCAGACAATGAGTATGTTGTGGTACATGATATTGTTTCGGTTTATGGTCTGAAAAAAGCGTGAGTCAGACTATAAGGTACTGCTTTTCCGTTTGTGCGGTGTGTACGGCTTTTATATGCCGTTTATGTAATTTGGTCGGATTGTGCGTGATTTTGTATCCTGCTGTCAAACAAGGTCTGACAGCAGGAGCCACTGCTTATTTAAACGTATTGTCGAGGGTGTTGACGTTGCTGATGGAGTTGGTAATTTGTGACATTACGCGGTTCCAACGGGTAACCGGGGCGGAGGTAACGTAAACGGTGTCTTCGGAACGCAGTTTGAATTCGCTGCCCATTGCGTAAGAGGTCGCATCTTTCAGGTTGAGCTGGTAGATGTGGATAGGTTTGGCCGCATCTTCAGGTACGCGGCGGATCACGAATACGCCGGTTGCATCCGCATAGGCTTGGTTCATGCCCCCCACTTCGCCGAGCGCTTGGGTCAGGTTGAGGCCGTGGTTGCCGATCGGCAGGGTCGCTTGTTTGCCGACTTCGCCCATGATGTAGATTTTGTTGTTGCTGCTGTTAGGAACGTAAACGATGTCGCCATGGCTGAGGAGGTGGTTTTGCGACATATCGCCGTATTGCAGCATATTTTGCAGGGAAATGGTGCGGTCAACGCCGTTGTGCGTCCATTTGATGTGCTGGGTGTCGGCGCTTTGGGTAACGCCGCCGGCTTGGTTGATAGCATCCAAAATGGTCATCGGGATATTGGTAATCGGCAATTGGCCGGCTTGGTTGATGGCACCGGAAACGGAAACGCGTTGCGAGCGGAACTCGGTAACGTTGATGGCGACTTGAGGGTTTTTGATGTAGCGTCTTAAAAGGTTGGTCAAGATGTTTTGCAATTCGTCCAAAGTTTTGCCTTTGGCTTGAATTTTGCCTGCCAACGGGTAAGTGATGTAACCGCCCTCATCCACCCAGGCGCCGCGGCTGACTTGGTTGGTTTGCGGGTTGCTTTGTTGGATGGGGGAATTGAGGTCGGAGTGCGCCCAAACCATGATGTTGAGGACGTCGCCGCTGCCGATGCGGTAGCGGTAAGCGCTTTTGCTTTGTTCCAAGCCTTGGTTGGCTTGGGAAAGTACGGGCGGCGTACGCATTTTTTCAATCAGGTTGGGCGTGATGGGGTAAACGGCAACGCGGCTGTCGAGGTTGGTATTGGCGGCGGTGTCGTTGTCGGTGTAAACAATGGTTTTGGTTCGGGTTTTGATGGTCGAACCGGGAATGACTGTCGTGCTGTTACAGGCAGCCAGTGCAAATAGAGTAAGCAGGGAGAGCGTTTTTTTCATGTAGTAGTCCTTGCAGTATGGTGTCCGGGCCGTCTGAAAATGTTCAGACGGCCTTGTTGTTTTGTTGCCAAACCAAGTCGCAGATACCGTCTTTAGGTACGAAGCCTGTCGGTGCGCGCAACAGAAGCTGGCGCAGGCTGTTTTGGTCGCTTTGGAGACAAGCGGTTTGGAGTTCCGACAGTATGTCAGATAATTGCGTCCATGGAAGCATTACTTCACTGGCGGTCATAATCCGGGGATGAGTGGTTTTTTGCACCTCGTCGCCGATGAGCAGTTCTTCATAAAGTTTCTCGCCCGGGCGCAGGCCGGTAATCTTGATTTCGATGTCGCCGTGCGGGTGTTGCTCGTCTTTGACTTTGAGGCCGCTGAGGACAATCATTTGACGGGCAAGGTCGATGATTTTGACGGATTCGCCCATGTCGAGGACGAAGACGTCGCCGCCTTTACCCATTGCGCCGGCTTGGATAACCAGTTGCGCCGCTTCGGGAATGGTCATGAAGTAGCGGGTAATGTCTTGGTGGGTCAGGGTAATCGGACCGCCTTCGGCAATTTGTTTTTCAAATACCGGGACAACGGAGCCGGACGAACCCAATACATTGCCGAAACGCACCATGCAGAAGCGTGTTTTTTGTTCCGGCTCGGCGGCAAGCGCTTGCAGGCAGAGTTCGGCCATGCGTTTGCTGGCACCCATGGTATTGGTCGGACGGACAGCTTTGTCGGTGGAAATCAAAACAAAGGTGGAAACGCCCGCATCTACGGCAGCCTGCGCGCAGCAGAGTGTGCCGAACACGTTGTTTTGAATGCCTTCGATGGTGTTGAATTCGACCATAGGGACGTGTTTGTAGGCTGCGGCATGATAGACGGTATCGACTTGGTAGGCCTTCATGACGCTGCTGAGGCGTTCTTTGTTTTGAACCGAACCCAGAAGCGGTACGACTTCGACTTGGCTGCCTTGCGCGGCTTGGGTTTCGCGCAATTCTTTGTCTATGCTGTACAGGGCGAATTCGGACAATTCAAACAACAGCAGTTTGGTCGGACGGCAGTTGAGAATTTGACGGCAAAGTTCGGAGCCGATAGAGCCGCCTGCGCCGGTTACCATCACGACTTTGTCGCTGATGTCGGCGCTCATCAATTCAGGGCGCGGTGCCACAGGGGCTCGGCCGAGCAAATCGACCACGGAGATTTTTTTCAATGAGCTGACGCTGATTTTGCCGTCCACCAAGTCCTTCATGCCCGGAATGGTCAGGACTTCGCATTTGTAGGCTTCGAGGCGGCGGATGATGTCTTTGCGTTCTTCAGGCGTAGAACTTGGAATCGCCAGCAGAATTTTGCGGACGCCGTAGCGGCTGATCAGCATCGGGATTTCGTTGGGGTTGTAGACGGCAAGGTCATAGATGACGGTGCGTTGGATTTTCGGGTTGTCATCGACAAAGGCGATGGCCGAATATTCGTTAACCTGTTTGATGGCTTCCAACAATTGGCGGCCGGATTGGCCTGCGCCGTAGATGATGACGGGGGTCATCTGCTTGCGGTGGTGGTCGGTCAGAATCGCGCGCAGGATCATGCGCGAGCTGGTTACGCCGACCACCAAGACCAAGAAATAGACGATGGGCAGGGCAAGGTGCAGTTTTTGCTCAAAAACCAGGGTGGTCAGGCAGAACAAGACTGCTGAAATAATGCTGCCGAATGCGGCGGCGGTCAGGACGCGGACGCTGACGAAGCGCGTAACGGCACGGTAGAGGCCGATACGGATGAAAAGGATGATGGTCAGCAACGCGGTGCTGCCGAAAGCCAGCCAGTTGGCGATACTCAACCATTCGTCGGAGTATTGCACTTTAAGGCTTTGGGCAAACCAAAATGCCACGAAGATCATCAAGATATCGTGAATGACGAAGAAGGTTTTTTTTAGATTGCGCGGCAGAGCCAGCAGGGTTTCCAAGTTCATTTTATTTTTTACGTGTCTGAGTGTTGTAATGTGGCTTGGTACGGATTGTTTGAAGCAGGCTGTTTTGTTTTTTTCAGACGGCCTGAAGTTGCAGGCCGTCTGAAAATGATTATGCCGTGGCTTCAGTCAATACGGCTTCTATGTTTTCTTTGCAGAACGCAATTTCTTCATCGGTCAGGGTCGGGTGCACCAAGAACATCAGGCTGGTGTCGCCCAGTTGGACAGCGTTTTTCAGCCGCTCTTTCGGACGCCAAGGCGTGTTGTCGAAGGCTTTTTCCAAATACACTTCGGAGCAGCTGCCTTGATAGCAGGGGACTTTGCGCGCGTTCAGTTCGCTGACGATGCGGTCACGCGTCCAGCCGTCTTTCAGGTGTTCGGGTTTGACGAAAACGTAGAACTTGTATTGCGCGTGTTCGATGTAGTCGGCTACTTCAACCAAACGGATGCTGGCGAATTTGCCCAAGCTTTCAGCCAGTTTGGCGGCGTTTTCTTGGCGGCGCGCCGTCCATTCGGGCATGCGTTTGAGCTGGATGCGGCCGATGACCGCCTGCATTTCCAACATGCGCCAGTTGGTACCGAAGCTTTCGTGCAGCCAGCGGAAACCGGGTGCGTGTTCGCGGTGGTACACGGCGTCATAGCTTTTGCCGTGGTCTTTGTACGACCACATTTTGCTCCACAGCTCTTTGTCGTTGGTGGTCACCATGCCGCCTTCGCCGCCGGTGGTCATGATTTTGTCTTGGCAGAACGACCATGCGCCGACATGGCCGATAGAGCCGACGGATTTGCCTTTGTATTTCGCGCCGTGCGCTTGGGCGCAGTCTTCGATAACCCACAAGTTATGTTCTTTGGCCAAAGCCATGATGTCGTCCATTTCGGCAGGCATACCGGCCAGGTGAACCACGATGATGGCTTTTGTGTTTGGCGTCAAAGCGGCTTTGATGGTTTCGGCGCTGATGTTTTGGCTGTTTAAATCGACATCGGCGAAAACCGGATTGGCGCCGGCGGTCACGATGCAGGATGCGGAAGCCAAGAAGGTGCGCGAAGTGACAATCACATCATCGCCTTGGCCGATACCCATTGCTTTGAGGGCTACGTCCAAAGCCAACGTACCGTTGGAAAGGGCGACGGCATATTGCGTGCCGACAAAGGCAGCAAATTCTTTTTCAAATTCGCGACATTCCGTACCTGTCCAGTAGTTGACTTTGTTGGACAGCAGGACTTTGGAAACGGCATCGGCTTCTTCTTGAGTAAAGCTTGGCCATGGGGAGAGTGATGTATTAAGCATTTGTTTTTCCTGCAAAAAGACTGGTTGAGCCTTTGGGGGCGATTTCTTCCAGCAGTTGGCGGTTGATCAGGGTGTATTTCTGACCGTTGATTTCGACGTATGCGCCGTCGTAAGGGGGGAACCAGAAGGCGCGGATTTTCTTCTCGATATTGTCGCCGTCGAGGATTTGCTTCATGGCTTCCATTTCGTCGCGGCTGACGTAGCGGCCGCCGATGTTGGGCGTGGTCGGCAATTTGGTTTTCGACTCGATGGCGCGGGCGATGATGCGTTGTGCGAACGGCTCCAGCGCCTGCATGGTTTTGCGTTCGAGCGATTGGGCGGTTTCTGTTTCGGCGTCGATGGGGAAGCGGTCCACTTCGATGATTTCGCCAGTGTCGATGGAGGCATCAACGTAGTGGGCGGTGTTGCCCCATTGGTCCAGTTCGTCCATGATGGCCAGGTTGTAGCCGCCTGTGCCTTTGTATTCGGGCAACAGCGCAGGGTGGAAGTTGATCGTGCCCAAAGTCGGAATGCTCAGGAATTCATCACGCAGCTTGCGCCAGTAAAGGACGGACAAGCCCAAATCGTATTTCAGACGGCCTTCACGCATTGCTTCCAAAGCCGTATCGAAGGTGTACAGGGGCAGACCCAATTCCTGCGCGGCAGCCGCGGTCGGCGAGCCTTGCAGATGGCTGTCGGTCAAAACGCCGACGATTTCGATATGGTCTTGTTTGGTCAAAAAACGAAGCAGGTTGGCGGAAACCTGTTTACGACCCATAAATAAGATTTTCATGGAGAAATGTCCCTTATGCATTTGCTTTTTCGGTGGCGGAAGTTGTCAGTGTAGTCAATTCTTCCAGGGTGTTTATCCAAAGGGTGGGCTGGTATTCGCGGCCGTATTGCTCGGGCTCGGCTTGATGAATATTGTGCGGCTTAGGCATGATGCCTATGGAGAGCCAACCCAGTTTGTTGGGTGCGACAAAATCTTTTTTGATGTTGTCGCCGATGTAAATAAAACGTTTTGCGGCCGGATATTTGTTTTGCAGGAAAACGAAACGCTTGTCGTCGGGCTTTTCCGATTGTGTGGCTTCCGAAATCAAAATGTCGTCAAACAAATCGGTCAGGCCCAAGGCCTGTATTTTCAACCGCTGTGTCAGGCTGCGGCCGTCTGTAATCAGGGCGCGTGCGGCAAAAGGGCGCATCAGCTTCCGTAAAAAAGACGGTTCGACATAGGGTCGGATGGCAGGCCGATGCAGTCGATATTGCCACAAGAGTGATTGTTTCTCTGATTCGTTTAATTTGCAATGATGACACAAATTGTCGAGCCAGTCTTTACTTTTATTGTCGGCAATTTCATATAGTACGCCGGCATTGTATTGCGGATAAAGCGACGTAATCATCTCTACAACTGCCCGTATTCCGGAGCATTTGTAGTCATGTTCGGAGTAAAGCGTATCGTCAAGGTCAAAAACGATGACGGATTCTTCCGGCTTAATCATGTTCTCTTACCAAAACCTTAGCATCATAACGAAGCATGATTAAATTGTTTTCCCAGTCGTCGGAGAAGGGAATGTCTTGGCCGCCGATGTATTCTTGAATCAGCCAGCCCGGATAGTTGCCGCCTGCGGCGTAGGTCAGTGGGAAACCGCCGCCGAAACGCGGATTGATTTCCACGCCGTAGGTCGTATTGTCGGTTTTGCTGACGAAGAATTGCGCGGTAATGCAGCCGCGTGCGCCTTCCAATACGGCCATTTTTTCAACCAACTCTTCGTACAGGGCATTGCGCCGGGTCGCGCCTTTGCTGACTTCGCCGGTGCGCACTTCCAAGCGTTCGCGAGGAATGGCGCATTTCAGACGGCCTTGACGGTCGTAATACATATCGACGGTAAACTCGGAAAAAGTATTTTCAATATCGATGTATTGGGCGAACATCATTTTCGGATCTTCGGCAATGTCGGCAGTCAGATCGGCCGGTGTGTTGATTTTTTTCGCACCGATGGCGCGGCTGCCGTCATAAGGCTTGGCAAAACACGGGAAGGCCAGGCGGTCCCGTTCGTAAATTTCAGGCGAACGGATGCCGTATTGTGCAAACAGGCCTGCGGTCAGGCGCTTGTCGCGGCACAGGGTAATCAGTTTGGCGTCGGAAATGACGATGTGTATTCCTTCGGCTTCAAAACGGTCGCGTGCTTCGGCCAGCTTGAGCAGTTCGGTATCGATGGTCGGCACAATCAGGCCGATGTTGTGTTGTTTGGCCAGTTCGAAAATGCTGTCGATGTATTCGGCTGCGTCGATGCGCGGTACGCTGAAAGCGCGGTCGGCGACATGACAGGCTGAAGACATGTGGGGATTGAGGTCGGTGGCAAATACGCCGATGCCGTCTGAAAAACGTGCGGCTTCGGTTTGGAAGTCCTGCACCAATTCGACGCGGCGGCCTGCCGACAGAATCAGTATGTTATTTTTTTTCATCAGTTTTATTACCCGTGAAATAAGGCATAGTGGCTTCTCCTTCGGCTGAGATGCCTTCTTTGACGAAGACTTTTTTAACCGTCAGGAACAAAATTTTAATATCCAGCCAGAAGCTGAAGTGGTCGATATACCAAACATCGTGGGCGAACTTTTCGTCCCATGAAATGGCGTTGCGGCCATTGACTTGCGCCCAACCGGTCACGCCCGGTTTCATTTCGTGGCGGCGGTTTTGGAAGTCGTTGTACAACGGCAGGTAGTGCATCAGCAGCGGACGAGGGCCAACCAAACTCATCTCGCCTTTTAAGACATTCCATAATTCAGGAAGTTCGTCCAAGCTGGTGGCCCGTAATTTTTTGCCGAAATCGGTCAGGCGTTCGCTGTCCGGTAGCGGGTTGCCGTCTTTATCAATTGCATCGCGCATGGAGCGGAATTTAATCATTTTAAACGGCTTGCCATCCTTGCCCGGCCGCTCTTGGATGAAGAACACGGGCGAGCCTAAGTTTTTGCGGATGAGGTACACCAAAATCAAAAACACAGGCGACAGGATAATCAGCCCTGAGGCGGAGGCAACAATGTCAAACAGGCGTTTGAAAAATTTATTCATGAGCTAATCTTTCAATCAGGTTGACGATTTTTTGATAGGCAACGTCGCGCTTGAAGCGGCGGACGATTTCTTCGGACTGAACAGGATCGTCTTTGCGCTTCAAAATATCTTTGGCGGCTTTAACGAAGCTTTCCACATCGCCGGAACGGTAGTCCGCATGCGGCAGCAGGGTAAGGACTTCGGCAACTTCGTCGTTGACCTGGCTGTTCAGAATCGGTTTTTGCAAAGCCATATAGTCGGACAGTTTGTTGGTAATCGACTGCATGGCGTAAGAGTGGATGGCGTTGACGGAGATGTCGCAGCCCTTGGCGACAGACATCATTTCGGCGTAAGGAATGTAGCCGTAAAATTTGATGCCGTCGCAGGCGTATTGTTTGAGCCTGTCCAAATCGGGACCACCGCCCATGATGTGCAATTCAACGTTTTCGCCGGCATCCAACAGTTTCCGAACGCCTTTGCACACGGTTTCCACGTCATAGCTGTAACTGAGCGTACCCAAGTAGAAAAAGCGGGTTTTGTCGTCGCCGAAATTTTTGGCAGGCGCGGCATCGAGTTTGGGAAAGTCGGCACCGATATAGACGACTTCGCCGGGTACGTTCGGATTGGCTTCTTTGGCGCGGTCGAGATAAGTCTGCGATACGGCGACCAGCGCGTCGGCGTAGCGGTAGGCTTGGTTGGCGCGTGAAGCAAAGGGCAGCAGGTTGTGCGGTACTTTTTTCAAAAACGGTACGACTGAGGAGAAAGACTCCGGCCATACATCCTGCACATCGACAATCAGCTTGTAGCCCAAACGTGCTTTGTGTTTGCCCAACAGCAGGTTGGTGGCAATCAGCGGATAGGCGGAAAAGACGACGTCTTGTTCGCCCGGACGGCAGTTTTCCAACCATTTTTCAAAATGTTTGACGAAGCGGTGATGGCTGGTCACGCGTCCTAAAGACACGTTTTTGCTGTATCCGCTTTCTTCTAACAACATCACTTTCAGACGGCCTTGTGAGGCGGCCTCGGCATCTTCGGGCCGTCTGAAAGATTTGTCGTAGTGCTTGAAGTTGCTGGTAATCAGCAATACGTCATGCGACTGCGACAACAGCTCGGCCAGATACCAGAAGCGGTTGAAATGCGGCTCGGACGGCAGCGAGCAATAAGGGGCGACGATGGTAATGTTCATGTTTCAGACGGCCTTACATTTCGTACGCAGCCATGGTGGTGCGGTAGATTTCATCGTCGGAGCATAAAGTTTCGACGTGTTTGTGCAGGGCTTTGCCCATTTGACCGCGCAACTCTGGATGCTTGATGAGTGTATCGACGGCTTCGATAAACGCTTCGTCATCGCCGAAAGGAATGCAGTAGCCGGTTTGGCCGGTGATGACCATTTCGGAAATGCCCGCCATGTTGTAGGTCACGACAGGTGTGTCGTAAAGGCCGGCTTCCAAAATATTGTTGCCGACGCCTGCGCCGTGGTCGCCCACGCAATGCGGCGTGTTCACCAATATATCGACTTCTTTGAAGTAGCCGGTCAAGTCGCGGACGCCGCCGAGGAAGGTAACTTTGTCTTCAATGCCCAAACGTTTGGCTTGGGCTTTGAGGTTGTCCATTTCTTCGCCGATGCCTGCAACGTTGAGGCGTACAGGCATACCGCGGTCAACCATTTTCTTGAGAATGTCCAACATCAGGTGCACGGCGCGGACGGTGTCCAAACGGGAAAGCGTGCCCAGTTGGACATAGTCTTTGACTGTTTTTTCAGGAACGTAATCCGCTTTGTGCAGGGCGTTGTAAGTGTAGGTGATGCGGTTGGCAGGGAAACCGTAACGGATGAGTTTTTCGCGTTCGTGTTTGCAGTTGCCGATGATGTACACGCCCAGCTTGTCGAAAAGCTTGGAAATTTTCGGATAAGTTTCCGGATCAAGGCCGCGCGCGTGGTAGAACACTTTGGTTTTCGGCGAGGTAAACTTGGCCGCAATGGCGCAGGCCGGAACGATACGCGCCATTTGGCAGTGAATCACATCAGGTTTCTCTTTTTTCAGCAGTTTCATGTAGGCAAACATGCCTTTGATGTAACCCAAAAGACCGCCTTGGTAAAAATCAATCGGCTGCCAACGGATGCCCAATGCTTGTGCTTCCTGAATCAAAGGGCCGTCTGAAGAGGCCAATACGATATCGTGTCCGCGTTGTTTGAGCAGGCGGCCGAGGCGGAAAGTGGCGTTTTCAGTGCCACCGAGGCCGGACATGGAGGTAGTCAGGATGATTTTCATGATGGTTTCTTCGTATCGTATAGTGTTTCGTTGTATGCGTAAGCGGCCATATCTTTCAGCTTGGGCGCAACAAATACGCTGTAAATAAAAATCAGCAGGCAGGGCAGCCAGATAAACGGCATACGCAAAATGGTGGACGGAATAAAACCGGCCATGAGGAAAATGCCTAAGGCAACCCAAGCCAAAACGCGTGATTTGCCGGTTACTGCGCGGTTTGAAGCGGTGTAGAGGAAATAACACGCCACAAATGCAATAAAGCCGAGCAGGGAAATCATGCCGAAACCCAGATACAGCTCGATGATGAAGCTGTGCGGGTTTTCAAAGCCCAAGCTGTCGCTCAAATGGCCGCCGAAATATTCGCGGAAGTTTTTAGGGCCGTAGCCGGTCAGCAGCAGGGGCGGATTGTTCCAAAAGTAGTTGTAAATCTCCTGACGGTAGGACACGGAGTTGTCGCTGCCCAAGTCGTACAGGAAGAGGTACACGCGACTGGAAAAGCGTTCCAAAAACTGGTTGCCGTTGAGTGAGAGCAAAAATTCCGCAATCGCGCGTGACGGAATCATCGACAACACCAACGCCAGCAGGCCTGCTACGCCGACCGTAATAAAACCGTTTTTGCGATAGGCCGTATAAACCAGCAAAATCAATAGGTAACAGCCGATGGCGGTACGCGATACGCTGGCGAAAATGGCCATACCCAACAGCAGGAACAAGCCCCAGCCCAGTAGTTTTTCTTTGTGTTTTCGTCCTTGGAGTTGGAAGAAAAACAAAATGGCAGGCGCAAGGCAGACTGCGGTGGCGGCAAGGTTGTTCGGGTTAAAGAACAAGCCTTTGAGCGAGCCTTCATCAATAGCCAACTCATCGCTGGCGCTCACAAACTGAATACCGGTGGCCAGCTCTGCAAACGGCGGCACGGCGATAAACAGCGTAAATACGACGAGGAACTTCTGAATTGTCCTCAAAGGGTCGTCGGCGCGCTTCAATACTTGGTAAAACAAGTAGAAGAAAGCCGGAACCGCCATAAAAAACAAAATATCCATGTACTGCGTCGGCGTCAGCGACGTAATGCCCATGTGGATGGCAGGCCAGATGCACATGGCGGTCAGGGCGCAGAGCATGGCAAAAATCTTGCGCGGAATATGCTTGCTTTCCAGAAAAAATACGACAAAACCAAGCAGTACAAATATCAGGGTCAAGGGGTTGTCGATACGCGGCACGCCGACCTTAAAGGACAGCGCGGGCCCCAGCATATAGGCTGCGAGCATGATGTAGAGGATGTAAGTGTATAAGTTCAGACGTTTTATTTTCATAGTCGTGCTGTTGTTATCGTAGAGACGTGAATCTCAGGTTGGCTATTTTGCCGAACGGTTTAATTTGACTTTGATTTTTTCGGTCGCGGCAAATAATGCGTGTTTGTATTTTAGGAACAGGAAACCCAGTCCGACTGCCCATGCCAGCGCAAACCAAATATAGTTGTCGCGCGTACCCAGCCAAGTGTAGGCAAGGCAGATCATCAGACAGAGCGTTGAGTTGGTATAAATCTTCAGGCGCGGCAAAGGCTGCCACAGGCGTGAAGAGAATTCGGTTTTCAAGATGAAAAACAGCCAAAAAGCCGTTGCGCTGGCCATAGCCGCACCTTTTGCACCGAATTTCGGCACCAGCAGATAGAGCAGGGCGGTATTGGCGATAAAGGCAACGATGTTGATGGCGGTAATCAGCCAAGTCGAGCGGACGACGTTCAAACCGATGCCGCTGACTTCGGTCAGCGTGTAAAACAGGGGGAAGAGCATACACGAGAGCAGGATAAATTGAACCTGCGTGTATTTTTCCGGCAGTATCCAAGTCGCCATCGGCGAGAAAATCCCGATAAGGCAAATCATTGCACTGATGAAGACGGTCATGGAAAGCGTGATGTCGCCAATTTTGTCCAGATTGTTTTTTTCTTCCACCCATTTAAACACCAAAGGCGCCCAAATGGTGGAGAACACGCTTTGGAAAATCAAGGCGACGGCGCCAAAGCTGACTGCCATCGAATAAATACCCAACTCGTCCAAGCCCGAGATATTTTTGAGGACAAAACGGTCAATCGAAGTCAAACCCCAATAGGCCAAGTTGCCGAATGCCAGCGGCAGGCCGTAGCGCAGGCCGTCCCGATGCAGCTCAGGCGACCATTTCGCATGGGAAACGGCTTGCAGGTCTCGGCGCAGTTGATAGATCAACAGCGCAACGGTCAGCACTTGGGCGGCGGTGTAGGCAAAAACCAGCGAAGTCGTATTGGCGGGCAGGCCGGAAGCGATCACGGCAAAAACCAATACCAAAATCAAAAATTTCGGCGCAAGCTGGCTAAGTGAAAAAGCCAATGCCTGCTCTTTCATTCGCAAAATCAAGGCTAAAAAACGGATAATCAGCGTGGTGGCCAAGAAAATCAGGAAAAGAATCCCCAAATTCGCACTGGGGATGTCGAAAATGATTTCAGACGGCCATGATGCGTTTATCAGCAACACTAAAACCACAACCGCCACCGTCAGAATCAATGGCGATAAAAAAACGGATTTGAACAGCGCGGCCTTGTCTTTAACGGCGTAATAGTCGCGAATATAGGATTGGTCCAGCCCCAGGCCCAGCAACAGGATGCTCAGTCCGGCAATGGTCTGCAAGAGTACGATACGGCCGATGTCTTCCGCAGGGAAGTACCATGAGATGAGCGGCAGGGAAAGCAGGCCGAAAGCGGCGCTTCCTATCGGGCCCAATGCGTAGCCGAGGATTTTTTTCGCGTTCATATTATTTGTTTTCAGACGGCCGGAAGTTCGAGCTGAGCGTTTTTCGTAAGAGATGCGTTGTTACCGTTGCCGGTTTCCCAAGGCCGTCTGAAAAAACAAATGGCCTTGGGAAACCGGCCGCCGTCCCAGTCGGGGAAACCGGAGGCAGCCGGATGCGTCTGAAGCAAGATTATGCTTTGATGACTTTAGGATTTTTCACTGGGAATTTGCCACGCGTATCGACAATCAGTTTGGCATGTTCGGTGATCATGTCATAGTCGAATTTGTCGTGATCGGTGGTCAGAACCACGCAGTCGTATTGGGCGACAGTTTCAGGGGTCAGCGCTTCACTCTTCAAATCGAAGTAGTGGTGGCCGGGGATGTGTGGGAACTCTGGAACGTGCGGGTCGGAGTAGGAAACCACAGCGCCCAATTTGTGCAGGCGGTCCATCACTTCCACAGAGGGGCTTTCACGCATATCGTCCACGTTTTTCTTGTAGGCGATACCCAATACCAAGATTTTGCTGTCTTTGATGGAACGGTTGTGGTCGTTCAAAGCCAGGCCGACTTTTTCGATAACGTAGTCGGGCATGTGGGAGTTCACTTCACCTGCCAGCTCGATGAAGCGGGTGTTTACGCCGTATTCGCGGGCTTTCCAAGTCAGGTAGAACGGGTCGATAGGGATACAGTGGCCGCCCAAGCCGGGGCCCGGGTAATAAGCAACGAAGCCGAACGGTTTGGTTGCGGCGGCATTGATGACTTCGTGAATGTCGATGCCCATTTTATCGGCAACGATTTTCATCTCGTTCACCAAGCCGATGTTTACGGCGCGGTGGATGTTTTCCAAAAGTTTGGTCAGCTCGGCCGCTTTGGTGGAGCTTACCGGAACAACTTTATCGATGGCGGGTTGGTACAGTGCCAGGCCGACTTCCAAACAAGCAGGGGTATGGCCGCCGATGACTTTGGGGATGGTACGGGTTTCAAAGTTAGGGTTACCCGGGTCTTCGCGCTCAGGAGAGTAAACCAAGAACACGTCTTGACCGACTTTCAAGCCGCCTTCTTCCATGCGTGGCAGCAATTCTTCTTCGGTAGTGCCGGGGTAGGTAGTGGATTCCAAGGACAGCACTTGACCGGCGCGCAGGTAAGGTTTGACCGCGTCGGTAGTGTCGATAACGAAGCTCATGTCCGGTTCGCGGTATTTGTTCAGCGGAGTCGGTACGCACAAAATCACGGCTTCTACTTCGCCGATACGGGAGAAGTCGGTCGTTGCTTCAAACAGGCTGTTTGAAGCGGCGGCGATTTTTTCGGCAGGAATATGCTCGATGTAGCTTTCGCCTTTGTTGAGCTTGTCAACTTTGGTTTTGTCGATGTCGAAACCCAAAACTTGGTAACCGATGTCCACATAGCGCAGCATCAGTGGTAAACCGACGTAGCCTAAGCCGACGATGCCGATTTTTGCGGTCTTATCGGCAAATTTTTGTATCGTAATGTTTTTCATGATGTCTTTCGTGTAATGAATGAGTAAATCGGGAGTGTTTGCCCGATGCCTGAGTTGTTTGCTGCTGCCGTATCGTGTGAAGCCTCAAAACCGTACTTATAATCCCAGCAGACGAAATCATAAGCATTTATCAGATTCGTCTCAATCAAAAAAGTTTAACGGTCGTTCAGACGGCCTCTGAGGTATGGAAACGGTATTTTCGAATATTTAATTTTAAAAGGTTTTATGCAACTACATGTTTTAATTTTGGATATTTTTCTGTCAAATGCTTGGTTCATGAAATCAAGCTGTCGGTTATGCCGTTTAAAACCCTTCTAGAATAAAAACTTTTAATAAATTTTCTCGGCTTAACTTATTTTAAAAGTTTATTGTTTTGTGAAGAAAAAAGAATTTTGTTGACAATCAGGTTAATTATAATGAGCCTAAGTCAAAGTTTTAAATTGAAATACGCTATAGTCATTATAATAGATTGATGAATAAATCACATTTATTGCTATATAAACAATAGAATAACTCTATTGAAAATAATTAAATTATTTATGACAAGCAATCAGACGGATTTTTTCCGTAGAACCCATTTAATGTCCTGCCCGATGATTTCTACCGATTGACTCAGCCAGGGGCCGTCTGAAAGTAGGGCGGCCGGATTTTCAGGGAGGGAGAATAGAGGTTTGCCTGCGCCTAACAGTTTCGGCGCTTGGTAGAGGACGATTTCATCCACCAAGTCATCCTTCAGGAAGGCTGAGACAAGTGTTGAGCCGGCTTCTGCCAGAACTTCGCCAAAGCCAAGCTCTGCCAGTTGCGGCATGAGGGAAGGAAGATTGATGCGGCCGTTGATGTGTTCAGACGGCCTGATGATGCGGATATGTTCAAATTTACCCAGCGCCTGCAAACGTTTTTCGTCTGAGGAAAGGGTAACGATAACGGTCGGGCTGTCGGTATCGGTCACGAGGTGGCAGTCCAAAGGGATTTGCAGACGGCTGTCTAAGACGATGCGCGCAGGCTGGCGCAGGGTGGGGAAGCTGCGGACGTTGAGTTTCGGGTTGTCGGCAAGTACGGTGCCGATACCGGTCAAAACGGCGCAACTTTCGGCGCGGAGAATTTGTACGTCTTCGCGCGCCGCTTCGCCGGTAATCCAAAAGCTGCGGCCGTCTGAAAGAGCGGTTTTGCCGTCCAAACTGGCGGCGCATTTGAGGCGGATAAACGGTCTGCCGCGTTCGATACGCGATAGGAAACCGCGGTTGAGCTCGCGCGCCTGCGCTTCCAGCAAACCGCTTTCGGTACGGATTCCGGCGGCTTCCAGCATGGACAAACCTTTGCCTGCGACCAATGGGTTAGGGTCAGTCATGGAGGCGACCACACGTGCTACGCCGGAATGAATCAGCGCTTCGGCGCATGGCGGCGTGCGGCCGTAATGGCTGCAAGGCTCCAGCGTGACATAGGCTGTTGCGCCTTTTGCCGCCGCTTGGGCCTGCCTCAAGGCGTGAACTTCAGCGTGCGGCTCGCCTGCTTTGACGTGGAAACCTTGTCCGACGATTTGGGCGCCGTGTGCAATCACGCAACCTACGCGGGGATTGGGGGAAGTAGAAAACCGCCCAAGCTTGGCCAGCTCGAGGGCGGTTTGCATCATTTGGGTATCAAGTGCGGAAAACATGGTTTCAGACGGCCTTATTTGGCTTTGCATTCGGCGATGACTTGGGTGAATTCGGAAACGTCTTTAAAGCTTTTATAGACGGACGCGAAGCGGACATAAGCGACTTGGTCGATTTTTGCCAGCTCCTCCATCGCCATTTCGCCGACGATGCGCGAAGCGACTTCTTTTTTGCCCAAACGGTAGAGGCGCTGCTCGATCAGGGCAACGGTTTCGTCGATTTGTTCTTGCGTGACAGGGCGTTTGTGCAGCGCGCGCTCAAGGCTGGTCTGCAGTTTGTGCGGATTAAAGGGAACCCGTGTGCCGTTGGATTTGATGACTTGCGGCATCCGCATTTCAACGGTTTCAAAAGTGCTGAAGCGTTGTCCGCATTCCAAGCATTTGCGGCGGCGACGGATGCTGTTGGTGTCTTCCAGCCATCGCGAGTCGGTTACTTGAGTGTTGGGGTGTTGGCAAAACGGGCACTTCATCGGGTTTCCTTGTCATACGCTCGGCAAGGTCGCTAAGCAATTGAATTTATTGTTTGTGAACTATTATTGTAGCGGATTGCGTTATTTTCGTATAGTAAAGGCTTTTGCGTAGAATTTAGGTATAAAAAGGCCGTCTGAAAGGGCAGCTTTGGCGAAGTCGGGCTTTTCAGACGGCCTTGTGTTTTTCAGTCAATCACACGTCAAACCGATACGCCGACGGCACGGGCGATTTCCAAACCTTCTTCCGCGCTCATGTAAACCGGATTGTCGGGGCGGTCGCTGAGGACAATGTCGCCGTCTTGAAACATCACCAATTCATTGACTGCCAATTGCGACCAGGTTTCATCGCGCGTCAGGGGCAGGGTGGCGATGACAGAAACTTTATCGTTCGGGGTGGTCACTTCTGAAAAATCGACCATGACATCATCGTCCAGCAGGCGTGCTTTGCCAAACGGGGCTTTGCGCACGATGTAGTGCAGCAAGGTGCTGGCGTGGGCAAACAGGCAGTCGCCGTTGGACATCACGAAATTAAACAAGCCGTAGCGGCGGATTTCATGGGTCAGGCCGGCAATGGCGTCAAACAAAACTTCAGGTTCGGGCTTGGTGGCAAAGCGGCTGCGCAGGCGGTTGAGAATAAAGCAGAACGCGCGTTCGGAATCGGTTGAGCCGACGGCATGGTAGTACTCGCCCTGCTCGGGAAAAAAATCAATTAAATGACCGTTGTGGGCAAACAGCCAATATTCGCCCCACATCTCGCGCATGAAGGGATGAGTGTTTGCCAATGAGGTCTGGCCTTGTGAGGCCTTGCGGATATGGGCGATAACGTTTTTAGATTTGATTTGGTAGGCGCGTACCAAGTCGGCAACGGGCGAGTTGGCGCTGGGTTTGTCGTCGTGAAACAAGCGCACGCCTTTGCCTTCGAAAAAGCCGATACCGAAGCCGTCGGCGTGGTGGTCGGTAATGCCGCCGCGACGGCGGAAGCCTTCAAAAGAAAACATGATGTCTGTGGGAGTGTTGCAATTCATGCCGAGCAGTTGGCACATGGTGTTAACCTTTATTTTTGGGGTATTTATAGGGTTATTATGGTGTATCGGGCAGGCAGTTTCAATATGTAGAGTGTGATATGTTTATAACTGTCTCATACTTGGCGGGCCGTCTGAAAAATTGCTGTCAAAAATTCAGACGGCCTTAAAGTGTTCCCAGACCGGGCGGCATTGTTCGGGTAAGTCGGGGCAGGCGCCGAGTATGCCGCCGCTGAAGTCGTTGGGGCGGTGGAAGTCGCTGCCTGCGCTGGCGAGAAAGTCGAAGCGGTCGGCAAGCAGGGCATAGTTGAGGCGGTCGTTTTTGCAGCAGTTGCCGCTGTGTACTTCAATCCCTGCGCCGCCGAGGTTTTTAAATTCTTGAAACAGGTTTCGTTTGGCGGTGGCGGATAATTCATAGCGCATCGGGTGGGCAATAATGGCCATGCCGCCCGCGCCTGTAATCGCGGCTACGCAGTCTTCCAGTGTGGCCCATTCATGTCTGACGGAACAGGATTTGCCGTCGCCCAGGTATTTGGTAAACGCCTGCTGTTTGTTTTTGACATGGCCTGCGCGGATGAGGAATTCGGCAATGTGGGTGCGGCTGGCCATTTCTTTGTTGGCGGCCAATGCCAGTGCGCCTTCATACGCGCCTGTGATGCCTTTTTTTTCCAGTTTGGCCGC
Organism: Neisseria sp. HMSC070A01; assembly: GCF_001810165.1. NCBI lineage: Bacteria > Pseudomonadati > Pseudomonadota > Betaproteobacteria > Neisseriales > Neisseriaceae > Neisseria > Neisseria sp. HMSC070A01. Next base: position 226,688 of record NZ_KV800123.1, on the reverse strand, counting down.
GATGGCTTCCAATCGTTTCAGACGGCCTTTGCGGACTTCGGCAAGCAGGTTTTGCAGGGTTTCGTTGTGTTCGTCAAAGTCCAAGCCGACAACGTGGATGGTGCGGCCGCGCCAAGTGACGGATATTTCTACGCCGTTGATGAAGGGGAGGCCGAGGGTATCGGCTTCGGCGCGAGCTTCGGCCAGTCCGCCGGTATGGTCGTGGTCGGTCAGGGCGAGCAGGGTGCAACCGTTTTGACGGGCGAGTCGGACGACTTCGGTTGGGGAGAGCATGCCGTCTGAAACGGTCGAATGGCAGTGTAAATCAATCATGGTTTTGCTTTGAATTTTCTCAAAAAAGGCCGTCTGAACGTTTCAGACGGCCTTGATTTGTTAGAACAGAGAGTCCAGTTGTTGTTTGTTATTGTTGCCGGTATTGCTTGGCAGAACTGGGGTTTCGTCTAATTCTTCACGGGCTGGCGCATTGCCGCTCTCAGTGCGGCGGCGGTTTTCATTCGGAACCGCGCGACGGGTAGGTTGAGCGGGACGCGGTGCAACGCCGCTGTTGTCCAAGGCCAGGTCGGAGCTGGTGGTCATGCGTTCGCGCATATACACTTCGCCGCCGTTCGAAACCACGCCCTCAGGGGCTTTCATCGGTTTGACGCTGGTGCCTTTCAGGGCGAAGCGCATATATTCTACCCATACCGGTACGGCGATTGTACCACCGTAACCTGCACGACCCATGCTGCGCGGTTTGTCAAAGCCGATATAGACGGCAGTCACAACGCTAGGGTTGAAGCCGACAAACCATGCGTCTTTGTTGTCGTTGGTGGTACCGGTTTTACCGGCGATGTCGGCGCGGCCGAGTGCGGCTGCACCGCGTGCGGTACCGACACGGACAACGTCTTGCATGATTTTGTACATGATGTAGGCGTTGCGCGGGTCAATGGCCTGAGGCGCGTTTTCACCGGCTACCAAAGGCTGCATTTGCGCTCTCAGACGGCCTTGGCTGTCGTAGATTTTGTCGATGACGTGGGCGGACACTTTGTAACCGCCGTTGGCAAAGACGCTGTAACCTTCTGCAATACGCAACGGCGTGGTTTCGCCTGTACCCAAAGCCATAGACAGGCTGGCAGGGATTTCAGACGGCTTGAAGCCGAAGCGTTGGATGTATTGTTGCGCGTAACCGATACCAATAGACATCAGGATGCGGATGGACACCATGTTTTTCGAAGCGGTCAAAGCCTGGCGCAGCGTGATGTAACCGGAATAGCGGCCGTCTGAATTTTTCGGGTTCCACGCTTTGCCGTTTGCACCTTTGCCCGGCAGGGAAATCGGCGCATCGTTAATCATGGTGGAAGCAGTCATGCCTTTTGCCAAGGCGGCGGAATAAACGAACGGTTTGAACGTCGAGCCGGGTTGGCGCATGGCTTGAGTTGCGCGGTTGAAGGTTTTGCTGTGGTAGTCGTAGCCGCCGACCAATGCGCGGACTGCGCCGGTTTTCGCATCTAAAGACACCAATGCGCCTTGCAGCAAAGGCTCTTGAACGACGGTAAAGGTATCGCCGCTGCCTTTAACGCGGATGACGGAGCCGCGGCGGATGCGGTCTTCGCCCATTTTTTCGTTGTTGACGGCACGGGCGGCAAAGCCTAAAGCGTGGCTGTTCAACGTGACTTTACGGCCGCTCGGCAACTGAATCTGTACACCTTTGCGGGAGGCTTCCAATACAACCGCCGGAATCATTTTATCGACGGTATAAAGTGTAGAAAGGTATTGGCTGACGGTTTCTTCTACGTTGTCGCTTTTGCTCAGGTCGATGTAGTTTTCTGCGCCGCGGTAGCTGCTGCCGCGGTCGAAATTACGCAGGACTTTACGCAGGGCTTCGGTGGCCACGCGTTGGTGTGCAGTATCGACGGTGGTGTATACCTTGAAGCCTTGCGTGTAGGCATCTTCGCCGTATTTCTCAAACAGCTCTTGACGCACCATTTCGGCAACGTACAGGGCGCTTTGATCGATGTTTTGTACAAAACGCTCGTAATGCAACTCTTCTTTCAAAGCCTGATCACGTTGCTGCAGGGTAATCATGCCTTCTTCCAGCATATTGTTCAGAATATAAGCCTGACGCAGTTTGGCGCGTTCAGGGTTTACAATCGGATTGTAGGCGGAAGGGGCTTTGGGCAAGCCGGCCAACATGGCGGCTTCGGCCAATGTTAACTCGTTAACATTTTTGTTGAAATAAATTTGGGCTGCAGATGCGAAACCATAAGCGCGTTGACCCAAATAGATTTGGTTGAAGTACAGCTCCAAAATCTTGTCTTTGCTCAAAGACTGCTCGATTTTGTAAGCCAACAGGGCTTCGTTGAATTTACGGGTAAACGAACGCTCGCTGCTCAGGTAGAAGTTTTTGGCAACCTGCTGCGTAATCGTACTGGCACCGGATTGAACGCCGCCGGCCATGACGTTGCCGATCGCGGCGCGCGCCACACCCCAAACGTCCACGCCCCAGTGGTCGTAGAAGCGTTTGTCTTCGGCTGCAATCACGGCATTTTTCAAAACTTTGGGAAAGTCACCGATTTTGGTGAATTCACGCCGTTGCTCGCCGTAAACGCCAATCACTTGGCCGTCTGAAGAATAAATCGTCAGCGGCATTTTGGGTTTGTAGTGTTGTAAAGTGTCCAAAGACGGCAGCTTCGGATAGGTGACCAAAATTGCAATTGCAAGCAGCCCCACACCGAAAAGAGCCAGTCCCAATAAGAGACCCAGGCAGGTCGTTATAATCTTTTTAATCATGACTAAGTAATAATTTGCCATTAATGGCGATAAATAAAGTAAAATGGGAAACGATTTCTATCAGCCACAGTCAATACTGTGCAAAGAATAAGAAGTCCTTTATGGATAACGAAACAGTTACTCACTCCTAAATGATACAGGGAAGTCAAATCATGCGCTTATTTAAAAGCACGAAAGATACCAAAACAGGCAAGGCTTCTAGCGGATTGAACAACCGCTCTGCCATCGGCGTCGACATCAGCCAACATGCCATTAAGATGGTACAACTGACAGGCCGTAGTTTAAACCAAATTCAGCTGGAAAAATACGTTATTACCAAATTGCCTAAAAATATTGTCAAAGGCAACAAAATTCAAGACTACGATCAGCTTGCTACCTACATCCAGCATACTTACGCACAATTACGCAGTTCTTGCAAAAATATTGTTGCGGCCGTGCCACAAAATTTGGCGACAGTCGAACAAATTATTTACAACCCGCGTGATACCGATTTGGACTTGGAAGAGTTTGTCGAGGCGGAAGTCGGCCAATTTGCGCCGATTGAAGAAATGAACTACGACTTTCAAGCCGAAGAAGTCGGTTCGGGTCAGCATGTTTTAGCGGTTGCCGCCAAAAAAGACGATGTCGAGCCGCGCATTGAAATGTTTGAGAATGCGGGCCTGCCTTTGTCTGCTTTGGATTTGGACTTGCTGGCGCAACGCAATGCCTTCGTTTATTGGATGAATACGCATGCCCCCGAGATGGCAGATGAAAAAGTTGCTGTGTTCGGCATTCATGCGACGCAAATGTATGCCCTGATCCTGCAAAACGGCCGTATTCTTTACAAACAAGAAACGCCGGTCAGCACTGAGCAGCTCAATCAGCTGATTCAGCGGACTTATCAGGTAACGGAAGAAAAAGCCGCGCAAATGATGGCTTCTCAAAACAAGCCTTCTGACTACCAATCTCAGATTGCCGACCGTTTTAACGTACAGGTTGCACAAGAAGTTCAGCGTGTTTTGCAATTTTACTATACCACGCAAGCCACTGATTCCTTCTCCAATATCAAACACATCCTGCTGACCGGCTTTACCGCGCAGCAGGCAGGTTTGGCGGAAAGCATTTTCTCGCAAACCAATACGGCGACAGAATATCTGCATCCGATTTCATATGTGGAACGCAGTGCAAAAGTAGAATTGCCGCAGCTTCAAATTGATGCGCCGTCACTGACCTTGGCGTTCGGATTGGCATTAAGGGGACTTTGAGAACATGATTGAATTAACCAGAATCAACCTTCTCCCGTATCGGGAGGAGATTAAACAGCGCAAGCAGCAGCAATTCAAAGTATTGATGCTTGGCGCCTTTGCAGTGGGTTTGGGCTTGGCGGCCGCAACCTATCTCGGTATTGACAACGCCATCAGTAATCAAGAAGGGCGCAACAACTTCCTGCAAACCGAAATCGACAGACTCGATAGGGAATTGGGCGAAATCGATAAACTTCAGCAAGAAAAAGAAGCCTTCTTGGCTAAAAAGCTGAAAGTGGAAGAATTGCAGGAAAAACGCTATCAAGCGGCCTATATCCTTGATTCTTTGAATACGCTTACGCCCGATAATACTTATTTGACCGCGTTGGAAGCCGAAAGCCCGACCAGCTATAAAATCAGCGGCCATGCCATCAGCGACAATAAAATCGCTGTTATGATGCGCTCCCTGCCAAGTACAGGTATTTTCTTGCAGCCTGAATTGTTGAGCATTAAAAAAGTAGATAACTACCAAGAATTTACTTTGAAATCTTCAATCAACCAAGTGAATACGCCGGCTCCTGCACCGACTGCCCAAAGCAGCGGTGAAATGGCCGAACCTGTGGCCGAACCTGCTCCGGAGGCTCAATAATGGCATCTAAAAACCTGAAACAATTGGACGTACAAAACCTGTACCTGCTCAATATGCCTTCAAAACTTTTGCTGGCAGGTTTATTGATTGTCGGTATGTTGGCTTTGGGCTATGTCGGCGTATTTAAAGATCAGATTGAAACCTTGAATACGCAGGAAGCCAAAGAAGATGAGCTGAAGGAAACCTTTACGCGTAAAAGCATTCAGGCGGCAAGCTTGAACAATCTGAAGGCTGAATTGGCTTCGATCCGTTCTGCATTTGACGTTTTGTTGAAACAACTTCCGACCGACGCGGAAATTCCGAACCTGATTCAAGAGCTGCATCAGGCAGGTTCAACCAACGGACTGCGTTTGGACAGCGTTGCACCGCTCCAACCTGAAAACGATGGTCCGATCCAAAAATTGCCGTATCAGATTTCCATCACAGGCAAATACTCACAGATCAGCCAATTTACCCGTGATGTAGGCGATTTGTCGCGCATTATTACTTTAGATTCTTTAAAACTCGTGAACGCAGGCGAGGACAAAGAAGGCAAAGGTAATAAAGGCGAGTTGACATTGAGCGCGATTGCAACGACTTACAAAGCACGTCCGGCCGAAGAGATTGCTGCCGAATTGGCTGCGCAACAGGCACAAGAAGAAGGCAAACCTGCCGAGAATGAGCAAAAATAAAAGAATAGGGAAATCATGAAAAAAATCATCTTACTCTTAAGTCTTCTTCCCTTGGCAGCCTGTACGCAAAGCTATGAAGATTTGACTCAATGGATGACGCAAACCCGTCAGGAAGCAAAATCCAAGATTATTCCGTTTGAAGAGCCGACGGTTACATTGCCTAAGCCGTATAGCCCGCCGAACTTTAAAGGCATGAATGCGTTTGATTCACGCCGTTTGGACACTGCCCCTAAAGGCGGCAATGCGCCGGATGTAAACCGTCCGAAAGAAACCTTGGAAGCCTTCAGTTTGGAAAATATGGCTTTTGTCGGAACGCTGCAAAGCGGCGGCAAAGTTTCCGGATTTATCAAAGTCAACGACCATGTTTATACCGTTTATCCCGGAAACTACATCGGTCAGAATTACGGCAGAATCCAAAGTATTACTGAAGATAAAATTATCCTGACCGAGCAAGTTGAAGACAGCTACGGCAACTGGGTGTACCGGAAGGCCGAATTGCCGTTGAGCAACAAAGACGCGGATTCTTCCGATAGCTCAGATAGTTCGAATACAAATTAATTTAGGGGTCTCACTCGATTATGAAAACCAAGCACATGACAAAATTATTTGCCGGCTTCAGCGTTGCCCTCGCTGTTCAGACGGCCTTTGCAGGCAATATTACCGATATCAACGTTTCCACTTTGCCTGACAACCAAAAAATCATCAAAATCCGTTTCGACAAAGACGTCACCACACCTCATGGTTTTGTAACATCTACTCCGGCGCGTATTGCATTGGATTTTGCCAATACCAATATCCGTTTGCCTCAGCCTGTTTTGGAATATGCCGACCCATTGCTGCATCAAATTACTGCGGCGCAAAACAATGACCGCGCACGCGTGGTTTTGGGTTTGAACAAAATCAGCCAATACAATACCGAAATTCGCGACAACGAAGTTTGGGTATTTGTAAACGAATCTACTGACCAAACCAATGCGGCCGTTGCAAATGAACGTGCGGCTACGCCGTCTACCGCGCGTGCTGCTCAGACTTATCAAGCCGTTTCAGCAGCCAATATTGATTTTCGCAAAGGCGCACGCAATTCCGGCATTATTGAATTGTCCGCCCCTGGTTTCAGCGGACAGCCGGACATTAAACAGCAGCGTGACCGCGTCGTTGTAACCTTGAAAAACCATACGCTGCCGACACAAGCGCAACGCAGTTTGGATGTGGCTGACTTCAATACGCCTGTACAAAACGTTACGCTCAAACGTATCGGCAATTCTACCCAGCTCATTATCCGCAACAATAATGCAAATTGGGACATCAATACCAAAGCTTCTTCCGGACGCTTTGTATTTGAAGTATCGCCTAAAGCCGCCAATACCGAATCCGGCGGTTTGAACCAAAATGCAAACAAATCGTTCAAAGGCCGTAAAATTTCCTTGGACTTCCAAGATGTAGAAGTCCGTACCATTTTGCAGATTTTGGCAAAAGAATCCGGCGTGAATATTGTTGCCAGCGATACCGTCAAAGGCACCATGACCCTGTCCCTGAAAGAGGTACCTTGGGATCAGGCTTTGGACTTGGTCATGCAGGCGCGCAATTTGGATATGCGCCGTCAAGGCAACATCATCAATATCGCACCTCGCGATGAATTGTTGGCAAAAGACAAAGCCTTCTTGCAGGCGGAAAAAGAGATTGCCGAATTGGGTCCGCTGTATTCTCAAACCTTCCAGTTGAAATACAAAAACGTGGAAGAATTCCGCAAAATTTTGCGTTTGGAAGAATACGACAGCAATAATTCCAATACCCGCAACACTCTGTTGAGCAACCGAGGCAGCGCCTTAATCGATCCGGCCACCAATACGCTGATCGTAACCGACAACCGCGGCGTGATTGAGAAATTCCGCAAACTGATTGATGAATTGGATGTTCCAACCCGTCAAGTAATGGTGGAAGCGCGTATTGTGGAGGCAGAAGATACCTTCTTCCGCAACTTGGGCGTTAAATTCGGTTCCGGTGGTGCGAGCGGCCGTACGGCATGGGGTAGCAACTGGAGCAATGCGCAAGCCAACCATAACACCAATGCTTCGTTTAACCGTGGTGATGTCGGCTATCCTACTTGGTCCTTGGATCCAAACGTCAGCCTGCCGACCGCAGCCGCAGTCAACAGCATTGCGCTGGTGCGTGCGTTCTCGTCTGGCGCATTGGGTTTGGAAATCAGCGCGTCTGAAGAGCAAGGTAAGAGCAAAACCATTTCCAATCCGCGCGTGCTGACACAAGACCGCAAAGAAGCCAAAATTGAATCCGGTACGGAAATTCCTTACCAAGAGGCTTCTTCCAGCGGTGCGACTTCGATTACCTTCAAGAAAGCCGTTTTGGGCTTGACCGTAACGCCGAACATTACGCCTGACGGTCAAATCATCATGACTGTGAAGATTAATCGTGATACCCCGATTGACTGTACCGTAGATTCTCTGACAACCAAGTGTATCAACACCAAACACTTGAATACCCAAGCCATGGTTGAAGATGGAGGTACGCTGATTGTCGGTGGTATTTACGAGGAAGAAAGCACCAATGCGGTGAACAAAGTACCTATTTTGGGTGATATTCCTGTTGTCGGCAATTTGTTCAAATCACGCGGTAAACGTGAAAACCGCCGCGAGCTGTTGATCTTCATCACGCCGCGCATTATGGATAATGTGGGTAACAATCTGCGTTACTGATTTTTAAAATGACAAACAGGCATATCTGTAAAGGTATGCCTGTTTTGGTTTTCAGACGGCCTGAGATGAAAAGGCCGTCTGAAAAACGACGAACTTTTCCACGAAACCACCATATCGTATAAAATGACCCTCATGGAAAAAATCAACGGCAATTTAATTTTAATCGGGCTGATGGGCGCGGGCAAAACCACTTTGGGCAAGCAGCTTGCCCAAATGTTTGAATGCCCGTTTTACGACAGCGACTACGAAATCTGCACTTCATCGGGCGTATCCATTCCGACCATTTTTGAGATGGAAGGGGAGGAAGGCTTCCGCAACCGCGAAACCAATATGCTGAAAAAGCTTGCTTCCCGGCGCAACATCGTTTTATCGACCGGTGGCGGCTCCGTGTTACGCAGTGAAAACAGACAGATTCTGCGCCAAAACGGCACGGTTGTTTATCTGCATGCCAGCCCTGAAACCTTGCTGGAGCGTACCCGTTACGACAGCAACCGGCCGCTGTTGCAAGTTGCCAACCCTTTGGCCAAACTGCAAGAGCTGTATGACCAGCGCGATACGCTGTACCGTCAAACCGCCCATTTCGTCATCGAATCCGACAGCTGCCACAAAACGCTCAAACGGCTGATTGAAATATTGAGCGAATAACACGCTTTACAAAGGAACACCATGCGCACCCTGACTGTCCAAACCCCGTCCCATCAATACCCCATCTTTATCGGGCATAAACTGATCGAGCAGGCCGATACGCTGCTTCAGCCCTATTTAGGCAAAAAAGCGGCCATCATTACCAACGAAACCGTTGCGCCGCTTTACCTCAAACAGCTTCAGACGGCCTTAGACAGACTGGGCGTGCCGCATTTCAGCATCATCCTTCCCGACGGCGAAGAATATAAAAACTGGCAGACGCTTAACCTGATTTACGATGGCCTGATGCAAAACCGTGCCGAACGCAAAACCACTTTAATCGCTTTGGGCGGCGGCGTGATAGGCGATATGGTCGGCTTTGCCGCAGCAACTTATCAGCGTGGCGCACCTTTTATCCAAGTACCGACCACATTGCTCAGCCAGGTTGATTCCTCGGTCGGCGGTAAAACCGCCATCAACCATCCGCTCGGTAAAAACATGATTGGCGCGTTCTACCAGCCGCAAGCCGTTCTGGCCGATTTGACCGCCCTGCAAACGCTGCCGCAGCGCGAACTTTCCGCAGGCATGGCCGAAGTCATCAAATACGGCGCATTGGGCGATGCCGAATTTTTTGCCTGGTTGGAAGAAAATATGGCCGACCTGATGGCGCAACATCAAGAAAAAATGGCGGAAGCCGTTTACCATTGCTGCAAAATGAAGGCCGATATTGTTGCCCAAGACGAAACCGAGCAGGGCATCCGCGCATGGCTTAATCTCGGCCATACTTTCGGCCATGCCATCGAAGCCGAAATGGGCTACGGCGTATGGCTGCATGGCGAAGCCGTTGCCGCCGGTTGCGTCCTTGCTTCCCGTTTGTCGCAAATCTTGGGCAAACCCCGACAAGCCGACACCGAACGCATTGCCGCTTTAATGAAAGCCGCCTCCCTCCCGTCTGCGCCGCCCGTTTTCTCCTTTGAAAAATGGATTGAACACATGAGCCACGATAAAAAAGTCAGCAGCGGCATCATGCGTTTTGTCGGCTTGGAATACTTGGGCAAAGCCAATATCACTGAAATTACCGATATGGAAATCCTCCGCCAAACCTTGCAGCCATATTTGTGAGGAATGAAGTAGGTTTGCTTTAAAACCAAAGGCCGTCTGAAAGTCATTTTCAGACGGCCTTTGGTTTTAAAGCGTTTTGATTCATCGGCTTAAAGCTAGATAAACCAATTTGGGCGGGTCAATTATTTAAAGCGTCTTTTTATCCAACTCGGCAATAATCAACAAGCCGCTGTCAAAGCGTCGGCTGTCGGCCAGTTTCAGACGGCCTTGATGGCGTTTGACGATGGTGTCTGCGATGGACAGCCCCAAGCCGGTGCCTTGTTGTTCGGTGCCGAGAATACGGTAGAAAGGGTCGATAACGCGTTGGCGTTCGCTTGGGGGAATGCCGGGACCGTCGTCTTCCACCCAGATGTTGAGGTATTCGGCGGTTTCGTCAAAGCCCAAATCAATGCGGCCGCCTTTGGGAGTATAGCGGATGGCGTTGTCGGTCAAGGTTTTGATGAGGGTGTAGATTTCGGTGTCGTCGGCGTGGATTTGGCAGTCGTTTTCAACGGCAACGCCGATGTCTTGACCTTTGGCCAGCGCCAGCGGCATGAGTTCTTGCAATACGCGGCGAAACTGGTTTTGCAGGCTGATCAGGGTTTTGGGGCGTTGGATTTCGGGCGCTTGGGCGCGTGCGAGGGAGAGGAGTTGCTCGAGCAGGTGGCGGTTGCGCTGTATGCTTTGTTGCAACAGGGCGGACTGCTCGCGCGCTTCGGCGGACAGCTGCATATTGTTGAGCCGCTCTGCCTGAAGGGAAAGGGCGGTCATGGGGCTGCGCAATTCGTGTGCGGCATCGGCGATAAAGCGTTGCTGTTGGCGGACGTTTTCATCGGTACGTTGCAACAGGTTGTTGATGGCGACGACAAAGCCTTGGATTTCGCTGGGAATGTCTTGCGTGTCCATTGGCGAGAGGTCGTTGATTTGGCGCTGCTCTAAATCGTTGGACAGGGTTTTGACGGAACGCATGGTGTGGTGGGTAATCCAGACGGTGAGCAGGATAATCAGGGGCAGGGCGAGGAGCATGGGAAGGATGCTCTGCACGGCGGCCATTTCGGCCAGCTCTTCGCGGTAGTCGCTTTCCTGCATGACGGCAATGCGGCCTTGTTTGGTGGTGCGGGTGTAAACGCGGTAGTAATCGTCGTCGTCATCGGCCTGAATGGTGTGCAGGCCGTCTGAAATCTTCTCAGGCAGGCTGATAATGGGGTTGGGCGTATTGGGAAATTGAACGGAAATCTTGTTGTCGTTGTCGAGCGAGTGTTTCTCGTCATCGGCATCGCTCGGGTCGAGATAATTAGCGACTTGGCGCAACAGGTCGTCTTGAACCTCTTGGGTCTCGTGATAAGTATCGTAATATGAAAATATGCCTGCAAGAATGGAGAGGGGCAGGAGCATGCAGATCAGGGCAAGGCTGATTCGGACTTGCAGGGATTGTTTGATGGTGTGGATAAGGCGTTGCATGGTTTGTGTATTGATATTGTTGTGATTTTTCAGACGGCCTGATTGTTTTGTGCAACCAGCCAGCCGACCCCGCGGACGTTTTGAATCGCTTCTTTGCCGAGTTTTTTGCGTAAGGCGTGAATCAGGAAGTCAACGGCGTTGCTTTCGACTTCTTCGCCCCAGCCGTAAATTTTGTCTTCCAAATCGCTGCGCGACAGAATCATGCCCGGACGCAGCAGCAGGGCTTGGAGGACGGCAAATTCTTTGTTGCTGAGCATGACGGCCTGTTCCTGCCCGACTACTTCCGCCTGATGGGTGGAAGGGTTGAGCGTGATGATGCCGTTGGTCAGCAGCGTTTGCGCCTGTCCGCCGTGTCGGCGCAATACGGCACGCATACGGGCTTGCAGTTCCGCCATGTCGAAGGGTTTGACGATGTAGTCGTCTGCGCCGCCGTCTAGGCCGTTGAGCCGGCTGTGCAAATCATCGCGCGCGGTTACGATTAAGACGGGAACGGTACAGCCGCCGTTACGGATTTGCGCCAATACGTCCAAACCGTCTTTGCCGGGCAAACCCAAATCCAAGAGCAGCAAATCGTATGCTTGTGCCGCCACTGCCGCGGCCACTTCCGAACCGCGGCTGACCCAATCAACAGCGTAGCCGGCGTCTTTCAGATTGGCACTGACGGCTTGGGCAATCATGGCATCGTCTTCAACCAATAATACGCGCATGGAAGTTCTCCAAAGGATGGGCGGACAGTGATTATAACCGCACTCAATTAGTAAAAATTTAGGAAGGGTTGAAAAACTGATTTTTTGCAAACGATGAGGCCGTCTGAAATTCGGTTTTCAGACGGCCTGTATGCTTCAATCCCGATTATTTAGGGTTTTTCTCAATCAAGGCAACCAGTTGGTCGATATAGCCTTGGACAAATTCACGCGCGGATTCGATGAGTCGGCCGTTGTCGTCAAACAGGGTGGGTGAGTTGCCGAGGAACACTTCCGGCTGGCCGGTCAGCGGCATATCGAAATATGAGAGGGCAAGGCGCAGATTTTTTTGCGCGCTATAACCGCCCATTTTACCGACAGAATGGCTGATGATGCCGGCCGGTGTTTTTTTCCAGGCAACATCGGCATTGGGTTTGGAGCCAATGTCGATGGCGTTTTTCAGGCAGGCAGGGACAGTACGGTTGTTTTCGGAAGTCACGAACAATACGCCGGCAGAGGCTTTGATGGTTTCGCGGAATTCGGTATAGCTGGGCGGAGTGGGGAAGTCGGTAACGGCAGGATCGTCGTAGTCGAAGTTATACAAAGGCAAATGGCCGATTTCGACGATTTGTGCTTCGTAGCCTTCGGGGAACATGGAAATGATGTTTTGTGCGATTTTTCGTGCGAACGAACCTTTACGCAGGCTGCCGACCAAGATGCTGACTTTTTTTGACATGTTTTTCTCCTGTTTGATAATAAAAATGAAAACTATTCTAGATTTTAGTGTTGTCTAGGGAAGCGGTCAAGGTTTCAGACGGCCTGTCAAAACGGTTTATGCTAAAATAACAGTTTCGCTGATATTTCAAATTATTATGCACGCTTCTGATTTTCAAGAAAATGATACGGCGCACGAATACCACGCCGACAATCCTGATTTTCCTGCTAAAACCATTGTAGCGACGCTGTTTATCGGCGCATTTTTCGGCTATCTCAACGATACCCTGCTGAATGTCGCGCTTACGCCGATTATGAAGGATTTCGGAGTCGATAAGACCACGGTTCAATGGCTGACGACGGGCTTTTTGCTGGTGATGGGCGCGTTTACGCCGATTACGGCAGGCGTGATTCAATGGTTTGAAACGCGCAAAATGGTGCTGTTTACGCAGGCAACGTTTTTGGCCGGTTCGCTGATTTGCGCGTTTGCGCCGACTTTCGGAATTCTGGTTGTGGGGCGGATGGTGCAGGCGGTGTCTGCCGCGTTTTTCGTCCCGCTCCTGTTTAACGGCATTTTATCGATTTATCCGCCCAATAAGCGCGGAACAGCGATGGGCGTGATTACCATGATGTTCACCGCCGCGCCCGCGATGGGGCCGACGCTGTCGGGCATTATCATCGACCACACGCATTGGCGCGTGCTGTTCGGCTTTACCGCGCCGTTTATGCTGGCGGCGATGGTATTGGTGGGCAAATATTTGACGGTCAATTTGAGCAACATCAGCCGTCCGAAGATTGATGTGTTGTCGGCCGTTTTGTCGATCGCTGGTTTCGGCGGGCTGGTGTATGCGAGCAGTAATTTCGCCCACCTGTCGCTGGTGGAATTCATCCTGCTCTTTGCCGCTTCCGTTGTACTGGTGGGTTGGTTTGCGCACCGTCAGTTCCGTTTGGCGACGCCTTTGCTGAACCTTCGCGCATTTGGATACAAGCAGTTCGGATATTGCGTTGTGATTTTGGCCGGCGCGGTATTCCTGTTTTTGGGATTGGAACTGATGGTGCCGATGTACACGCAGCAAGTGCTGATGCTGACCGGTACGGCAACCGGCCTGATTCTGATGCCCGCCAGCATTGCCCAAGCGGTTGCCGCGCCTTTGTTCGGCAAATTGTTGGACAAAAAGGGCGGACGCTTTGTCGTCTTGCCGGCAACCGTGATGCTGGTGGTGTCGTTGGCGGTATTGTGGCTGTTTTTACGGATTGACACGCAAGTGATGATGCTGACGGCAATGTTTACGCTGTTGGCGGTATCCGTGTCTGCTTGCGTAACTGGTGAAACCCATGGTCTGAATTCATTACCGAAAACGCTCAATCCGCACGGCGCGGCGATTCTGACCACCATCAATCCGATTGCCGGTGCCATCGGCGCGGCGTTTTTCGTCGGTGCAACCAATATCGGCGAGAAACTTTCCAGTGCAGATATGCCGCAACAGGCAATGCTGGACGGTATCCATTTGGCGATGGGTTGCGCTTTGGTTGTCGGTGTCGTTGTCGTTATGTTTGCTTTGCGTTTGAAAGCGCATCAGAAATAAATAACAGGCCGTCTGAAATGTTCAGACGGCCTCAGTACCTCGTACAGATGTATCAATTTTTCGTAACACAATGAAGTTAAAAAATATTTTATTAATCAGCCTGATGGTGGCGGCGTGTCCGTCATGGGCTTTGGATTTCGGCCGTATTCCTGAAAATGAGATTTCCGTTTATGTGCAGGAACTGGACAGCGGCAAAGTGATTGTGGAACACCGTGCCGATGAGTTGCGCAATCCTGCTTCAACCATGAAGCTGGTAACGGCGTTTACCGCGTTTCGTATGTTGGGCGGCGATTATCGTTGGAAAACCGAGTTTAAAACCAACGGCGCAATCAAAGGCGATACGCTGAAAGGCAATGTTTATTGGGTAGGGAGCGGTGATCCTGTGTTTGACCAGCATGATTTGGTGCAAATGCAGCAACAGATGCGCGATAAGGGCATACGCCATATTGACGGACATCTGATACTCGACCGCAGCCTCTGGGGCGATGTGAAGAATCCGGATGATTTTGCTTCCGATTCTGCCGAAAGCTTTATGACGCCGCCCGACCCCAATATGTTGGCGTATAAAACCGTTGAACTTAGCGCTGAAAAAGAAGAAGACGGACGCTTGGTCATCCGTACCAATCCGCCGCTGCCGAATCTGAACATTCAAAACAAATTGACGCTTGAAGATAAGGAAGGGAAGTGCAGCGTTTTAAAAAACCACATGAAGACTTCCTATAAAAACAATACGCTGACCGTATCGGGCAAGCTGCCGGAAAGTTGTTTGGGTAAAGAGCTGTATCTGAATATGTACAGCATGAAAGAATTTGTTGGCAAAAGTTTTGTCAACCAATGGCGCCAACAAGACGGTACGGTTTCAGACGGCCTGACGACAGGTGTCGCGCCTCATGACGCGCATGTGTTGGCGAGCCATCTATCCAAACCGCTTGCCGATATCCTCACCGATATGAACAAGCATTCCAATAATCTGATTGCCCGTTCGGTTTTCCTTAAATTTGCCGGACATATATCTGATTACAAGCAGGCGCAGGCCAAGGCTGCCTCTATCGTAAAAAGCGAGTTGGCGGTTGCCGGCATCAATACGGAAGGGCTGGTGTTGGAAAACGGCTCAGGCCTGTCCCGTGTAGAACGGCTCAATGCGCGAATGATGGCGCAAATGTTGGAAAAAGCCTACTTCAGCCCGTTTAAAAACGAGTTTATCAGTACGCTGCCGATTGCCGGTAAAGACGGTACGCTTAAAACACGCTTGAAACAGCCCGGTGAAAACCTGCGCCTCAAAACCGGTACGCTCAAAGATGTCCGCGCACTGGCTGGGTATTGGTTGGGCGAAAAACCGTTGTTGGTTGTCGTCATTATCAATAGCCAGAAATCAACCGATTATCTACGCGACTTGGATAAGCTGGTGTCTAAAATCGTTCAGCCGGGCGGGGATCATTGGATTGATGCTAAAGTTTCCTGCGTGATGAGGTATCAGGCTTGATAAGCTAAAAAAGGCCGTCTGAAAATGTATTGACGTTTCAGACGGCCTTTGTGTAAGAGGGGCAAGTATTTATGTCTATTTTGAAGGATGATTCAGGGATTGGATGAATAAGCGTTTGGTGTGAATCAGCTTGAGATGGATGGTTTTATCTTTGGTATTGAAGACGTATGTTTTAAGTTTATTTCCGGCTTCTCTTGTCTAAATAATCAGGCTCTTTACGAAAAGGCATAGGGTACAGACGAAAAAAATACCGGTAAAAACCAGTATTTTTTATTTTTAACTTGATGGCGCGGCGGACGGGGCTCGAACCCGCGAC
>NZ_KV800123.1:149539-210597 GCF_001810165.1 Neisseria sp. HMSC070A01 | reverse complement strand
CAGACGCTCTACCAACTGAGCTAATCACCCGAAAAAGGGAGATACTGAGAAATCAGTATTTTTAAATAATGGCGCGGCGGACGGGGCTCGAACCCGCGACCCCCGGCGTGACAGGCCGGTACTCTAACCAACTGAGCTACCACCGCGCATCCACTGTCAAAGACAATGAAAAGGAAACTTGGTGGGTGATGACGGAGTCGAACCGCCGACATTCTGCTTGTAAGGCAGACGCTCTACCAACTGAGCTAATCACCCATGCGCAAAATTGCGAAGACGCTATTAAACCAAAAAATCCTGATGCGCGCAAGATTTATTTGCCGATAATTAGATATCTCCCTGCAAGCACCAGTTTTCAAAGGAAATAATTTCTTCCTGCTTGCCTGCGACAACCAAAATATCACCGTTTTCCAAAACAAAATCAGGATCAAGGTCTTGGATTTTTCCGGTCTTGCGGCGGATAAACAATAGCTTCAGATGATGGGCGGACAAGGGCAATTCGCGGATGGTTTTGCCGATGGCATGTGCCTCGCCGTGCAACGGGAAGGCGTGACGGGAGATGGCTTTGCTGTCTTCGTCTGAGAAGCTGTCATCGTCGCTGCCGATAAACAAGTCTTGCAACGATGCATAGCGGCTGTGACGGATATGGGTTATGGTTTGATAAACGTGGTTGTAGGAGAGGCCGTGGCCCAACATGGCATAGCTTGCCAGCACCAGGCTGGTTTCTTTGGTGTCGGAAACGGCTTCTTCCGCGCCCATTTCGGTGAAGGTTTTGACGTAATCGTCATTGGTGGCGCGAACATAAACCGGCATACTCGGATGCATGGACATGATGTTGCCGAGAACATGTTGGGTCTCGTGCATATTGTTCAGCGTAATGACCACCATCTTGGCGCGTCCCAATCCGGCGGCTTCCAAAACTTCACGGCGTTTGGCATCGCCAAAGGAAACCGGTTCGCCTGCGTTGCGTGCCACTTGTACGCGGGCAATGTCTAAGTCGAGGGCGAAGTAGGGGATGCCTTCTTGCGCCAATACACGGGCAACCGATTGACCGCCGCGTCCGAAACCGATAATCAGGACGTGTTCGGATTTGCTCATGGTTTCCACCAGCATGGAGTGCAAGTCCAAGGCTTTCATGTCCCAGTCGGATTTGACGAATCGGCCGATGATGGCATCGCTGCTGCCCAAAATGAATGGAGCGGCAATCATGGAGAGCAATACGGCTGCGGTGGCCGCTTGTTCCAATTCGGGCGAAACCATATTGATTTTGCTGGAAATGGCCAGCATCACAAAGCCGAACTCACCGCCTTGCGCTAAATAAAGCGCACTCTTGAGGCTGTCGCCCACAGGGTTTTTCATGCGCAAAGCGATGACGAAAACGACCAGTGCTTTCAAGACCAACAGGATGACCAACAAAATCAGGATTTGCTGCCAATTGCCGATCAGCGCCTGAATATCCAGCTTCATACCGACGGTGATGAAGAAAAAGCCCAGCAGGATGTCGCGGAATGGGCGGATGTCGTCTTCCACCTGAATACGGTATTCGGTTTCGGAAAGCAGCATACCGGCGACGAATGCGCCCAATGCCATAGACAGGCCTTCAAGTTCTGTCAGATAGGCTACGCCCAAAGTAACCAGCAAAACGTTGATCATGAAGAGTTCGGACGATTTGCGTTTAGCAACCAGTCTGAACCAGCGCGACATCACACGGCTGCCAACAACAAACAAAATGCCCAAGGTCAGCAACATTTTTAAACCGGCCAGGCCCAGTTCTACCCACAAGTTGCCTTCGCTGCCGCCGGCAAGCGCCGGAATCAGAATCATCAGCGGTACAACGGCAATATCCTGCATCAGCAAAACACCCATGGCCATTTGACCATGCGGCTGACCCAGCTCGGTTTTCTCCGACAGAATGCGGCTGACAATGGCGGTGGACGACATGGTCAGTGCGCCCGCAGTGGCAAACGCCCAGTTAAACGGCGTGCCCATCGCCATCAAAATGCCCATAATCGAGAGCATGGTAACGATGACTTGCAAACCGCCCAAACCGAATACGAGGCGGCGCATAGCCTTGAGTTTAGGCAGGGAAAATTCGAGGCCGATGCTGAACATCAGAAACACAATGCCGATTTCGCCCAAATAGTCGGTAGCGTGGCTTTGCGGAATCAGTCTGAACATACCCGGACCGGCAATAAAACCGACCAAAAGATAACCGAGCATGGAAGGAATGTTGAATTTGCGACAGCAGATAACCGTAATGACGGCAACCAACAGAACAATGACAATGTGAGCAAGGGAAAATTCGTGCATAGAGTGGGCGGCCTTTCATTAAAAGTAAATATTGTTATATAGAGGCCGTCTGAAACACGTCGAAAACCGACAGCAAACCCAAATAAAAACGCACAGAACGCAATTTATTCCTGCGATTTGATTTCCCGTATCATACTATTTAGATTTACTGTTTCGAGCGTTATCTAACGGATTATTAAGATTATATCAAGATAGAATGTAAAATAGTGTTTTGATTGACAAAAAGGGCCGTCTGAAATATTCAGATGGCCTTTAAATAAACAAACGGTTTAAGGCATCAACATGCCGCCGTTGACATGAAGTGTCTGACCGGTAATGTATTTTGCCTGATCGGAAGCCAAGAACAAGACTGCATCGGCAATATCTTGCGCTTCGCCGAATTTGCCCAAAGAAGTTTGCGCTTCAAAGGTTTTGCGGGTTTCTTCAGGCAGCGCGCGGGTCATATCGGTGTCGATAAAGCCGGGGGCGACGCAGTTGACGGTAATGCCGCGGCTGCCAACTTCGCGCGCCATAGATTTGGAGAAACCGATCAAGCCTGCTTTTGCGGCTGCATAGTTGGTTTGACCGGCATTGCCCATCACGCCGACAACGGATGTGATGTTGATAATGCGGCCTGCACGCTGTTTCATCATGCCGCGCAATACGGCTTTAGAAGCGCGGAAGACGGATTTGAGGTTGACCTGCATGATGTCGTCCCATTCTTCCTCTTTCATGCGTATCAGGAGGTTGTCGCGGGTAATGCCGGCGTTATTGACCAAAATATCCAGTTTGCCGAATTCTTTCTCGATGTCGACAATCAGGTTTTCAATGGTTTCAGGTTCGGCAGAATTCAATGCACGGCCTTCGCCGCCCCATTGCGCCAAGCGCTCGCTAATTGCAGCCGTGCCGCTTTCGCTGGTGGCCGTGCCGATAACTTTTGCACCGGCCGCAGCCAAAGTATCGGCAATCGCCGCACCAATACCGCGCGATGCGCCGGTTACTAAAGCAATTTTGCCGCTCAAATCTTGTGTACTCATGTTTTATTCCTTAATTGCGATTGGAAAAATGGTTTCAGACGGCCTTATACCACGAATAGGTTTTTTAATCTAATTTTCTTAAGTAGGCCGTCTGAACTTTCTATTTGACAGTTAAAAATCTGGTGCTTTGAATCTGTTCGGATTGATTTTTCTGAGCAGGTATTCTTTGTAATATGCCCAGGCTTGTTTTTTATCCCCTTGCTTTGAAAGTCTTTTGGCGGCTTGTTTGAAGGCTTGGTAAGGCTTAGGGAAGGGCAGCCATGTGTTTAACGGTTGATGGATATATCCTTCGTTCCAAGGCGACTTTTGATAGTAGCGGTCGTAAACGGGATGGAAACCTAAGACGTGCCATGGTTTGACGTGGCCGGTAAAGTGTACGAGCTTGATTGCATTTGGGTTTTTGTTTAATTCATAGGCTTTTTTTTGCCAATGTATCCAGTTGTATGTATCGGGAAGCCAGCGGATTTTATTGATACAAGTAAGGTTGAGGATGTCTTGGTCGGGGCATGATAGGCGGATGTTGGCATTTTCCACGGCTTCTATTTTGTTTTGTAATATATTGTCTGTTTGTGAATCGTTCCAGTTTTGGATGTTGAACAGTAATACGCCGGAATTGAAGTAGGGGGCGGTGTCGTTGAAGCCGACAGGATTTAGCTTGCAGATATAAGCGCGGAACATGGTATCGGGAGCTGCCGCGACGAGTTGGCCTGTAAGGTCTATGGTAAAGAGTTCGGAGATGTCACCCAAGCATAATACGTCGGTGTCGAGATAAAGAGCAGTATCGCTGATGCCGCCAAGTATGGCAGGTATGCACATGCGGTAGTACATGGCTATGGTGAAATAGCCGTTGGTTTGCAGGGTGGTAAAGTATTCGGTGTTGAGATGGTAAACCGTTACTGCATAGTTGGGGTTGATGGTTTCGAGATGGTTGAAAATGCTGAAGTCGTAGCTTTCCGATCCGCTGACCAGTAGGTGGAAGTGGATGGGGAAGTGGTTGTTTTCCAATACGGAAAGCATAGATGTGCCGATATGTCGGATGTAATTTTGATCGGCTGCATAGACGATGTGCCGTGTGTTTTTTTCAGGCGGCCTTTGTCTGACTGGCAGGACGGCAGTTAGTAGTTTTTCTTTTTCAAACATGCTGTTTCTCCAAAATGGACGGGTCCGCTTGGGGCAGGGTAATGGGGATGTTGGGTTCGATGTTAAAGGCGCAGCTGATCCAGTTGCTGAAGCTGTATTTGTGCTTCAAGCCTGGGGCAAGCGGTACATACGGCAAGGTCAGGAAGGCTTTGAGTTCTTTAAGGTTGCTTCCGTCCCAGTAGAACATATTGTTCGGGTGATAAAAATCGTAATGTACGATGGTCGGATTGGTTGTAATCAGTTTTTTGTCCAAACCAATCGCTTCGAAAATCCGCAAAGAGAGGCCGTAGTGCTTGCGGTTGAGGAAATCCACCAATACGGAGGATTGGGCCGCTTCTTCTAAGTTTTGACGATAGGAGAGGGCGTTTTCAAAGGAGAAAAACTCGACTTCTGGAATGCCCAAAGCCGCTTTTTCTTCTTCGATTTTCTTGCTGGCCAAGCGGAAATCTATTTCTAAACCGATTGAACGTGCAGCTTCGCAAAATGCGCGGATGTCGTTGTTGCGGTCGGCAGCGTACGAGCCGATAAACAAGATTTTGTTTTGCGGGTTTTCAGACGGCCTGAAGCAGTCAAAGTAGAAGCTGGTGGTTGGAAAGAGTTTTTCGGTGTATTCGGGATGTTTGCCCTGGTCAAACGGATCGAAAAAGTAAAATTTGTCGAAAAATTCGATGTTGTCGAAGTCTTCTTTTAAGAAGGTCAGGGCTTCCCAGTTGTAGTACACCATTAATTTGGAATGCGCTCTGAGCTTGGCGATAAAGTCTTTTGGATAGGCGCCCAGCCAAATCATGAAGCAATAATCCGCTTGTTCGGGATGTTCGCTTAACAGGGTATTGAGGCGTTCTTCTACGGCGTGGAACATGGTCCGTTTTTTGAAGTCTTTTTGTCCAAGAATATTTCGATACCAGATTTTTTTCAGCCGTTGAAATACATTTTTGTATTTGAACTCTTTTTCTTCATAGGTCAGAGACAGCACTTCAAATCCGCATTTCTCTAAGTTCTCAATAATGAGTTCGTGGATTTTGAAGAGTTCCGGCATGGCGAGAATGACTTTTTTCTTACTCATAATGTATTCAATATAATATTTTGTCAGATAGGGATATTTGCTATCGGCATAGGGTTAATCAATGCCGAGTAGGCGGTTCAGCCATTGTGTAAATGAATAATAGGCTTTGATTTCAGGGGCAGGTTGCTGATACGGGCGTGCCAAAAATTCAGGCAATGCGTCTAAACTACCGCCGTCCCATAAGAACACGCGGTCTGGGTGGTATAGGTCGGTCTCCAAGATATGTTTGTTGGTGGTAATCAGTTTTTTATCGAAACGCAACGCATCAAAGATACGGAATGATAAGCCGTAATGTTCGAATTGTGCAAAATCGACGACTGCGCCGCAACTTTGCACTTGGCTGAGGTTTTCTTCAAAGCTGAGGATGCTGCTGCGGTTGAGATAGCGGATGCCGTTGTGTCCGAAGGCTTTTTCGGCCCTGTCATCTTTGCAGTAGATATGGAAATCCAAGGGTAGGTTGAGGCGTTCGGTTTCTTGGATAAAGCGTTTGGTTTGCTCTTCGCGTCGGAGTTCATAGCCACCCAAAAAGTAGAGTTTGTTGGTAGGCGCATATTCCGCCACAGGAAAGTCAAAGTAAAAATTGGTGGTGGCTTTGAAACGGCATTGTGGATATTTTTGAATATCGTCGGGATCGAAAACCCAACATTGGTCAAAATAATCCAAATATTCAATAATATCTGGGAAACGACCTACGCCATCCCATTGATAATTCACGCAAACATTGCTGTATTCGCGGATGGTGGCGATGATTTCTTTGGGGTAAATATTGGCGCGGATACAGAGCGCATAGTCGGCTTTTTTACCGTTTAGCGAGGCCAATTTTTGCTGAATGTCGTCGAGGTGGCGGCTGTATTTGAGGTATTTTTTATAGTTGCCGTCTTTGGTGATGTGTTTGTGGTAGAGGTTTTTGAGTCTGCTGCCCAAGTTCGGGTAATAGGAATCCCGGTCGTCATAGCACAGGTTGATGACCTCAAAACCAAGAAAACGCAGATTTTTTTCGATACATTGATCCAGTCCGTACATGTAGGGAACGGCAAGAATAATGGTTTTTTTCATAATGTATTCGGATTGGAGTGGAGCTGATTTTTCAGACGGCCTTGCCTGACAGGATAAAGCCGTCTGAAAACGTTTTAGTGGGCTTCGATAAATGCAGCCACTTGGTCGGCATTGGTCAATGCGCTGCATACGGCTTCTTTGTTAATGCGTTTGGCGAGGCCTGCGAGGACTTTGCCGGGGCCGCATTCGGCGGATTCGGTGATGCCTTCGGAAACAAGCGCGTTGACGGTTTCTGTCCAGCGCACCGGGCTGTACAGTTGGCGTACTAGGGCATCTTTGATTTTGTCGGCATCATCATAAGAGGCAACATCGGCGTTATGAATGACGCGGATTTGCGGTTGTTTGATGGTGATGTCTTTCAATGCTTCGGCAAGTTTTTCCGCTGCGGGCTTCATGAGGCTGCAATGTGAGGGAACGGAAACGGGCAGCGGTAGGGCGCGTTTGGCTCCGGCTTCTTTGGCGGCGGCCATGGCGCGTTCGACTGCGGCGGTATTGCCGGCAATCACGACTTGGCCTGGGGAGTTGAAGTTGACGGCTTCAACGACTTCGCCTTGTGCGGCTTCGGCACAAATGGCTTTGACTTGTTCGTCTTCCAAACCCAAAATAGCGGCCATTGCACCTACGCCTTGCGGTACGGCAGATTGCATGAGTTCGGCGCGCAGGCGGACCAGTTTGACTGCGTCTGCAAAATCCAATGCGCCGGCGGCGACGAGGGCGGTGTATTCGCCGAGGCTGTGGCCTGCAACGACGGAAGGGGTTTTTCCGCCGGCTTCCAAGTAGGCGCGGTAGGTGGCAATGCCGGCAGCCAGCATGATGGGCTGGGTGTTGACGGTTTGACCGATTAATTCGGCATCTTCGCCGTTAATCATTGCCCACAGGTCTTGACCCAATACGGCGGAAGCTTCTTCAAATGTGGCTTTAACGATGGTTTGCTCGGCAAAACCGTTCATCATGCCTAGGCTTTGTGAGCCTTGTCCGGGGAAGAAGAATGCGAAAGACATGGTAATTCCTTATTGGTTTGAATGTTTGAGGGTGTCTGCCAGCAGAAGGAGGGTGGCGACAATATTGGTTGCGGCACTCAGCCGGAAGGTGCGGACAAATTCGGGTTTGCTGGTTTTATGCCGGAATATGAGGCTGCCGCAATAACCGCCCGGCCAGCCGCCAAGCAGGTTGAGCAGGTGCAATTTTGCTTCGGGTATGCGCCTGTCGTGCTTGCGTGCGCGCTGTTTGTCTTGGTAGTAAAGCAGGAAAACGTATGCACTCAGTGCGAGATAGGCGATTGCCAGTTTGGGCAATATTACAGCCGTTATGCTTAAAAACAGGCTGCTGATGCAGAGTGCAAACGTTAGGGATTTCATGGGTTTGAGCAGAATAGGCCGTCTGAAAGAGGTGTTCAGACGGTCCAACCATTAGTATTTCACCAAAACCGCACCCCAGGCAAAACCGCCGCCGATGCCTTCGAGCAAGAGGTTTTGTCCGCGTTTGATTTGGCCGTTTTTAATGCCGACATCCAGTGCCAACGGAATGGAGGCTGCGGAAGTGTTGCCGTGGTCTTGGACGGTCAAGATTACTTTGTCCATGCTCAAGCCCAAGTGTTTGGCGGTAGAGTCGATAATGCGCTTGTTGGCTTGGTGCGGCACAATCCAATCGATTTGATCGGCGGTGTATCCGGCTTCTTCGATAACGTCATCTGCAATTTTTGCCAGCATTTTGACGGCAAATTTGAATACGCCGGGGCCGTCCATGCTGATGTAGGGCGAGCCGCAAACCTGGCCGTTGGCGATTTGTCCGGGGACGTTTAAAAGGTTGAGGTAGTTGCCGTCGGCTTTGAGTTTGCTGTGGATGATGCCCGGTTCGTCAGATGCGCTTAAGACAACCGCGCCTGCGCCGTCACCAAAGAGGACGCAGGTGGTGCGGTCGTTCCAATCGACGATGCGGCTGAAGGTTTCCGCGCCGATAACCAAAGCGTTTTTCGCCATGCCGCTTTTGATGTATGCATTGGCAGTGGTCATGGCATACATAAAACCGGCGCACACGGCTTGGACGTCAAAGGCGGGGCAGCCGTTGGTTATGCCTAATTTTTGCTGAACGATGGTCGCAGTAGAGGGGAACTGCATATCGGGAGTGGCTGTGGCAACGATAATCAGGTCGATGTCGTCAGCCTGTAAATGGGCATCTGCCAAGGCGCGACGTGCTGATTCGGCGGCCAAGTCGCTGGTTTTTTCGCCCTCGTCTGCAATATGGCGGAATTTGATGCCTGTACGCGTGGTAATCCATTCGTCGGAAGTGTCCACTTTTTTGGCAAGGTCGTCATTGCTGACGCGGTTGGCAGGAAGATAGCTGCCTGTGCCGGAAATTTTGGCATATTGCATGAGAACGGCCTTTTTAGAGAGTTAATTCGGATAGTCGGATATTGTAAGCGAAAATGGGGAAATTCCCAATATGAAGCATGAAGTTGGTGTTTCAAAGATAAAAACAGGCCGTCTGAACGTTTTGAAGTTTCAGACGGCCTGTGTATATCAGCCTTAAGCTTCCGTGGCCGGAGCGGCGGTTTCTTCCTGCTCTGCTTCTGCTTTGGCGGCTTCTAAAGCGGCCAACTGGGTGGCTACGCCTTGTTCGATTTGGGCGAGGCCGGCGGATTTGGCTTCGTGGTAGGCTTCCTCCAAAGCATAACGGAAGCCGACTTCGTCGGTTCCGCCGTGGCTCTTAATCACGATACCGCGTAAACCAAGCAGGATGGCGCCGTTAAATTTACGCGGATCAAGTTTGCCTTTCAAGCCTTTGAGCGCGGGCAGGGCGGCAATGGCGGCAAGTTTGTTGAACAGGGTGCTTTGGAATTCACGGCGGATGGCACCGCTCATGAATTTAACCGCGCCTTCAATGGTTTTGAGCATAACGTTGCCGACAAATCCGTCTGCGACAACGACATCGGCTTCGCCATACAAAACGCTGTTGCTTTCGATATTGCCGATGAAGTTGAGTTTGCTGCTGCTCAACAGTTTAAAGGTTTGTTTGACGGCATCCGTACCTTTGATATCTTCAGTACCGACGTTCAAAAGAGCGACGCGCGGGCTGCCTTTTTCCGGGTGCAGGGCGTGTACCAGCTCGCTGCCGATGATGGCAAATTGAACCAGTTGCTCGGGCGTGCAATCGACATTTGCACCCAAATCCAAAGCTAAGGTAACGTGTTCGCTGTCGGAAGGCAGAAATTTGGCGATGGCGGGGCGCTCAATGCCGGGAATGGTTTTGAGGACGAATCGGGCGGTCGCCATCAATGCGCCGGTATTGCCTGCCGATACGGCGGCTTGCGCGTTGCCTTCTTTAACTTGGTTGATGGCGATGCGCATGGATGATTCTTTTTTGTTTTTCAGCGCGGATTGCGGCGCTTCATCCATTTCAACAACTTGTGCTGCATGGCAGACGGTAATGCGGTCCATGGGCGCGCCTGCCGAGCTTAATGCTTGGCGGACTGCTGCTTCATCGCCGACCATAATCAGGTGTACGTCGGATTGTTGTTTTAGGAAATCCACTGCACCGGGGACGGTAATCGCAAGGCCTGCATCTCCGCCCATGGCATCTACGGCCAGTGTAATCATGTTGTTCTCCGGTTTGTGTGTTTCAGATGGCCTCGGACCATCGGACAAGCACACTCATCTGATTTTCAGAGATAGATTGAAAATCAGATGGAAAGGCTTGTTGCGACGGTTATGCCGGATTTATCGGTTTTGCGCGGCCAATTTATTGTGTTCGTCGATGTCCAGCGCGTCCCAAGGATAGTTAATCCACCAGTCTTCCACGGTAATGCCGCTGAAATAAGGGATGCCTTCGGGAATCTTGCCGACTTTGGCTTTGATTTTTTCATGCAATACTGCCACGCCGATGGTGCCGAAATCTTCTTTCAACAATTCGTTCAGGCAGAATTCCATGGTAACGCGGCTGTCGTCCACTTCGTCAACAACCAGTACGTTTTTGCCTTTCAGTACATCGGGAACGGGATCGAGCCATTGGACTTTTTTCACTTCTTCGGTCACTTGACCTTCGTGATCGTTGTCGTAGTAGGCTGTGGTCACGGCGTAAATCGGGATTTCCAAGAAGCAGCGCAACATGCGGGCAGGGATAAAACCGCCGCCGCCAATGGCAATCATGGCATCGTATTTGGTGCCGGAGTTTTGGATTTTTTCCGCCAATCCTTTGATTACGCGGTGGATGTCGTCGTAGGTGTACCAGATTTTACGTTTCATGGTGTGCTTCCGAAGAGGAAAATACAGGGTGCAATGCAAAAAAGCCAGTCATTGCATGGCAATATTCTGGCTTTTTCAGTCAGACGAACGGATTATTCGCCTTTAGCTTTTACCACTTTACGGCCACGGTACATACCGTTTGGAGAAATGTGGTGTGGACGATGCACTTCGCCGGTTGCGCTGTCGACAGACAGAGAAGGCGCAGTCAGAGCGTCGTGTGAACGGTGCATACCGCGTTTAGAAGGGGATTTTTTGTTTTGTTGAACGGCCATTTCAAGCTCCTAAATAAATAAACTGTGTCCTAATTAACTGCTTTTCAAACCTGCTAAAACAGCGAAGGGGTTTGGTTTGTCCCGATTGACTTCTTCCAGTGTCCCATTGTTGCCGCAGTCTTTGTGTCGAGGGGAGAAAGGGAGCGACATCAGGATTTGGTCTTCGACCAGAGTTCGTACGTCTAGCTCTTTTTCGAGCAGCATACCTTCCAATTCTTCATCGGCAAGCATGGCTTCGTCCAAACTCTCTTCATCGGCAAACAAGACGATACGGCTGGTTTCATCGAGTAGAAACGGCATGGGCGTAATGCAACGCTGGCAAATCAGGGGCATGTCGGCTTTGACGTTCAAATCGAGAAACAGACGTTGCAGCCGGTCGCGGCCACCTTGCAGCGTAAACGACACGCGCGTCTGTTTGTCGGCCGGATAATCGTGCGAACTGACTCGTTCATCCAATTCTTCGAGCAGGAAGCTGCCTTGCAGATTCTGCCCTTCGGCGGCGAAAACTTCTGGGTCAATCAAATTAGGGTATGACATAAACGGAGTATGATATAATTTCGGCGGTCTAACGTCAATGTTTTTAAGTAAAAATATGGAAGTAAAACTGCCTTTGGTTTTAGGGTCGAGTTCGGTTTTCCGCTGCGGACAGCTTCGCCGTTTGGGTATCGATTTTCAGACGGCATCGCCTGATTTTGACGAAACGCCTATTGCGGGCGAGCATGCGGGCGAGACGGCGCTGCGTTTGGCTAAAGGCAAAGCCCGTTCATTGGCGGCAGCTTTCCCTGCCGCGCTGATTATCGGCGCAGACCAAGTCGCATGGTGCGAAGGACGGCAGTTGGGCAAACCGATGAACGTCGCAAATGCACAACAGATGCTGGCGGACTTGAGCGGAAAACGGATTGAATTTTACAGTGCAATCGTGCTTTTGAATACTGCCACGGGCAAGGTTCAGCATCATGTCGATCATACGGTGGTTACCATGCGCCAGTTGTCGCAGGAACAAATCAGCCGATATTTGGAACGCGAGCCGGATGCGGTTTATTGTGCAGGTGCGGCGAAGAGCGAGGGTTTGGGCGCTGCTTTGTTGGAGCGTATTGAAAGTACGGACCCGAATGCTTTGATCGGTCTTCCGATTTTCCGTCTGATTGATTTTTTGAAAAACGAAGGTGTGGAAGTTTTATAGTTTGAAGCCGTCTGAATGTGTTCAGACGGCCTGAGATTTTTTGGAGCTGCAAGAATGAAACCGATTTTGTATTTGATTCCTACCCCTTTGGGTGCGCCTGATACGCCAAGCCTGTTGCCGCATGAGCAACAGGCGATTGTCGGGCTGACGGATTTTGTCGTGGAAGCGGAGAAAACAGCGCGCGCGCATTTGAAATACTTGGGCGTAACTACGCCTATCCGCGAGCTGAATCTGCAAACGCTGAATGAACACACGGATTTGAAGACTTTGCCGGAATTGCTGAAACCTTTGCAAGAAGGGCGCAGTATGGGTATTGTCAGCGAGGCAGGTTGCCCGGCTGTTGCCGACCCGGGCGCGAATTTGGTGGCGTTGGCGCATAAACACGGTTTTGAAGTACGACCTTTGGTCGGGCCGTCCAGTTTGTTGCTGGCGCTGATGGCTTCGGGTGCGAATGGTCAGAACTTTGCGTTTAAGGGTTATTTGCCGTCTGAAAAAAATGAGCGGATTCAGCGTTTGAAGGCTTTGGAACAACGTTCGCGCCAGCAGAATGAAACGCAGCTGTTTATCGAAACGCCGTATCGCAACGATGCGTTGTTGGCTGATGCGGTGGAAAACCTGCATCCTGAAACGCGATTATGCGTGGCCACGGACTTAACCTTGCCGACACAGGAAATCATCAGCCAGACGATTGCGCAGTGGAGAAAAAGAAAAGAAATGCCGAATTTGAAAAAACGCCCGACAATTTTTGTGTTGCATGCCGCTTAAAACTGGATTGGGTTCAATTTCAAACTGTATTTGTTTGGGGAAATAAAAAAGGCCGTCTGAACAACAGACGGCCTTTGTGTTGCCTAAGCTTTTATCAAGAAACGACTTCGCCTTGGGCGCGTTGTTTTTCGATGCTGCGGTTGATGTGCCATTGTTGGGCGATGGTCAAGAGGTTGTTGACTACCCAGTACAGAACCAAACCGGCAGGGAAGAAGAAGAACATGATGGAGAAAATCAAAGGCATGACTTTCATCATTTTCGCCTGCATAGGGTCGGTTGACGGCGGATTCAGATAAGTTTGTGCAAACATGGTTGCCGCCATAATCAAAGGCAGGATGTAGAAAGGATCCGGACGGCTCAAGTCGGTAATCCAGCCCAACCAAGGCGCTTGGCGCAATTCTACGGAGGCGAACAATGCCCAGTACAGACCAATGAAGACGGGGATTTGCAACAGCATAGGCAGACAGCCGCCCAGCGGATTGATTTTCTCGTCTTTGTAAAGCTGCATCATGGCTTGTTGTTGTGCCATGCGGTCATCGCCGTATTTTTCTTTGATGGCTTGCAATTTAGGCGCAGCGGCACGCATTTTTGCCATAGAGCGGTAAGAGGCGTTGGTCAACGGGTACAGCACGGCTTTGACGATGATGGTCAAAACGATGATTGCCCAGCCCCAGTTGCCGATGATGTTGTGCAGTTGGTTCAAGAGCCAGAAGAGCGGGGAGGCGAACCAGTGTACTTTGCCGTAGTCTTTGGCCAGTTGCAGTTTGTCGGCAATGTTGGCGATAACGGAAGTGGTTTGCGGACCGGCATACAGGTTGATGGCGGTTTCGGCTTTCGCGCCGGCTTGGATGGCGGCTAAAGGCACGCTGACGCTTGCGCTGTACAGGTTGTCGTTGCGGCGTTTGATGTCGATACGGCAGTCGCCTGCGGCGCAAACGCTTTGGCCGTCTTTAGGCTGCAAAATCCAAGTGGACATGAAATGGTGTTCAATCATGCCGAGCCAGCCGGTCGGCGTTTTGCGGATGTATTCGGCTTCGGATTTGCCGGATTTGGCATCGTCGTCCAAATCAGAGAAGCTGACTTTTTGGAAGCCGCCTTCAGGGGAGTAAACCACCGGGCCGACGTAAGAGCGGGTAAAGTAGCCTTGGCCTTCGGGTTCGCTGTGGTCGCGGACGATGCGGTAGTCTGCGCTCAGGTTGACGGGTTGGCCTTTGCTGTTGGTAATGTCGAAACGGACGTTAACCAAGTAGCTGCCTTTGGTGAAAGTATAAACTTTGTCGATTTTCAGGCCGTTGGTTTCAGGCGCGCTCAGGCGGACTTCGACTTTGTCGCCTTCCAAACTGTATTGTTTTTGCGGAGCGCTAAAGCTGATGCCTTTCAGAACGTTGTTGCCTTGTGCGTCCAAAAGCTCGGATTGGGCAACGTAGGTGTATTCTTTGCCATCGTTAAACAGGACGAAAGGTTTGTGTTCGTCGCCGGTTGCTTTGTATTGCAAGAGGGTCAGCTGGCGCAGGTCACCGCTTTTTTCATCGATGACGGCTTTAACTGTGTCCGTGGTAACGGTAATGGGGGAGGCCGGGGCAAGCGCGGCTTCGGCAGCGGCTTTTGCTGGGGCGGCGGCCGTTTGCTGTTGCGCGGCTTGTTGCGCCGGATTAGGTTTGGGGCTGGGGAAGAAATGTTCCCAGCCGGCAAAAATTGCTACTGAAATGGCAAAAAACGCCATTAGTCTTTTAAAATCCATAAGAGATTCCTGGAATTGACGGATAGGTAATCGAGATGAAAACTGCTTCAGACGGCATTATATAGAAACCGACGGGAAATTAAAGGAAATCGTGTTCTTTAAATGGTTGACAGCAGCATTATGGAACAGGGTCGTGTCCGTGTCCGCCGAAAGGATGGCATCGTGCGATGCGTTTGATGGCTAGCCATCCGCCTTTGAATGCGCCGTATTTTTTGACGGCTTCGACTGCGTATTGTGAACAGGTCGGGGTATAGCGGCAGCGCGGCGGAATGAGGGGGCTGATGCAGTATTGGTAAAAGCGGATGAGTGCAAGGAGGAGCTTGGAAAGCAGGGTGTTCATCGGCGTTTTTTCATCAGCTGGGCAAGTTGGTTGCGGGCTTCTGGGGCGGTTTCCCGATTAAACGCCTGACGCACGCGCACAACAAAATCATGCGGCGGCAGCTGGTGTTGATTCAGCCTGAACCAGTCGCGGATGACGCGCTTCATATAATTGCGGTCATGGGCACGTTTGGCGGTCTTTTTGCTGACGACCAAACCAAGTCGCGGATGGCCGAGCGCGTTGTCTGCGGACTGGGAGACTTGCAGCAAATCGCGGCTGCGTCGGTTTTTCAACGCAAAAACGGATGAAAAATCATCCGTTTTTAATAAGCGATACTGCTTCGAGAAGCCGTAATTCAAAATTATACAGCCAGGCGTTTGCGGCCTTTGGCGCGACGGGCAGCCAATACTGCGCGACCACCGCGGGTTTTGGAGCGAACCAAGAAGCCGTGGGTGCGTTTGCGTTTGGTAACGGAAGGTTGATAAGTGCGTTTCATGATGTTTCCTAAAAATTGGTAGATAATTAAACCGTGAATTACACTCCAATTTGTTGCTTTTGTCAATCAATATAAAAACTTTTCGTCGGCTAAAGTGTGACAACGGGTTTGATGCGTTGATAGAATTTGTGGATAAAATTTTGCGGCGGTTGTGGATAAAAAAGAGCGGAATGGGTATAATCGCCCAACCTTGCTTTTCTCTGTGCGCAAGGCCGTCTGAAAGCAGCGGGAATATTGTAAAAATTTGATTTTTATCGGATTGCCTGTCTGCTCTGCCTTCTTGTATTTCCCAAATCTTCCATTTTCCGAGCTTAATCTCATGACGTTAGCTGAATTTTGGCCGCTGTGCCTTTGCCGCCTTCACGAAATGTTGCCTGCCGGGCAGTTTGCGCAA
Organism: Neisseria sp. HMSC070A01; assembly: GCF_001810165.1. Classification (NCBI taxonomy): domain Bacteria; kingdom Pseudomonadati; phylum Pseudomonadota; class Betaproteobacteria; order Neisseriales; family Neisseriaceae; genus Neisseria; species Neisseria sp. HMSC070A01. The sequence continues at coordinate 194,604 of NZ_KV800123.1, read as the reverse complement.
TGGATTGCGCCTTTGACCGTGGGCGAAGAAAACGGCGTATGGGTGGTGTATGGTAAAAACCAATTTGCCTGCAATATGCTCAAAAGCCAGTTTGCCGCCAAAATTGACGCCGTGCGTGCCGAATTGGTGCCTCAGCAGGCTGCGTTTGCGTTTAAGCCGGGCGTAGGTACGCATTATGAAATGGCGGCTCAGGCTGTTGCTCCGGTGCAAGTGCAAGAAGTCATTGAAGTTGAAGAGTGTGTAGAGCCTGTTCAAATGCCTTTGCAAACTGCTGCGGCGGTGGAAGAAGATGGGCCGTCTGAAACGGTTTCCAAGCCTGCCGTTGCCATGACGGCTGCCGAGATTTTGGCGCAACGCATGAAAAACCTGCCGCATGAGCCTCAAGTGCAAACTGCCGCTCCGGCTGAGTCTAAAGCAGTTGCCAAAGCTAAAGCCGCCGCGCAACACGATGCGGAAGAAGCGCGCTACGAACAGACTAATCTGTCGCGCGACTATACATTTGAAACCTTGGTGGAAGGTAAGGGCAACCGCCTTGCCGCAGCCGCCGCCCAAGCGATTGCGGAGAATCCGGGGCAGGGCTACAACCCGTTTTTTCTGTACGGCAGCACGGGTTTGGGTAAAACCCACTTGGTGCAGGCCATCGGCAACGAATTGCTGAAAAACCGTCCTGATGCCAAAGTGCGCTATATGCACTCGGACGACTATATCCGCAGCTTTATGAAGGCTGTGCGCAACAACACTTATGATGTGTTCAAGCAACAATACAAGCAATATGACCTGCTGATTATCGACGATATTCAGTTTATTAAAGGTAAAGACCGTACGATGGAAGAATTCTTCTATCTATACAACCATTTCCACAACGAGAAAAAACAACTGATCCTGACGTGCGACGTATTGCCTGCCAAAATCGAGGGTATGGATGACCGTCTCAAGTCCCGTTTCTCATGGGGTTTGACTTTGGAACTCGAACCGCCTGAATTGGAAATGCGCGTGGCGATTTTGCAGAAAAAGGCAGAAGCAGCCGGTATCAGTATCGAAGACGAAGCCGCTTTATTTATTGCCAATTTGATCCGCTCCAATGTGCGTGAGCTGGAAGGCGCGTTTAACCGTGTCAGCGCCAGCAGCCGTTTTATGAACCGTCCTGTTATCGATATGGATTTGGCGCGTACGGCTTTGCAGGATATTATTGCCGAGAAACACAAAGTCATTACCGCCGACATCATCATCGATGCGACGGCCAAATATTATCGCATTAAAATCAGCGATATATTGGGAAAAAAGCGTACGCGTAACATCGCCCGACCGCGCCAAGTCGCCATGAGCCTGACCAAAGAGCTGACCACGCTCAGCCTGCCGTCTATCGGTGATGCCTTTGGTGGACGCGACCACACGACTGTGATGCACGGCGTGAAAGCAGTGGCGAAACTGCGCGAAGAAGACCCTGAATTGGCGCAAGACTACGAAAAGCTGCTGATTTTGATTCAAAACTGACCCAATGCAATTTCAGACGGCCTGATATCGATATGAGGCCGTCTGAATACAAAAAATATTTTAAAATACCCAAATCAACCGATTTCAAATTCAAAGGAATGGAACATGCTGATTTTACAAGCCGACCGCGACAGTCTGCTCAAGCCGTTGCAAGCCGTTACCGGTATCGTTGAGCGTCGTCATACTCTGCCGATTCTGTCCAATGTGTTGCTGGAAAGCAAAGACGGACAAACCAAACTTTTGGCAACCGACTTGGAAATCCAAATCAATACCGCCGGCCCTGAAAGTCAGGCAGGCGATTTCCGCATTACGACCAATGCTAAAAAATTCCAAGACATCCTGCGCGCCCTGCCCGACAGTGCGCTGGTGTCCTTAGATTGGGCGGACAACCGTTTGACTCTGCGTGCGGGCAAATCCCGTTTTGCCCTGCAAACCCTGCCGGCAGAAGACTTTCCTTTGATGAGTGTCGGCAACGATGTCAGCGCAACTTTCTCGCTGACTCAAGAAACCTTCAAAACCATGCTTTCGCAAGTGCAATACAGCATGGCGGTTCAAGACATCCGCTATTACCTCAACGGCTTGCTGATGCAGGTCGAAGGCAACCAACTGCGCCTTGTTGCAACCGACGGCCACCGCCTTGCTTATGCGGCCAGCCAAATTGAAGCGGAACTGCCGAAAACAGAAGTCATCCTGCCGCGTAAAACGGTATTGGAACTCTTCAAGCTGTTGAACAATCCGTCCGAATCCATCACCGTTGAGCTTTTGGACAATCAAGTACGCTTCCAATGCAATGGTACAACCATTGTCAGCAAAGTCATCGACGGCAAGTTCCCCGACTTTAACCGCGTGATTCCTTTGGATAACGACAAGATTTTCCTCGTTTCCCGTACTCAGCTTTTGGGTGCGCTCGAACGTGCCGCCATTCTTGCCAATGAAAAATTCCGCGGTGCGCGACTGTTCTTACAGCCAGGTTTGCTGAGTGTCGTATGTAGCAACAACGAGCAGGAAGAAGCGCGCGAAGAGTTGGAAATCGCTTACCAAGGCGGAGAACTCGAAGTCGGTTTCAATATCGGCTACCTGATGGATGTGTTGCGTAATATCCACTCCGACGATATGCAGCTTGCCTTCGGCGATGCCAACCGCTCAACGCTGTTTACTATGCCGAACAATCCGAACTTCAAATACATCGTAATGCCGATGCGTATTTGATTTGGAAAACAAACAAAAAGAGCGTGTACGGTACACGCTCTTTTTTATAGGCTTGAATCAAAAGGCCGTCTGAAAATTGTTTTTCAGACGGCCTTTTGATTAAACCGGGATGATTCGGTTAAATAGGAAAGCTGGGATTAACGTGGACGTGGTTCGCAGTTTTTCACCAGGAATGAGCCGTTAGGGGCGTTCACGCCAACTACTTCAGAAGTAGTGTGGGTGTTTTTGTCGATGAAACCGGCAGACATTACATAGCCGCGACGGTTGGTGAAAGTAGTGCCAGTGCTGTCAGAACGTTTTTTGTCGACAACCAAAGAGGCTTTTTTGCCACCGGCGTTTACGTCGGCAGTAACTGCGCGGCCGCTGCGGTCAAAGCCGTACATCACGTTCAGTGATTTGCCACCGTCACAACGGTAAGAAACGAAGCCGGCAGGTGCAGCGGCAGCAGAGAAGGAAACAGTAGCCAATGCGGCTGCAGTGATAACAGAAAGTAATTTCATGATCTAAGCTCCATATGAGGGTTGTGTGTCATCTTGCAAAGTGAGAAAGGGTTTCCGTTTGCAGATGAAGCGTATTTTAGGCGTTTTGTCGGTAGTGGCAATTAGGTAAATTGCAAAACAGTGTTTACTTATGATTACCTGATTGTTTATTAATAGAAAGTTGTTTGTAATTTGGTGTTGCAAAGTGGCTATGCGGATTGTTGCGGAATATATACATTAATGATTCTTTAAGAAATATAGCGAAAGAATACAAAAAAGGCCGTCTGAATATTCAGACGGCCTTTGATATGAAGTGGTTTACAAGAAGAAAATTGAAGCGATAGTCACGGCGATGACGCCATAGATGCTCATCGGGATGACAGTTTTCTTAATGATCGCGCCTTCGGCGTTGTTCACGTTCAACACGCTGCACACGGCGATGATGTTGTTGATGCAGACCATGTTGCCCATTGCGCCGCCGACAGATTGCAGGGCGAGGATGAGGGTAACGGACAGGCCGGTATCAAGCGCGATTTGTTGTTGAATCGGACCGAAGGTCAGGTTGGATACAGTGTTGGAGCCTGAGAAGAATGCACCGATTGCGCCAAGGTAAGGGGAGAAGTACACCCAGTGTTCGCCTGCCATCGCGGCAAACTCTTTACCGATGATTTTCACCATGGAGTCATCGCCGCCGACCATCATCAGCTGAACCATAATCAGCGCACCCATCAGGGCAAGCAGCGGTTTTTTGGTTTGGTTGAACGTTGCAGCGTAGAAAGACCATGCATCTTTGAATTTGGTTTTGTACAGCAGGATGCAGATCCAAACGGTGAAGACAAACGGAATCCAAGCCGGAACGTAGAGGGTTTGATAGGAAGCGTTTACGCCTTGACCGAAGATGTTGCCGAAGGTGATGGTCAGGGAGTCGCTGACGGTGATTTTGGATAAATCAAACGGCAGTTGGAAGCTGAACCATTCTTCTTTGCTGGTCAACAGGCCTTTAATGCCCAGTTGTTTGATACGGGTGACCACCAGCATGCCGATCAGCATACCCAAAGGGGCCAGTGCTTTGGCAACTTGGGTGAAAGGTACTTTTTCTGCATTCGGGTCTTTGGCGTAATCTTTGCTCAAGCCCCAGCCGCGGTTTGCTGCGAATACGGAAACCATCAGGCCGATTGCGCCAGCAACCAGAGATGGGAACTCTTCATTGACCATTGCCAATGCGACATAAGGAAGGGTACAGGAGAAGACGGCAATGCCGATGAAGCCCAAGTTTTTGCGGATTTCAGCCCAAGGCACGATGAAGCTCAAGCCGATGACAGGGATGATGAAACCTGCGAAGAAGTGCATGACGCCGGTTTGTCTGCCGATGGCAAGGATGTTTTCGGCACTCAGGTTCAACGGAGCGAAACCGAACCAAGTCGGTGTGCCTACCGCGCCGAAGGAAACGGGTACAGAGTTCATCACCAAAGTAAAGATGGCTACTTTCAGCGGATTAAAGCCCAAGCTCATCAAGATTGGCGCGGCAATAGCGGCAGGCGTACCGAAACCGGATGCGCCTTCAATCATAAAGGCGAAAGACCAGCCGATGATCATCAATTGGGCAATCGGGTTCGGGCTGATGGTGGCCAGCCATTTGCGGATGACGTCGATACAGCCGGTGGTTTCCATCATGCGGTTGAACATAATGGCACCGAAAATCACGGTAATCGGGGTCAGGGTAGAGACGAGGCCTGACGCTGCCGTTGCGTTGAGCAACATGGCGTTGTCGCCGAAATAAAACAGTTTGATGACGTAAATCAGCGCGGCGGTAATCGGCAGCGCAATGTAAGACGGCATACTGTTTTTCTTAACCATCAGCCAAATCAGCAGGATGATGGGGAAAATGCTGAGAAAGAGAGCCATAGGAATATCCTCGGGGCAACAAGCACCATAACCGTCAATGTAATGGCGGTTTGATACGATGTGTTGAGCAATAAATGTTTTTCGAATAGATATTTGCATCCTCAGATGCGGTTAGTTATCAGGTAAATTGGTTATACCAATTTATGAAAACTGTTGCACACTTTACGTAATCTTATGTAATCGGTCAAGAGTTTTATAACAAAAAAGGCCGTCTGAAATAGGGTTTCAGACGGCCTGAGCGCTTTGCCAGTAGTGCATTTGGTCGAATATCGAATGGTATTTACATTCAATATTTTGTAAAGGTTTAATTTTTGATTGATTTCAAACGAATTATTCTATTCCTGCCCACTTATGCGTCTGTACGCTCAGTTGCCAATGGACGGGGGCATCGGCTCGGCTGTTTAACACGCCGATTTGGCGGATGGTGTCGTAGATATTCATCGCACCGTCTTGTTCGCAAGGCGAGAGATAGTAATGTCGGGCGCGGATTTTGCGTTCCATTTCCTGACAAAACGCAATGACTTCGCCGTCGGCGACAATGCGCACTTCGTCTGCTTTTTCGATGCAGCTTTTTTCATATTTGGCAGCGTAACAGGCTTTGGGACTGGTGGCAACGTAGTCGATTTGCGGCGGAGCGGGGTTGAGGCCGTTGGTTTCGATACACAGAAAATAGCCTTCGGCTTTGAGTGCGTTGAGCAGGGTATCCAAATGCGGTTGGATGGTGGGTTCGCCGCCGGTAATAATGATATTGCGCGCCGTGTAGGTTTTCAGACGGCCCAAAATATCGGACAGGCTCATCATGCCGAATTTGAGGTAGTCGGTATCGCACCAGCTGCACGCAAGATTGCATTTGCCCAGGCGGATGAAAACGGCGGGCATGCCTGTGTTCCAACCTTCGCCTTGCAGGCTTTCAAAGATTTCGACAATGCGGTATTGGGGATTGTTCGGCGTGATGTGAATGGTCATGAATATTAGGTGTGCGGGATTGAATTGTTGTCGTGAAGCGTTTTGAGAAATCGGTTGAGGCAGCCATTCTTTCTGTCAGTTCAATAGGAAAGAATGGCTGGTGTGTATTTAAGCGGCAATGACGGCTGCGGCGGCCAAAAATGCCGGCAAGCCTTGTTTGAACAAAATGCCTTTGTTGCCGGACGAAAATGCGCCCCATGCGGCGGCGATGAGGACGAAGCCGAGGAACAGGATGGTCGCGCCGTAAACGGCGTTGTCGGGTGCGGCAAAGCGCGCCCATACCAAGCCGATGGCGAGGAAGCCGTTGTACAGGCCTTGGTTGGAAAACAGGGTTTGCACGCGCTTTTGTTCCATAAATTCGTAAGGCATATTGAACAGTTCTGCCGCTTTTTCGCTTGGGATTTGCGTCATTTCGAGCCAGGCGATGTAGAAATGTTCGACAGCGACGAAGAGGACGAGGAGGGTGGAGAGGAGTTTCATGAGGATTCCTTTTGATGTTTAGCGGATGGGTGTGTTTGGGGAACAGGCCGTCTGAAAAATACAAAATGCCGGTTTATTCCCCTTCATATTCTGCACACGAAGTCGGCGTTTCCCATAATTTCACGCTGCACACTTTGACACCGGCGTTTTTCAGACGGCCATACATTTCTACGCTCATGTTTTCGGCGGTGGTGCGGCAGGGCAGGCGTAGGGTTTTCATGTTCCAGCCTTCCAAAAGTGCGGCGATTTGGCTTTCGCGTTCGTTGTTGCCGTGATAAATGAAGGCATGGTCGAACGGGTCGGTAATGTGTTGTTTGACGATGGCTTTCAGGTCGGTAAAGTCCATCACCATGCCGTCTTTTGCACCGCCTTGGATAACGGGCGCGGAGACGGTGATTTCGAGTTTGTAGGTGTGGCCGTGCAGGTTTTGGCACTTGCCGTCATGCCCGTCGAGCATGTGCGAGGAATCGAAGGTAAAGATTTTGGTGATTTTCATGAGATGAAGGAAGCCGATCAGGCCGTCTGAACGGTGTCAAACCGGTTTCAGACGGCCTTAAGATTATTGTTCGGAAGGGAGTTTGAGGAAATGCTCGCGATAATGACGCATTTCTTCGATACTTTCGAGGATGTCGTCCAATGCCTTGTGCGAACCGCGTTTGACCACGCTTTTGGCAACGGCCGGATTCCAGCGTTTGGCCAATTCTTTCAGCGTGGATACGTCTAGGTTGCGGTAGTGGAAATAAGCTTCCAAACGCGGCATGTATTTGACCATGAAGCGGCGGTCTTGATGAATGGAGTTGCCGCACATGGGCGTGGATTTCTCGGGTATCCATGCGGACATGAAGTCCAGCAGGTTTTGCTCGACTTCGGCTTCGGTCAGTGTGGATTCGCGTACGCGTTGGGTCAGGCCGGTGCGGCCGTGGGTGGCGGTGTTCCACTCGTCCATGCTGTCGAGCAATTCATCGCTTTGATGGATGACGTATACGTCCGATTGCGCCAGTACGTTCAAATCGGAGTCGGTAATGATCATGGCGACTTCGATAATGCGGTCGTGTTCCGGGTTGAGGCCGGTCATTTCCATATCGAGCCAGCAGAGATTGTTTGCGTTTTGGGTCATTTCAGACGGCCTTGTGTTTTCAGTTGGCAGTATTATAAAGGATAAAGGTTCGGGCCGTCTGAAAGCATTTGTAACAAGTTGTGCAATCTCTTGATATAATCGTCCGTTACACAAAAATTCACCGCCAAAAATCATGAACCCAAGCCCTTTGCTCGATATTATCGATACGCCTCAGGATTTGCGCCGTCTGGAGAAAAAACAGCTGCCGCAAGTCGCCGCCGAATTGCGCGAATTTCTGTTGGATTCCGTCGGTAAGACGGGCGGCCATTTCGCCAGCAACTTGGGCGCGGTCGAGCTGACGGTGGCTCTGCATTATGTGTACGACACGCCCGAAGACCATTTGGTCTGGGATGTCGGCCACCAAAGCTATCCGCACAAAATTCTCACCGGCCGCAAAAATCAAATGCACACCATGCGCCAATACGGCGGTTTGGCGGGTTTTCCTAAACGCAGTGAGTCGGAATACGACGCGTTCGGCGTGGGACATTCTTCCACATCCATCGGCGCGGCCTTGGGCATGGCCGTTGCGGACAAACAGTTGGGCAACAACCGCCGCAGCGTCGCCATCATCGGCGACGGCGCCATGACGGCAGGTCAGGCGTTTGAAGCCCTGAACTGCGCAGGCGATATGGATGTCGATTTGCTGGTCATCCTCAACGACAACGAAATGTCGATTTCCCCCAATGTCGGCGCGCTGCCGAAATATCTTGCCAGCAACGTCGTGCGCGATATGCACGGCCTGTTGAGCACCATCAAAGCCCAATCGAGCAAAGTGTTGGACAAATTGCCCGGCGCGATGGAGCTTGCCCAAAAAGTCGAAAATAAAATCAAAACCTTGGCAGGCGAAGCGGAACACGCCAAACAGTCGCTGTCTTTGTTTGAAAACTTCGGTTTCCGTTACACCGGCCCGGTGGACGGCCACAACGTTGAAAATTTGGTGGACGTATTAAAAGACTTACGCGGCCGCAAAGGCCCTCAGTTGCTGCACGTCATCACCAAAAAAGGCAACGGCTACAAATTCGCCGAAAACGATCCTGTCAAATATCACGCTGTTGCCAAGCTGCCGAGCGAAGTGCCTGCTCCGGAAGTCAAACCTGCCGCGGCCAAGCCAACCTATACGCAAGTGTTCGGCCAATGGCTGTGCGACCAAGCGACGGCGGACGAGCGTTTGGTTGCTATCACGCCTGCCATGCGCGAGGGCAGCGGCTTGGTTGAGTTTGAACACCAATTCCCCGACCGCTATTTCGACGTCGGTATCGCCGAGCAACACGCCGTTACCTTTGCAGGCGGTTTGGCGTGCGAAGGCATCAAGCCTGTCGTGGCGATTTACTCCACTTTCCTGCAACGCGCTTACGACCAGTTGGTACATGACGTTGCCCTGCAAAACCTGCCTGTTTTGTTCGCCATCGACCGCGCAGGTATTGTCGGTGCAGATGGCCCGACCCATGCCGGTTTATACGACTTGAGCTTTTTGCGTTGCGTGCCGAACATGATTATTGCCACACCCAGCGACGAAAACGAATGCCGCCTGCTGCTCTCAACCTGCTATCAGGCAAATTCGCCGTCCGCCGTCCGTTATCCGCGCGGTACAGGCACGGGGGCAACTGTTTTAGACGGCCTGGAAACCGTTGAAATCGGCAAAGGCATCATCCGTCGCGAAGGCAAGAAAATTGCCGTTATCGCCTTTGGCAGCATGGTTGCCCCATCATTGGCCGCTGCCGACAAGCTGAACGCGACCGTTGCCGATATGCGCTTTGTCAAACCGATAGATGAAGAGCTGATCGTCCGTCTCGCCCGAAGCCACGATTACATCGTTACTGCTGAAGAAAACGCCGAACAAGGCGGCGCAGGCAGCGCGGTGTTGGAAGTGTTGGCGAAACACGGTATCTGCAAACCGGTATTGCTGCTGGGTGTAGAAGACAAAGTTACCGAACACGGCGACCCGAAAAAACTCTTAGCCGATTTGGGACTGAATGCCGAAGCCGTTGAAAAACGCATTGCCGGTTGGATAGAGGTCGTCTGAAAAATATTAAAACATCTCAATACATTGCGTAATTTATGGGAAAAAAATTAATCAGCATCAGTATGGTGCGCAACGAAAACGACGTGATCGAATCGTTTGTCCGTCATAATCTCGAGCTGATGGATGAAATGCACATCATCGATCATGGCAGCAGCGATGGTACAAGGGAAATCCTGATTCAATTGAAAGAAGAAGGTTTACCGGTATTTATCTATCAATATCAAGCGCTCAAGTTCAATCAAGACCAATTGGTAAACCTGCTTATGAAGCAGCTTGTAGCAAAAGATGAAGCGATAGATTTTGTTTTTCCGCTGGATGCGGACGAATTTATTTCATGTCCTAGCCGTATCATGCTGGAACAACTTTTGGATGTCATCGGCGAAAACAGGATCGGCATGTACCTTTGGCGCGGCTATTTGCCGACATCGTTGCAATACAACCCTGATTTCACCACTCAATTTACCGAGCAACGCCTCGAAACGCTCTTTACCCCTAAAGTCATTATTCCCAGATGGGCTGCCGAATCTTGCAGCGTGATTATCGGCTGCCATTACATGTTGGATAAAGATGGCAACAAGGTTGAATCAACCCTGTTTCATTCGCCGAATTATCGAGGTTTACATTCCTGGTTTATCGAGCAGTTTTCCGCACAATTTGCAGAGACCGATTTGTTGTGGCTGGGGCATTTCCCAATCCGCTCCTTGAACCAGCACATCAAAAAAATCCTAGAAAAGTCTATCTTGATTGCCATTAAAGACGGAAGTACCGATATTGCCTGGGAAAACCAGTTGCGCGAATTGTTGGACAACGGCATGAAGATGGACTTGAACGATTTACGGCTGTTGGCATACAGATACCGCGCCGGTTCCACAAGTTTAGAGGCCTCACAGTGTGAAGTCAGCCATTACGAACCCTTGCGTAAAAAACCGCTGACGCTGAAATACACCTCGCCGGAAGCAGGCGATCCTTTGATGACTGTCGGACATTTGGTACTTGCATTGGCAAGCGGCGCACAAGATTCCTCTTTAGGCCTTAAGGCCGTCTGAAAAACACAGCCCGCACACACAATGATAGGAAAATTATGATCAGCATCTTTGATATTTTTAAAATCGGCATCGGCCCGTCCAGCTCGCACACCGTCGGCCCGATGAAGGCCGCGGCCGCTTTTGCCGATTTGCTGAATGCCGAAAACTTGGATACACAAGTGGCGCGCATTGTCATTGAAGTGTACGGCTCGCTTGCTTTGACCGGCATCGGACACGGTACATTCGACGCATTATTGCTTGGTTTGGAGGGTAGCCTGCCGCACGATATTCCGCTGGCAGACATCCCCCAACGCTTGGAACGCATCCGCACGCAACACGTTTTAAAATTCAACGGCCGTGAAATGGCCTTCAATCCCGAAAAAGATTTGGATATCCGCGGCGACAAAGTGTTGCCCAAACATCCGAACGGCCTGAACTTTATCGCCTACCATTCAGACGGCCAGAAGCTGAAAGAGCAGATTTATTATTCGGTCGGCGGCGGTTTTGTCGTAACAGACGAAGGGTTTGCACAAGAAGCGCAGGAAAATTCGGACGTGCCATATCCTTACAAAAACTGCGACGAGTTGCTGGCACAATGCCGTCTGAACCAGTTGAATATTTCCGAAGTCGTGTTGGCCAATGAAGCAGCGTTGGCAGGTTGCGATGAAGCGGAAGTTCGCCGCCGTGTGGCCGCCGTAGCCGATGTGATGGAAAACTGCATCAAGCGCGGCTTGGGTGCGGAAGGGCAATTGCCTGGCGGCCTGAACGTACGCCGCCGCGCGCCGCAGTTGGCGGCCAAACTCAAAGTCTTGCGCGAGAGCGAAATCGTCAATACCCAACTTTGGCCGATGGTGTACGCCATGGCGGTCAACGAAGAAAATGCCGCCGGCGGCCGCGTCGTAACCGCACCGACCAACGGCGCGGCAGGCATTATTCCTGCCGTCTTGCACTATTTCCGCAAATTTAATCCGCACGCCAACCAATCGCGTGTTGAAGACTTCCTGCTGACTGCCGGCGCCATCGGCATTTTGTACAAAACCAACGCATCGATTTCCGGCGCGGACGTCGGCTGCCAAGGCGAAGTCGGCGTAGCGTGTTCCATGGCGGCGGGTGCATACGCCGAAGTTATCGGCGGAACACCGAAACAAGTGGAAAACGCCGCCGAAATGGCCATGGAACACCACTTGGGCCTGACCTGCGACCCTGTCGGCGGCTTGGTGCAAATCCCCTGTATCGAGCGCAACGGCATCGCCGCCGAAAAAGCCCTCAAGCTCGCCACGCTTGCGCTTTTGGAAGACGGCACAGACAAAAAAGTTTCACTTGATGAAGTGATTCAAACCATGCTGCAAACCGGCCGCGATATGAAGGCAACCTACAAAGAAACCTCACTCGCCGGCCTGGCCGTTACCTTGCAGAAAAAAGCCGTCCCCGTATCCGTGCGCGTGGTGGAATGTTAGAAATAGAATAGGGCAATTGTCCGATAAAAAAGGCCGTCTGAAATCATTGAGTATTTATTACTGTAATACAAGAACAGATATGGTTAAAAATATGTTCTTCGTAAAATTGGGTTGATGATGAATTGGAAATATACTGCATATTATTAAAAGGAGAATCCTATGCCGAAATACTCTAACATTTGCAGTGCCGCACGTGCTAGCGATTTGGCTGCTGTGCAGGATATTGTTCAAGTCGATCCAAAATCTGTTTTTACTATAAACAGTTACGGTTTTAACGCACTACATGAAGCTCTCATTGCCGACAGTTGCGGGAATGTCAATTTTGAATTGGTAAAATTTTTAGTAGGAGCAGGCTGCCCAATCAATCAAATCAGTAAAGGGGAACACCCTCGCTCTCCGCTGTGGATAGCTGCAGAGTTTTGTCCTGATACTGAAATTGTACAATTTCTTATCGATAATGGGGCAGACTTGGCTACGTTGGAGTCAGCCGGAAATCATAAGCATGTTATAGACTGTATAGATAACCTCAGTGAGCAAAAAGCTGTCCAACAACTACTTAGTAAATTGACAGGGTATCCACTTCCTGAGCCTCCGCCACCACCCAAATTTCCCGATCAGCGTGCTGATACCGCAACATGGAGAAAAACCACGGCGGCAATTAAAAAAGCTTTTGCGCAACTGGAGTGCGCAGATATTATTGCGATACCGAATGCAAGTTATACTGTCGGTGAATGTATTGCTGAATGTTTTGATAGGCTAGAGCGTCAGCCTGACCGCAATCGCTTTGTGGGTTACTGCTTTTATACAGAGCCTAATAAAAACCGTGCAAGAGAATATGGTTGCTTATATTTGAACTATGGCATGATTGGAGATGACGAAAGCGGAATCATCGAATTAGCAGACCGTATTGTTTCTTTATTGCGGCAACAAGGTTTTGATGCAGAGTGGAATGGTAATCCTGACGATTATATCAATGTATGGTTACAGCCATTTTATGCAGCCATAAGGGAGTAAGAATAAGAAAGTGCCGTCTGAAAAACTTTCAGACGGCCTTTTTTGTATGGATTGAAGAACTAACCGTTTTTTTGATAAGGGTTTTCCAGCCCAGCCATTAAGTCGCGGAAGTATTCGCGCAACTGTTTTTCGGAGCAACCCATCAGCAGGGCGTCTTCAAAAGCGTCCTGCGCCATTTGGTAGAGTTCGTTCAAGTTTTCGGTCATGACTTTGACTTTTTCGGTACAGGAAACGATCTGACCGTCGTCGTCATACCATTTGGGCATTTGCGGCATTCCCATAGCTCACCTCAGTTTAAGAAACGGGAAGGGTCGTTTTTCTTTACACGGCGGCCGAAGGCGTATTTCGCGCTCCAATATTTGTGGCCGAGGCTGGTAATTTCGATGCGTTTGCCCGTCCTCGGTGCGTGAATGAAATTGTTGTTGCCGATGTAGAGGCCGACGTGGGAGATACGGCCGCGACCCATGGTGCGGAAAAAGACCATGTCGCCCGGCTGCAATTCCGAACGGCTCACGGCAACGCCCATTTGCGCTTGTTCGGCAGAAGTGCGCGGCAGGTTCAGGCCCATGGCGCGTTTAAAGATGTGTTGCATGAAGCCGCTGCAGTCAAAGCCGGTAGAGGCTGATGTGCCGCCGTAGCGGTAGGCCACGCCGAGCAAGCCCATGGCGCTGCCGATTAACTCATCTGCATTGCCCGAAGGTGCGCGCGTATTGTTGCTTGCGGCAGGATAGGTATTGATGGGATGGACAGGGGTTGCCTGACGCGTATTGCCGTAAACGTTGGCGTTGTCGTTGAATTGGTTTAAAACACGCTGACGGGTGGTAATCAGGTTTTCCAAATCATCGGCGTAAGAAAAATTGACGCTCGCGAGCATGGCGACCGAAGTCCAAACTGCTGCGAGCCGGAGTAAAAAATTCATTGTACAAACTTCCGTTTCAGAAGGCATTCCCTGCCGATTGCAGGCACATTGCCGGTTTCTGAGATGTTATCCCGTATCATTCTCTTGTTATCTGCTTGATTGTATTAAAAAACTGTCTTTTTGGCAAAAAAACTGCTGTTATTTTGCGTTAAACCCTTGTTTCCAAAAGAACTAGAAAAACATCAGGCGCGGTTTCGCTTGATTTATCCGCCGCTGCAACCATATAAGCGGCATTCATTGATTTATTTTCAGAGACTGACATGACACAAAATCACAGCGATATCCGTACACGCTTTATCTTTGACGATATGCCCATCCGCGGTATGCACATCCGCCTCGAAAAGGTTTGGCAACACATCGTCAACCAAAAACATTATCCTGTCGCCATCCGCCGCGCTTTAGGCGAGTTGTTGGCCGCCTGCTCTTTATTGTCTGCCAACCTTAAAAACGAAGGCACGCTGATTGTTCAGGTTCAAGGTCAGGGCCGTCTGAAAATGTTGGTGGTGGAAGCGACTTCTGAAAATACTGTCCGCGCTACCGCCCGTTGGGACGAAACTGCTGAAATCCGTGATGATGAAAGCCTGACTGCGCTGTTGGGCGAAAACAGCGTGTTCGTTTTGACCCATCAGCCTAAAGATGCCGACCCTTGGCAAGGTGTTGTGCCGCTGGAAGGCGACAGCATTGCGCAAATGCTGGTCAACTATATGAAACGTTCCGAGCAGCTCGATACTTATATTACGCTTGCCGCCGACGACCACGCCGCAGGCGCATTATTGCTGCAACGCCTGCCGGAAGAAGAATTGGATGATGCCGCTTGGGAGCATGTGACCACGCTTGCGCAAACGCTTACTCCGCAAGAATTGACCGGTTTGGACGCTCATCACGCCCTTTACCGCCTTTACCATGAAACCCCGCCCCGCGTTTTTGAACCGGAAGCCATTGAATTTGCCTGCACCTGCTCCCGCGGCAAAGTCAGCGATATGCTGTTGATGCTTGGCGGTCAGGAAGTCGGCGGCGTGGTGGCGGAACAAGGCAGCATTCAAATTGACTGCGATTTCTGCCATAGCAAATATGTGTTTGATGAAACCGATGTCAACGCTTTGTTTGGTGCGGACGTGGTGAATGCCGTCCGTCAAGAAAATGAGCGTTTGCAGTAATTGCGCGATAAAAGTTGCTTAAAAAATTAGATTATTTAATAGAAGGGCAGGTGTAAAACCTGCCCTTTCTTTTTGGGAAAACTGAATATCATCAATAGGAAATGCCGTCTGAAAAAAGCGTGGCTGATTTCAGACGGCATGATTGTTTTAAACGATGCGTTTAATGTTTAAAGATTATTTCCAAACCAACAAAGCGTGGTTGCGTTTGCCGCGGCGGACGATGGTGTATTTGCCGAAACGTTTGTGTTCGTCGGTCAGCATATAGGCATCGTCAGGTTTTTCAGCGGCATGGTTCGGATTGTTGGCTTCAGCAGGTTTGCCGTTGAGCAAAACCGCTTTGCTGTTGACAAAACCGCGCGCTTCTTTGTTGGAAGACGCCAAACCGGTTTTCACCAAAGTCTCCACCACGTTGAGGCTCTCGGAAACTTCAAAAGTCGGCAGGCCATCGAGTGCCAGCTGCTCGAAGTCGCTTTCGGTGAGATGGCTTTGGTCTTCGGCAAACAAGCTTTCAGAAATGCGTTGGGCGGCGGCAAGGGCTTCTTCGCCGTGAATCAGGCGGGTCATTTCCTCTGCAAGAATGCGTTGCGCTTCTGGTTTGGTGCCGCTGGCTTTGTCTTTCGCTTCGATGGCATCGATTTCTTCGATAGACAGGAAGGTAAAGTATTTCAGGAATTTATACACATCTGCATCGGCGACTTTCAGCCAGAACTGGTAGAACTGATATGGCGAGGTTTTCTTCGCGTTCAACCATACCGCGCCGCCCTCGGTTTTGCCGAATTTGGTGCCGTCTGATTTGGTAACCAAAGGCAGGGTCAGGCCGAATACTTGTTTTTGGTGCAGGCGGCGGGTCAAGTCGATACCGGCAGTGATGTTGCCCCATTGGTCGGAACCGCCGATTTCCAAAACCGCGCCATGGCGTTTGTTCAATTCGGCAAAGTCGTAGCCTTGAAGCAGGGAGTAGGCGAATTCGGTAAAGGAAATGCCCACGTCGTCGCGCTCGATACGCTGTTTGACAGATTCTTTGTTCAGCATGGCGTTGACGGAGAAATGCTTGCCGATGTCGCGCAGGAAGTCGAGGCAGTTCATGCTGCCGAACCAGTCGGCGTTGTTGGCCATAATAGCAGCGTTATCGCCTTCAAAGCTCAAGAAAGGGGTCAATTGGTTGCGGATGCTTTCTACCCAGCCGGCAACGGTTTCGGCGGAATTCAAGCTGCGTTCTGTCGCTTTAAAGCTTGGGTCGCCGATCATACCGGTCGCGCCGCCCACCAAAGCAATCGGCGTATGACCGGCTTGTTGGAAACGGCGCAATGCCAATACAGGCAGCAAGTGGCCGATGTGCAGGCTGTCGGCCGTCGGGTCAAAACCGCAATAGAGGGAAATTTTTTGTTCGTTTAGCAAAGCGTCTAAGGCTTCGATGTCGGTAGTTTGCGCGATTAAGCCACGCGATTGTAGGTCTTTGATGACGCTCATTGATGTCTTCCAAAAAAATTAGCAGTTTTACAAACTGCTAATTGTAGCAAATTTCATCGGATGAATGGCTATGGCTTACTGAAGAAGCGTGTGTTTTTCAGAAAAACGCTTGGCCAGTTCTCTGCCGCCGTAAGGGTTGATGTGGTCTCTATCGGAATAAACCGGCAATCCGTTGATTTTGAAATTCTGCGGAATATAGGCGGCGGCATCGATAATATACACATTGGCATATTTTTCGGCTAATTTTTTGATGCGTTCGTTTCCTTTAAAAGTGTTTTGTTCATCAATAACAAGATTTTGATTAAATCCCGGTATGCGGTAAGACAGGATATAGGCGCGCAAACCGTTGTAGGATAGATTAGGGTTGTCTATCATCAGGTAAACCGCTTGTTTTTCCGAAGAAAGTTTTTGCAACATGAGGTCGAATTTTTTGAAAAAATCGGCATCGTAAGCAAGGGAATGGCTGTTTTCAGGCATTTGGCTGCCCCAGCGCATGGCTAAAAGCACTTTTGAGTATTGGGGCAGATGCTCTTTGGCATACTCATAAACGGCACGGCAGGAAGCGTTTTGCTTGAATACGGGGGCGGCATAACCTTCTACATAGGCACAACTGTCCGCAGTGACCATTGTTGCCGACCATTTTTCTTTTTTGCCGACGGTATCAAAAAACGTTTTATATTGGTCGGCATGCGAATCGCCTAGAATCAGTAATTCCGGCTGTTTGTCGGTATCGCCCCAAACACATTGTTTGTCGGTATTGTTGTGGCAAGAAGTGTAGGAACGCGCCAATCCCATATGGTCGTACTGCTCCATAAACGGGAGCCTCATGGCAAGAAAAGGCGTTATGGCCAAAACAAGCATGGGGGCGGCATAAACCCATGCCACAGATTGGGCAAAAGAGCCTTTCCACTTTTTAAACGGTTTCTCGACAAAATAATAAGAAAGCAGGGAGAGTGCAAACATTAAGACAATCGCGGCCGCAGTCGAATACGAAGGCAGATTGTTTGCACCGATGTATCTCATAAAAGCCAATACAGGCCAATGCCACAGATACAGTGAATAGGAAATCAAGCCTATGCCGACTGTAATCTTCCATTGGAAAAATTTTTTCAGCCGGTGTTCAAATTGATTGAAATAAATGAATGCGGCGGCGGCCAAACAAGGAATGATGGCGGCAGGCCCCGGGAAATAGGCGGTTTTTTCCGTATAGGCAAACAGGCAGGCAAACAGTACGCATACGGAAAGTAATGCGCCTGCCGCCGCATATGGTTTGCCGGTATCCAGCCCTTGTTGTTGCCGGTATTGCATCCACACTGCAGTCAACGAGCCGATCAGCATTTCGCAGGCGCGCAGATGGGGCAGGTAATATTTATCCAGCGAAGTCGGTATAAAAGAAGCTAAAATGCTGAATACGCATAGCGTGATGAGGAAGGCAAACTGGGTGCGCCAGCTTTTGCGGACAACCAATAACAGCAATATCGGGAAGACGAAATAATATTGTTCTTCGACCGATAAAGACCAAATGTGAAGCAAAGGTTTTTCTTCTTGTATGGGGTCGAAATAGCCCTGACCCTTTGCAAAAAAGATATTGGAAATGAACCCCAAGGTGGACAGTGCCGTCCTCCATAAAAGGGAAAAATCATCTTTGGTGAATAAAAGAAAGCCGCATATCAGCGTTGCCGCCAATACGGTAAAAAATGCGGGCAGTATCCGCTTGATACGGCGGATGTAAAACTTTTTGAACGAGAAAATTCCACTGCTCATTTCACGATGGATAATCATCGTGATCAGAAAGCCGGAAATGACAAAAAAGATATCAACACCAAGAAAGCCGCCAGGCAGCCAGTTTTTTTCAATATGGAAAACGACAACGGATAGAACAGCAACGGCACGCAATGTATCAATATCTGGGCGGTAAGATAAAACTTTGCTCATAATATTTTGATTTTAATTAGTTTATTTTAATGGCGTCGTCTGAAAAGTGATTCCTGCCGAGAATGGCAGTATTTCGGAGGTCGGCCATCGTTTGTCGGAACAGGGCAGTTTGTTTGCCTTCTTAGAATGATTGCTGATGATATGCGTTTGAATAGTAATGGATTAGAGTAGGAATAAAGTTGATAGTTTCAACATAATATTTAATATGTTGTTTTTATAATGAATCAATACGATGTGGTATTGTTTAATTTTTTATTGTCATATCAATGATATTGTTATTGATGATGTAACCTTGCGCTATTTTTAGGTGAGGCGTCGGTAAGAGATGGGAGATTTGAAGAAAGAAAAATTACGGGCCATGTCCGTATTTATTATGGAGATAATGTCTTGTTTTGTTGATATTTCAAGACGTGAGGCCGTCTGAAAATAAATTCAGACGGCCTTAATCTTAGAAAAGGCCGTCTGAAAAAGCGTTTTACCGGGTTTATACGTTAAACAGGAAGTGCATCACATCGCCGTCTTGTACGACGTATTCTTTGCCTTCCACACGCATTTTGCCGGCTTCTTTGGCTTTGGCTTCGCCGCCTAAAGCGATGAAGTCTTCGTAGGAGATAACTTGGGCGCGGATGAAGCCGCGTTCAAAGTCGGTGTGAATGACGCCGGCGGCTTGCGGTGCAGTGTCGCCTTTGTGGATGGTCCAGGCGCGGACTTCTTTGACGCCGGCGGTGAAGTAGGTTTGCAGGCCCAAGAGGTCGTAGCCGGCACGAATCAGGCGGTTCAGGCCCGGTTCTTCCAAGCCCATTTCGGCGAGGAACTCGGCTTTTTCGTCGTCTTCCAACTCGGCGATTTCGCTCTCCATCGCGGCGCAAACGGCAACGACGGGCGCGTTTTCTTTTTCAGCCAATTCTTTCAGGCGGTCGAGGTGCGGATTGTTTTCAAAACCGTCTTCGGAAACGTTGCCGACGTACATGGCAGGTTTGGCGGTCAGCAAGAACAGCGGCTTGAGCATGGCGAGTTCTTCCGCGTCCAAACCGAAGGAGCGGACGGGTTTGCCTTCGTCCAGATGCGGCAGCAGTTTTTTGCACAGTTCGACCAGTTTTTGCGCGTCTTTGTCGCCTGAGCGGGCGCGTTTTTCTTCGCGGACGATGGCTTTTTCGACGCTGGCCAAGTCGGCCAGTGCCAATTCGGTGCCGATGGTTTCGATGTCGGCAATCGGATCGACTTTGCCTGCAACGTGAACGATGTTGTCGTCGTCAAAGCAGCGTACGACGTTGACGATGGCGTCAGTCTCGCGGATGTTGGCGAGGAACTGGTTGCCCAAACCTTCGCCTTTGCTCGCGCCTGCAACCAAACCGGCAATGTCGACGAATTCGACGATGGCAGGCTGCATTTTTTGCGGATTGACGATTTTTGCCAATTCAGCCATACGCGGATCAGGGACTTCAACGATGCCGACGTTGGGTTCGATGGTACAGAAAGGATAGTTTGCCGCTTCGATACCCGATTGGGTCAGCGCGTTAAATAGGGTAGATTTGCCGACGTTGGGCAAACCAACGATGCCGCATTTCAAGCTCATGGTTTTTCCTGAAAAGATAAAAGTTTAACGGCGGATTATAGCATATTGTGGAGGTACTCAAAACAGCCGCAATGCTGGTGTATGTTCATCATAAAAAGGCCGTCTGAAAACTGTTTCAGACGGCCTTTTTTTCCGTACTGCTTTAACCGGTATTACGCAAACCTTGCGCTACGCCGTTGATGGTCAAGTGAACCATCAGCAGGGCGTGCGGATTGTCGGGCTCTTTGCGCAGGCGTTTGAGCATGGCAACTTGCAGGCCGTTGAGGGCGTTCAGGTATGGAATCCTCAAGGCAAGCGAACGGGCGAGGCTGCGGTTGTCGCGCAGAAGCTCTTCGGTTTGCAGCAGGTCGAGCAGTGCTTTGCGGCTGCGTTGGTATTCTTCCTTGATCATGCCGAAGATGATTTTTGCTTTATCGGGCGATTCGCTCAAGCCGGCATAGTTTTCCGCCAAAGTGATGTCGGTTTTCGCCATGACTTGTTCCATATTGGAGAGCATGGCTTGGAAGAACGGGTTGCTTTGGGCGTGTTCGCGCAGGGCGGCGAGGGTTTCGGGTTTGCCTTCGCACAAGGTTTCCACTGCGCTGCCGAAACCGTACCAAGCCGGCAGCATGAGGCGGTTTTGCATCCAGGAGAATACCCACGGAATCGCGCGCAAGTCCTGAATCCGCGCCAGGGTTTTGCGGCTGGCGGGACGGCTGCCGAGGTTGAGGGTGGCGATTTCCTGAATCGGGCTGGTTTGCAGGAAGTAGTCGATGAAGTCGGGGTGGGTAATCAGTTCGCGGTAGTATTTGAACGATACGTCCGACAAATCCTGCATCAGCTTGGCATCAGGGTCTTTTTTGTCCGGCAGGATGCTGGCTTCCAAAGTCGCGGCGACCAAGGTTTCCAAGTTGCGTTGGGCATTGCCCGGATCGGCGTATTTGGCGGTAATGACTTCGCCTTGCTCAGTAATGCGGATTTGTCCGGCAACGCTGCCCGCGGGTTGCGCCAAAATGGCTTGGTAAGACGGGCCGCCGCCGCGGCCTACGCTGCCGCCGCGGCCGTGGAACAGGCGCATGCGGACATCGTATTTTTTGAAGAGTTCGACCAAGCCCAATTCAGCCTGATACAGACACCATGAGCTGGTAACGTAGCCGCCGTCTTTGTTGGAGTCGGAGTAGCCGAGCATGATTTCTTGGATGTTGCCGCGACTTTCGAGCAGGGCGTCATACCAGTCGAGGCGGAACATGGTTTCCATGACCGGGCAGGCGTTTTCGAGCGCTTCGATGGTTTCAAACAGAGGCACGATGTTGATGCGGCTGCGTGGTTTGCCGTTTTCCACTGTCAACAGGCCGCTTTCTTTCAGCAGCAATGCCAAGGCGAGCAGGTCGCTGGGTTGTTCGCAGTTGGAAATAATGCTTTGCGTCACGGCATCTTCGCCGAATTCGTCTTTGATTTTGCGCGCTTCGTTGAAAATCGCCAGCTCGTGGCGGGTATGGTCGCTGTATGTGATAAACGGGCTGTACAGAGGACGTTGATGGCTCAATTCGCGCAACAGGGCAGTTTGTTTTTGCTCTTCGTTCAGGCTGTTGTAGTCTTCCAAGCCTGCGTGTTGGAAAAGCTCGGCAACCACATCGGCGTGTTTGCCTGCGTGTTGGCGCAGGTCGAGCGGCATCATGTGGAAGCCGAACACGGACACGCTGCGGATAATGTCGGCCAGACGGCCTTCCGCCAGCAGTTGGCTGCCGTTTTCGTGGAGCGAGCGTTGCAGTTTTTTCAGGTCGTTGAGGAACTCTTCAACCGTGGCATAAGGCTCGAGGAAGCCGAATTTGCAGCCCATCCCCAAACCGAGTGAGCGCGCTTTGCCCATGGCGCGTGCCATGATGTAGGCGATGGCGCGGCGGTAGGGTTCTTCGGTACGGGCGATTTCTTCGTCAGGCGAGAGGGCGGCCAATGCCATCACATCGTCGTTGACTTTGACGCGGCGGATGGAGAGTGGCAATTCGCGGTAAAGTTTGTCGAGTTCGCCACGATAGAAACGGAACACTGCGTCGGCATGCCGTCTGAACGCAAAACGCAAGGTTTCGGCAGAAACGAACGGGTTGCCGTCGCGGTCGCCGCCGATCCAGCCGCCGATTTTAAGGATATTCGGAACGCGGACGCCGGGATAGGCCGTCTGAAAGTCGCGTTCCATTGTGCGGTAGAGTTTAGGCAGGGCTTCAAAGAAGCTCATTGGGAAGATGGATACACCGTTGTTGATCTCGTCGTTGACGCTGAGTTTGTGGCGGCGCGTTTCGCTGGTCTGCCACAAGCCCAAAAGGACTGTGTCGATTTCGCGGCGCAACTGAGCCAGCGCATCAGGATTAGTGCAGCGTTCGCGTTGCGGCAGCAGCGCACGGATGCGGCGGTTAAAGCTCAAGACGGTTTGGCGTTGCACTTCGGTCGGGTGCGCGGTCAAAACGGCGGTAACGACCGTGTTGTCCAGTTGTTGCTGCACCGATTTGCCGTTGACTTTTCCGGCTTTAAGCTTGCGCACGGTTTCCGTCAGGCTGCCTTCGGCGCCGCTGTGGCCGGCTTCTTCGTGGATTTGGCGGCGGCGTTCGTGGTGCACGTCTTCGGCGATGTTCAGAATTTGTGCGAACAGGCCGCAGGCCAGGGTTAAATCGTGGGTTTGCTGTTCGTCCAGTTGCGGCAACACCTTCTCAATCAAGGCGGCGCTGTCGTCTGAAGTCGATAACAACTTAACGGTTTCGACCACCAAAGGCGATGCTTCCTCATGCAGCAGATTGAACAGAGACTGTTTTAAAAATTCCGCATCCGCTGCCAAAGCGGCATCTTTGGGATTGTTTAAGATATGCAGTTGCATGATTTTTCTCTTATTTAAATGTTAATTTGGGTTTGTCCCGAACCCATTGTATAGCAAATTTTTGTAAACCGCCAATGCTGCCGTCCGATACATTTCAAACCGGAAAACGGCCGTCCGTATCCGCCGCGTGGCCGGTGTCTGTAAAATGCCGTAAAATATTGGCTGTCAAAACAGAGGCGAGAACCCCATGATCGAATTCCCCAACCAGCCCGATTTTCCTGAGCAACACACCGCCGTCGCCGTCGGCACCATCAACATGAGCCAGCAGGCGATACGGGTGTTGATAGAGAATGCCGCCGAAAAGGCAAGCATCCTGACCATCGCCCGCGTTGCCGCCATTCAAAACATCAAACAAAGCGGCAACCTGATTCCGCTGCACCTGCCCGGCCGCATCATCGGCGTGCAGGTTGATTTCGATATTAACGTCGAGCTGGCCTGCCTGAAAGCCACATTGACCGTCCAAGCGCACAGCAACGGCAGCATTGCCACCGAAGCCCTGACCGGCCTCAATCTGGCACTCTTGAGCGTTTACGACATGATGAAAGACGTTGACCGCAATATGATGCTCAGCGGTATCCGCCTCGAATCCGAAACCAGCAGCGAAGGCCGCCCTTTCCTGTTTGACAACGCCTACGAAAATATTAATTTCTAAACCACTCAGGCCGTCTGAATATTCGGTTTCAGACGGCCTTATTGTTATGATGAACGATCAACAACTTTTGCGGTTCAGCCGCCATATCCTGTTGGATGAAATCGGTATCGAAGGCCAAGAAAAACTCTTGGCCGCCCATGCGCTCGTTGTCGGTTGCGGCGGGCTGGGTGCGGCGGCCTTGCCGTATCTTGCCGCCGCCGGTATCGGCCGCCTGACGATTGCCGATGCCGATACCGTCGACGAGACCAACCTTCAACGCCAAATCACGTTTACCGAAGCCGACATCGGCAAAAACAAGGCTTTGGTCATGCAAGGCCGTCTGAAACAGATCAACAGCCAAACACACATTACCGCCATGGCCGAATTTCTCGATGAGGCCAAGCTGGTCGAATTGGCAAACGCCGCCGACATCATCCTTGATTGTTCCGACAACTATCCCACACGCCAGGCGGTCAACCGCGCCGCCGTTGACGCGTGCACGCCTTTGGTTTCCGCCGCGGCCGTCCGCTTTGATGGACAAATCGCCGTGTACCGCCCCGACCTTCCCGATACGCCTTGTTATGCCTGCCTGTTTGACGGCGAACAAGCCGACGACGGCGCTTGTGCATTGTTCGGCGTTTTTTCGCCCTTGGTCGGTGTTGTCGGAACGACCCAAGCCGCCGAAGCGCTCAAAGTGCTGCTCGGTATCGGCACGCCGTCGCACGGCAAACTTTCCACCTACAACGCATTGAGCGGACAATGGCGGCAATACGGGGTGAGGCGCAATCCCGAATGTCCGGTTTGCAGCGGCCGTTAAAGACAAAAGCAGGGCAAAGGTTTCACTACTCCGAAGCCAATCCGCCGGAGCAATCATGCTTATCTTTCATTAAACTTGAAAGAAGGCGTTTCTTCCCTTTTCAGACGGCCTGTGGCACGATATGATTCAATGATTAATAAATTTTTTGAGGCCGTCTGAAAAAGATAGGGAGAAACCGGCTTAATGAATATTATTCGTGCCTTATTGGTGGTATTGGGTTGCCTGACTTTGGGCGAGGCGGCCGTTTGGATTTTGGGGTTGAAGCTGCCGGGCAGCATTGTCGGCATGGGTTTGCTGTTTGCCGCGCTTCAGGCCGGCTGGGTCAAATTGTCTTGGGTGGAAGAGCTGGCGGACATTTTGATGGCGAACCTGACTTTGTTTTTGGTGCCGCCTTGCGTAGCCGTCATCAGCTATTTGGATGTGATTGCAAACGACTGGTTTTCGATTTTGACGGCCACCATCGTCAGTACGGTGTGCGTGTTGTTGGTCACGGGCAAAGTGCATGAGTGGGTCAGGAGGCTGATGTGATGGGCGATATCGACAATTTGTTGCGTATGCCCGTGCTTATGCTGTTTCTGACTTTGGCCGTGTATGCTTTGGCGGTGCAGATTCGGGTGCGCACGGGAAACGTTTTGTGCAATCCGGTATTGATCAGCACGCTGGTGTTGATGGGGTATTTGAAGGTATTTGCCATCGATTACGAGCTGTATCACGATGCGGCGCAGTTTATCGATTTTTGGTTGAAACCGGCGGTCGTATTGCTGGCCGTGCCGCTTTATCGAAATTGGGACCGTATCCGCAGCCAGTGGTTGCCTGTGGTGTTGTCGCAATTGGCGGGCAGCGTGACGGGCATTGTTACGGGCGTGTATTTCGCCAAATGGCTGGGCGCGTCGCGCGATGTGGTTTTGTCGTTGGCTTCCAAATCGGTGACCAACCCGATTGCAATTGAAATCACGGCATCGGTCGGCGGTATTCCGGCGATTACGGCGGCAACGGTGATTATCGCCGGACTTTTTGGACAGATGGCCGGATATAAAGTGTTGAAAGGGGCGTTGTACATGCCTTCTTCAGTGGGGATGTCTTTAGGGACGGCTTCCCATGCGATGGGGATTGCGGCGTCTTTGGAATACGGCCGCCGTATGGCCGCATATGCCGGCTTGGGCTTGACGCTCAACGGCGTGTTGACGGCGATATTGGTGCCTATCTTGATTCCCTTATTGGGCGTATAGCGTTTAGGCCGTCTGAAAATAGTGTAAACAGGAGAAAATGATATGGCTGTAAATTTGACTGAAAAACGTGCAGACGAATTGTTGGAAATCGACGGCATCCGTCTGTTTACGGGGCGTGCCGGCATCAAGCAACAAGACCGCGACGATTTGACGCTGATGGTGTTGGGCGGCGGCCATACGGTGGGCGCGGTGTTTACGCAAAACCGTTTCTGTGCCGCGCCGGTGCATATCGCCAAGTCGCATCTGTTTGACCAAGACGGTGTGAGTGCCTTGGTCGTTAATACGGGCAATGCCAATGCGGGTACCGGCGCACAAGGCCGTCTGGACGCGATTAAAGTGTGTGCGGCCGTGGCGGAACAGGTCGGCTGCCAATCCAATCAGGTGATGCCGTTTTCGACCGGCGTGATTTTGGAGCCGCTGCCTGTGGATAAAATCGTGGCCGCTTTGCCGCAAGTGCGCCCTGCATTCTGGTCGGACGCGGCGCGTGCCATCATGACGACGGACACTGTGCCGAAAGCCGCTTCACGCACAGGCCTGGTCGGCGAGAAACACACAGTCCGCGCCACCGGCATCGCTAAAGGCTCGGGCATGATTCATCCGAACATGGCGACCATGTTGTCGTTTATCGCCACCGATGCCAAAGTGTCCCAGCCGATTTTGCAGCTGATGACGCAAGAAATCGCAGACGAAAGTTTCAATACGATTACTGTGGACGGCGATACCAGTACCAACGACAGCTTCGTGATTATGGCGACAGGCCGTTGCGGTCAGAGCGAAATCGACAATACTGCCGATCCGCGCTATGCCCAGCTCAAAGCCTTGCTCGGTTCGCTGGCATTGGAATTGGCGCAGGCGATTGTCCGTGATGGCGAGGGCGCGACCAAGTTCATCACGATTGAAGTGCAAAACGCGAAAACCCGCGAAGAGGCGCGTAAAGTGGCTTATGCCGTCGCCCATTCGCCTTTGGTAAAAACCGCGTTCTTTGCCTCCGACCCGAACTTGGGCCGTCTGTTGGCTGCCGTCGGCTATGCCGGTATTGAAGACTTGGATGTCGATGCTTTGAAAATGTGGCTGGATGACGTGTTGGTAGCCGAAAACGGCGGCCGCGCGGAAAGCTATACCGAAGAGGCCGGACAAGCCGTGATGAACCGTCCGGAAATTACCGTCCGCATCGATTTGCAACGCGGCGATACGGAGGCGGTCGTCTATACCTGCGATTTGTCGCACGAGTATGTGTCGATTAACGCGGATTATCGTTCTTAAAAACCTTTATCCTTGTGTTCAGACGGCCTTTGAGAAAAGCATCAAGGCCGTCTGAATACATTGACTGTATGCCTATTATGAAATTTCCACAGACTTGGGCGGCGCGCCTCGCCCACAAAATCCGCCAAACCAAACGCCTGTCGAAAAAAAGCATGGCCTTTCTGTTTTTGCTGGCAGGCTCGGCACTGGTTGCCCTGACAGCTTTGCTGTTTGCGCGTCTGGCGGATTTGGCTTTGGAATGGAATGCTTTGCTGGCGGGCAAATATCCGTGGTTTGCGTGGGTGGCCTTGCCGCTGGGCTTGCCGCTTTTGGCGTGGTTTACGCGCAAATTTGCGCCGTACACTTCCGGCAGCGGTATTCCGCAGGTCATCGCTTCGTTGTCTTTGCCGTATGGTGCGCAGAAAACCCGTCTGATTCGTCTGGGCGAAACCTTTTTTAAGATTCCGCTGACGTTTTTGGGCATGATTTTGGGGGCGTCGATCGGTAGGGAAGGGCCGTCTGTACAAGTGGGTGCGGCGGTCATGAACGCTTGGGGCGCGTGGTGTAAAAAGCACGGGCTGGCGTTTAGGGGCATGCAGGAAAACGATTTGATTGCCGCAGGCGCGGCCGGCGGTTTGGCGGCGGCGTTTAACGCGCCTTTGGCCGGCGTGGTGTTTGCCATCGAAGAATTGGGGCGCGGCGTGATTTTGCGTTGGGAACGCCAAATCTTGATGGGCGTGTTGGCGGCCGGTTTCATTCAGGTGGCGATACAGGGCAACAACCCGTATTTTTCAGGGTTTCAAGGACACGAGCTGCCAAACATGCTGATGTGGGCCGCGGTGTCGGGCATCGTTTGCGGCGTGGCCGGCGGATTGTTCGGCAGCTTTTTGTATCGCGGCGCGGCGGCATTCGCACCGGTGCGCTGGCGCAGTTTCATCCGCCGTCATTTGTTGGTGGTCGCCTTTGTAATGGGCATTTTGCTGGCGCTGCTCGGTACGTTTTATCAAGGCAAAACCTATGGCACGGGCTATCACGAAGCCGCCGCCGCACTCAAAGGCGCGTATGAAGCGCCGTTCGGCTTGGCCGCCGCAAAATGGGCGGCAACCGTGTTCAGCTACTGGGCAGGCATTCCCGGCGGCATCTTCACGCCGTCGTTAACCATCGGCGCGATGATAGGCGAACACATGGCTTCTTTCGCACAACTGGGCGACGCATCCAATGTCGCGGTTTTGCTCTGCATGGCCGCATTCCTTGCCGCCGCGACCCAATCGCCGTTGACCGCCGCCGTGGTGGTAATGGAAATGACGGGCGGACAGAATTTGCTGTTTTGGATGCTGCTGACGTGCATCTTCGCTTCGCAAGTCTCGCGCCAATTCTCGCCGCATCCGTTTTACCATGCCGCAGGTTTGCGCTTCAGACGGCATATCGAAGCCGAAAGCGGACATGTTCCGCATGAGAAAAAAGAATAGATAGGCATATAAAAGGCCGTCTGAAAATCAGAGTTCAGACGGCCTTTTACTTTTATATATCGTTTAAAGCTGTATTACGGTTTACTTAAACAGCAAAATCAGCAACAAAACAACCGCAATCATACCCAGCCACAAACTTTGGCGTTGCTGTACTTTGACCAAGTGCACATAGGCATCGCGCATTTCCTGCTGGCGGTTTTCATCAACCAACGCATTGATTTTGCGCGGCAGGGAAGGGATGATTTGCGCCCAGTCAGGGGCTTCATTTTTGAGGTTGCGCCAAAGGGCCTTGGGGCCGACCTGTTCGTTCATCCATTTCACCAAAAACGGTTTGGCGGTTTTCCACAAGTCCAAATCGGGATCAAGCTGGCGGCCCAAGCCTTCGATGTTGAGCAGCGTTTTTTGCAGCAACACAAGCTGCGGTTGGATTTCGACATTGAAGCGGCGGCTGACTTCAAACAGGCGCATCAGCACCAAGCCGAAGGAAATTTGCGAAATCGGTTTGTTGAACACCGGCTCGCACACGGCGCGGACGGCGGCTTCCAATTCTTCCGCGCGCGTGTCGGCAGGTACCCAACCCGATTCGATGTGGGCGGTGGCGACGCGGTGGTAATCGCGGTTGAAAAAGGCAAGGAAGTTGATGGCGAGATAGCGTTTGTCGTAATCGGTCAGCGTGCCGACGATGCCGAAATCGAGGGCGATGTAGCGGTTGTCGGCGGCGACCAGAATGTTGCCGGGGTGCATATCCGCATGGAAAAAGCCGTCGCGGAAAACTTGCGTGAAGAAGATTTCCACGCCGTAATCGGCAAGTTTGTGCAAATCGATGCCGTCGGCTTTGAGTTTGGCAATATCGGATACCGGTGTACCGTCCATCCATTCGATGGTCAGTACGTCGCTGGTGCAGTAGTCGTAAAATACCTTGGGCACAATCAGCATATTGCTGTTTTGGAAATTGCGACCAAGCTGGCTGGCATTGGCAGCTTCGCGCATCAAATCCAATTCGTCGTGCAGGTATTTGTCAAATTCGGCCACGACTTCGCGCGGCTTCAAACGCTTGCCGTCTGAAAACAAACGTTCTACCCAGCCTGCACCAAAGCGCATCAGCGACAAATCCTGTTCGATAACGGGCAAAAGGTTGGGGCGCAAGACTTTCACGGCGACCTGTTCGCCCGAATGCAGGCGGGCTTTGTGTACCTGGGCGATGGACGCGCTGGCGACAGGCTCTGTTTCAAATTCCGCGTATAAAGTGTCGATGGATTGGCCTAAAGATTTTTCGATTTGCGAGCGCGAAAGCTGCGCATCAAACGGCGGCACTTTGTCTTGCAGTCTTGCCAGTTCGACCGCGTAATCATGCGGAATCAAATCGGGGCGCGTGGACAATACCTGTCCGAATTTGATGAAAATCGGCCCCAGGCTTTCCAACGCCAAACGCAGGCGCACGGCAGGCGTCTCGTGTTTGAACTTGGACGACTGCGGCAGCATATTGAGGAAAGTCCGCGCCCAACCCGGACGGACCAGCGAGGCAATCAGCTCGGCGAGGCGGTAGCGGTAGAGCGTGCAGAGGATGGTTTTGATGCGTTTGAGGCGGTTCATAGTGGGCGCGGATAAATCGAAAAAACAGAATTATATAGGAAAAACGGGTAAGGGCTTCAGACGGCCTGAGACTTTTGCAAAAATGTTTGCCGCATATCCGGCAATTTCGCAAAGGTTTGCGGTCGGCCGTTTTGATAAAAAGATGAATATTCACATCATAAATATTCGTCGGCCACTTGCCCAAACCGCCGATTCAAGCCATAATCGGAGCATGTGCAGGAGAGAGCTACACCCAACTACATGTGGCCACCGAAGGCGCAGACACCCTTAAATCGCTCAGGTATCAGGGACTGCACATTGAAACAAACAATCTGGAGAGCGGCGTTGGAATAACGTCCACCGAAGGGGAGAAGGCCGTCTGAACCACCATTCAGACAACCGCGCAAAGCAGTGAGCAGACTGGTTTGCCGTCCAGCGGATACGGCCGAAAATCTCAGGTTCAAGGACAGATAGGGTCATCCGCGCACAGGTGCGCGGGCGGCATCTGAACAATAAATCCGGAGAAACTTGAGAATGACTGCCCTGAAAACCACCCCGTTTTATCAAGCCCATCAAGATGCAGGCGCGAAGCTGGTCGATTTTGCCGGCTGGGAGCTGCCCATCCATTATGGTTCGCAAATCGCCGAACACGAAGCCGTGCGCACCGACGCCGGTATGTTCGACGTATCACACATGCTTGTTACCGACGTAGCAGGCGCAAATGCCAAAGCCTTTTTCCGCAAGCTGATTGCCAACGACGTTGCCAAACTCGCCTTCGTCGGCAAAGCCCTTTATTCCGCGCTGCTCAATGACAACGGCGGCGTGATTGACGACTTGATCGTTTACCGCACCAACGAAGCCGAAACCCAATACCGCATCGTATCCAACGGCGCGACCCGCGAAAAAGACACCGCCCAGTTCCACAAAGTCGGACAAGAGTTCGGCGTTGCCTTCAACCCGCGCTACGACCTCGGTATGCTTGCCGTGCAAGGTCCTAAAGCCATCGAAAAACTTTTGACCGTCAAACCAGAATGGGCGGATGTCGTCAACAACCTCAAACCGTTCCAAGGCGCGGATTTGGGCAATGACTGGTTTGTCGCCCGCACCGGTTACACCGGCGAAGACGGCGTCGAAGTCATCCTGCCCGGCACCGAAGCCGTCGCATTCTTCAAAGCCCTGCAACAAGCCGGCGTGCAGCCCTGCGGCCTCGGCGCACGCGACACCCTGCGCATGGAAGCCGGCATGAACCTCTACGGCAACGATATGGACGACGACACCAGCCCGCTCGAAGCAGGTATGGGTTGGACGGTTGATTTGAAAGACGAAAACCGCGATTTCGTCGGCAAAGCCGCCTTGCTGGCATTGAAAGAAAAAGGCGTTGCCGTCAAACAAGTCGGTTTGCTGCTCGATAAAGGCGGCATCCTGCGCGCACATATGGAAGTGTTGACCGACAAAGGCAAAGGCGAAACCACCAGCGGCGTATTCTCGCCCAGCCTGAAACAATCCATCGCCATCGCCCGCGTACCGAAAGAATTTGACGGCGATACCGCCAAAGTGCTGATTCGCGGCAAAGAAGTCGATGTGCGCGTACTGAAGCTGCCGTTTGTGCGCAACGGTCAAAAACAGTTTGATTAATATCGATTCAGACGGCCTTTATTTGTTAAGGGCCGTCTGAAAGCAGGTTTTAATTGTCGTCCGATACGGACGTTTATAGAAAGCATTGAACAAGGCATCTGTGGATATTGATTCACGCAGAGGCCGTCTGAAAATAACCCCTATCAATGGAGAATCAAACCATGAGCAACATCCCAGCCGAACTGAAATACGTTGCCAGCCACGAATGGCTGCGCCTTGAAGAAGACGGTACCATCACTGTCGGCATTACCCATCACGCGCAAGAGCTGTTGGGCGACATCGTGTTCGTCGAGCTGCCCGAAGTCGGTGCGAACCTGGCTGCCGAAGAGCAAGCCGGTGTGGTTGAGTCTGTGAAAGCCGCGTCCGACGTGTACGCGCCGATTGCAGGCGAAGTCGTTGCCGTCAACGAAGATTTGCCAAGCGCGCCGGAAACTGCCAACAGCGACCCTTACGGCGCAGGCTGGTTCTTCAAAATCAAACCTGCCAACCCTGCCGATTACGACGGTCTGCTGACTGCCGAACAATACGCAGGCGAAGTAGCTTGATTTTTGCAAACATCCAAACAGGTTTTATGCCTGTTTGATATTGCAGGTCTTAGGTCGTCTGAAAAATGCTTTCAGACGGCCTTTGTTTCAATTTTTCCTCAGTAAACATGAATTACTGCGAATTTGTCGCCACGCTGCCCGACGATACGGACAACCCCAACCAACATTATCACGACACGCAATACGGTTTTCCGATTGAGGACGACAATGAATTGTTTGAGCGGCTGGTGTTGGAAATCAATCAGGCAGGATTGAGCTGGACGCTGATGCTGAAGAAGCAGCAGGCATTTCAGACGGCATTCAAAGGTTTCGACATTGATACGGTTGCCGCATTTGACGAAGCCGATATTGAGCGGCTGCTTGCCAATGCAGGCATCGTCCGCAACCGCCTGAAAATCAACGCAGCCATTTATAACGCGCGACAAATCAAACAAATACAGCAAGAATACGGCTCATTCAAAAACTGGCTGGATGCACACCATCCGCTCGACAAGGCTGAATGGGTGAAGCTGTTTAAAAAACATTTTAAATTTGTCGGCGGCGAAATCGTCGGCGAATTTCTGATGAGTACCGGCTACCTGCCCGGCGCGCATGTGGAAAGCTGTCCGGTTTATAGGGAAATATTGGCATGTCGTCCGAAGTGGGCGGAGGCCGTCTGAAACAACATCTGAAAGAAAAAGCGGTTTTGATACCGATAACAAAAAAGGAGTAGAAATGAAACTATCTGAATTGTTCAACCCGAACGAATTTGCCGCGCGCCATTTGAGTTTCGGCGACGAGGCTGCGCTTTTGGAAGCGCTCGGTGAGAAGAGTATGGACGATTTTGTCGGCAACACCGTGCCGCAAAGCATCCGTATGCCGTCCGAACTCGACCTGCCCGAAGCCTTGACCGAGGCGGACGCTTTGGCGAAATTGAAAGGCATTGCGTCGAAGAACGTGATCAACAAATCCTATATCGGTTTGGGTTATTACCCGACTCGTGTGCCGAACGTGATTTTGCGCAACGTATTGGAAAATCCGGGTTGGTATACCGCCTACACCCCGTATCAGGCGGAAATCGCGCAGGGTCGTTTGGAAGCGTTGCTGAACTTCCAACAAGTGTGTATCGATTTGACCGGTTTCCCCGTGGCGGGTGCGTCTTTGCTGGACGAGGCGACCGCTGCCGCCGAAGCGATGGCGATGGCGCACCGCGTGGGCAAGGTGAAATCCGAGCGTTTCTTTGTGGACGAGCGCGTCTATCCGCAGACTTTGGACGTGATGAAAACCCGCGCCAAATATTTCGGCTTCGAGCTGGTGGTCGGCGATTTTGCCAAAGCGGATGAAGGCGAATACTTCGGCGCGCTGTTCCAATACGTCGGCAAAGACGGCGACGTGCAAGACTTGCAGGATGTTATCGGCCGTCTGAAAACCAAAGGCACGATTGTCGCCGTTGCCGCCGACATCATGAGCTTGGTTTTGCTGAAATCGCCTGCCGAGTTGGGCGCGGACATCGCGTTGGGCAACACGCAACGCTTCGGCGTACCGATGGGCTTCGGCGGTCCGCACGCTGCTTATTTCGCGTTTAAAGACGAGTTCAAACGCTCTGCCCCGGGCCGCATCATCGGCGTATCCAAAGACGCATCGGGCAAACCTGCCTTGCGCATGGCTTTGTCCACTCGTGAGCAACACATCCGCCGCGAAAAAGCGACATCCAATATTTGTACCGCGCAGGCATTGCTGGCGAACTTGGCCGGTATGTACGCCGTTTACCACGGCCCCGAAGGCGTAAAACGCATTGCCAACCGCATTCACGCGCTGGCTTCTGCCTTTGCCGATGCGCTGGTTTCAGACGGCCTGAATGTGGTTCACAAGGTCTTCTTCGATACCGTTACCGTTGATTTCGGCAGCAAAGAGAAAGCAGACCAAGTGTTCGCCGCTGCTTTGGAATCGGGCTACAACCTGCGCCGCGTCAACGATACTCAAGTTGCGGCAGCCTTCCATGAAACTTCGACACGCGAAGATTTAACTGATTTGTACTGCGCGTTTACCGGCAAAGATACGGCTACATTTGCCGATGACGTCAAAGGCCGTCTGAACGCCGAGTTGCTGCGTCAGGACGATATTCTGCAACATCCCGTGTTCAACCGTTACCACACTGAACACGAAATGCTGCGCTACCTGAAAAAACTCGAAGACCGCGATTTGGCGATGAACCGCAGCATGATTTCGCTCGGTAGCTGCACCATGAAGCTCAATGCGACTGCGGAAATGTTGCCGATTACTTGGGCAGAGTTCACCGACATCCACCCCTACGCCCCCAAAGACCAAGCCGCAGGCTACCGCGAACTCTTGACCGACATGGAAAACAGCCTGAAAGCCATTACCGGCTTTGACGCGATTTCCTTCCAGCCCAACTCCGGCGCACAGGGCGAATACAGCGGCATGCTGTCCATCCGCCGCTATCAAGAAGCCAACGGCGAGGGACACCGCAACATCTGCCTGATTCCCAAATCCGCCCACGGCACCAACCCCGCCACCGCCGCCATGCTGGGTTTGAAAGTCGTCGTTGTCGATACCGACGAACACGGCAACGTCAACATCGACGATTTGAAAGCCAAAGCCGAGCAACACCGCGACGCTTTGTCCGCCATCATGATTACCTATCCGTCCACCCACGGCGTGTACGAAGAAGGCATCCGCGACATCTGCCGCATCATCCATGAAAACGGCGGACAGGTTTACATGGACGGCGCCAACCTCAACGCCCAAATCGGCATCATGCAGCCTGCGGAGGTCGGCGCGGACGTGTTGCACATGAACCTGCACAAAACCTTCTGTATCCCTCACGGCGGCGGCGGCCCGGGCGTCGGCCCCATCGGCCTGAAAGCCCACCTCGCCCCGTTTGCACCGGGACACGCTTTGACCGACACCCACAGCGCCAGTGCCGACCAAACCGCCGTTGCTGCTGCGGCCTTCGGTTCTGCGTCCATCCTGCCGATTACTTGGATGTACCTGACCATGATGGGCAAACAAGGCATGGAACAGGCAACGTGCTGGGCATTGCTCAACGCCAACTATGTCGCCAAACGCCTGAGCGAAGACTATCCGATTCTGTATGCAGGCAAAAACGGCCGCGTCGCGCACGAATGTATCGTTGATTTGCGTCCGCTCAAAGCCGAAAGCGGCATCACAGAAACCGACATTGCCAAACGCCTGATGGACTACGGTTTCCACGCCCCGACGGTTTCCTTCCCCGTTGCCGGCACGCTGATGATTGAGCCGACCGAGAGCGAAAGCAAAGCCGAACTCGACCGCTTCATCGCCGCCCTGAAACAAATCAAACAGGAAGTGCTGAAAGTCGAGCGTGGCGAATGGCCGAAAGACGACAACCCGCTGGTCAACGCCCCGCACACCGCCGCCGACGTAACCGGCGAATGGGCGCACCCGTATTCCCGCGAAGAAGCCGTCTTCCCGTTGCCGTTTGTCCGCGAACACAAATTCTGGCCGAGCGTGAAACGTTTGGATGAGGTCTATGGCGACCGCAATCTGGTTTGCTCCTGCTTGCCGATTGACGCATACGAAGAATAAGCCTGAATAGGTTTAACATTGAACAGGCCGTCTGAAAATGAAAATAGTTTTCAGACGGCCTTTTGTTTGTTAAGATATTCCGCCCGAGAATGTACGTTTGTTTTAGGTAAAACAACAAATAAGGCTTTCGGAAAGATAAACGGCGCATGCCTTTGTTTGCGGATAAAACCAAACGGCTTTCAACAACGATAAACAAAAGGCCGTCTGAAAAACAGGAGGACACGATGGATGAACTTTTTATTCAAACGCTGACGATTGCCGGCTCCGATTCCGGCGGCGGCGCAGGCATACAGGCGGATTTGAAGACGTTTCAGATGCGCGGCGTGTTCGGCACCAGCGTACTGACCGCGGTTACCGCACAAAATACTTTGGGCGTATCGGCAGTGCATCCGATACCGACCGACATGATTGCCGCGCAGATTGCCGCGATTCAGGAGGATTTCCAAATCCGCGCCTATAAAATCGGCATGCTGGGTACGGCGGAAATCATCGAATGCGTGGCGGAACAAACCGCCGAATGCGACTTCGGCAAACGCGTGTTGGATCCGGTCATGATTGCCAAAGGCGGCGCGCCGTTGTTGGAAAATTCGGCCGTCGAAGCCATGAAACGCCTGCTGTTGCCGCATACGGACGTATTGACCCCCAATCTGCCCGAAGCGCAGGCATTGACGGGCATCAATATTGAAAACCGCCAAGATGCGGAACGCGCCGCCAAAATTCTTCAGGATTGGGGTGTGAAAAATGTGGTAATTAAAGGCGGCCATCTTGCCGACAGCCAAAGCGAATATTGCACCGACTGGCTGTTTACGCCAAACGAAACCATCGAGCTGAACAGCAAACGTTTCCCAACGCCGCATACGCATGGCACAGGCTGCACGTTTTCAGCCTGTATTGCTGCCGAGCTGGCAAAAGGGTTTGGCGTTCCCGAAGCGGTTCAGACGGCAAAAAACTATATCGCCGCCGCCATTTCCCATCCTTTGGGCATCGGGGCAGGGCACGGGCCGGTCAATCATTGGGCGTATCGGGACGAATAATGCGTTCAGACCAATTGTAATTGATTGTATTTTTCAGATGGCCTGACTAGGTTTATCACTTGAAATTGTTTACAATATCGGATTAATGCTTTTACGGATAAAAAAGACACCATGCAAGTTACTTCAAAATGGATAGACGGAATGTGCTTCGTCGGAACAACGGCAAACGGACACAGCGTTGTGATGGAAGGCGCGGCGGCTGAAGGCGAAGTCAAACGCGGCCCCAGCCCGATGGAAATGCTGTTGTTGGGTGTAGCAGGCTGTTCTAGCATCGATGTAGTGATGATTGCCGAGAAACAACGCCAAAAAATCACCGACTGCCGTGCCGAAGTGACTGCCAAACGCGCCGACACCGCGCCGCGCGTGTTTACCGAAATCCATATCCATTTCAAAGTGTATGGTCGGGATTTGCAAGAAAGCGCGATTGAACGCGCTGTACAGATGTCTGCCGAAAAATATTGCTCCGCATCGATTATGCTGGGCAAAGCGGCAAAAATGAGCCACAGCTTCGAGATCGTCGAAACAGAATAGGGCGGTTTCAGGGGGGGTGTCGGAGCGTGAAACGGCTGCCCACAAAAAAAGCAGATATATTCACGCATTAACATGAATATATCTGCTTGCTTTTTATTCCTTTTTCTCTCTCTCTATCAGCCTTTATAACTTGGCTTGTTGACCTCATTGTGCAAGTTTCGTTTAACATTGTCAACAATTTTTAATTATATTTTAAACACCCCCGAAAGCTGCAGGTTTGTAAACGCTTGTGCCTTAATACGGATACTGGGGAAACATTATGGATTACGAAAATAATACCAACGTTGCGCCTGCAACTTCATCGCTTATTTTGGAAGAGCGTCACGATTCCGAACTCTTCCGCGTGTACGCATTGATTTTGGACGGGATTACCGACCATCTGCTGCTGCCGGGCAAAAAATTGACCGAGTCCGAGCTGTGCCGGCAAATGGTTTGCTCGCGCAATACCGTGCGTGGCGCATTATCGCTTTTGGCGCACGATAAAATCGTCGATTTGCAGCCCAACCGCGGCGCATTTGTCCATGTGCCGGACTTGAAAGAAATGAAAGACGTGTTCAACACGCGTATCGAAATGGAAAGCATGATTTTGAGCGTCCTCATCGATATGCCTGATTTGGAAACGCGCCTGCAACCGCTTTACGCCATGATTGAGCAAGAGGCCGCAGCCTCCGAAAGCGGCGACCGCGTGGGTTGGAACCGCCTGTCCAATGCCTTCCATGTCGAATTGGCGCGGCTGCTGGACAACGACGTCCTGTTTGAAATCATGAATACCTTGTGCGCGCGTTCTTCACTGATTGTGGCCGTTTCCGATCCGCTTCGCAAAGAAAAGCGCACCATCAATTCCAATTCGCACCATGAACACCGCGAAATCCTCGATTTATTGGTGGCCGGCAAGCGCAACCGTGTGACCAAAGTCATGCGCCGCCACTTGAGCGCGTGCATCGAACGCTTGGAACAGAAACTCGAAATGTAATCGGTTTGACAATAAAAAGGCCGTCTGAAATATTCAGACGGCCATTGGTTTATCCCTGCAAAGTAAAACGCCATGAAACCCAAAATCCAAAGACACGAACATATCCTCACCCTTGTCCGCGAACATAACTTTATGACGGTGGAAGAGCTGGCGGCGAATTTGGATGTGACGCCGCAAACCATACGCCGCGATGTGCAGGAATTGAGCGAAACCGGACAGCTCAAACGCTATCACGGCGGCGCGTCTTTGGGCGACGTTTCAGTCGTAACGGCAGGGCAGGAGCGGCGCAACCATCAGCAGCAGGAAAAAAACGCCATTGCCCGGCTGATTGCTTCCACCATTCCCGACAATGCCTCGCTCTTTATCAGCATCGGCACCACCATGGAAGCCGTCGCCGCCGAGTTGGTCAGACAGCGTAAAAACCTGCGGATTATCACCAACAACATCTACGCCGCCTCCATCACTGCGGCGCGTACCGACTACACGGTCATCATCGCTTCCGGCGTGGTCCGTCCGTTGGATGGCGGTATTACCGGCGTGGCGACTGTCGATTTCATCAATCAATTCAAAGTCGACTATGCCATCATGAGTACCCACGGCATAGAAAACGACGGCTCGCTTTTGGATGACGATTACAAGGAAGTTAGCGTCATGCAGGCGATGGTAAACAATGCCCGCGTGCGCTATCTCGGCGTCGACCACAGCAAGTTTAACAGCAATGCCTTGGTCCGACTGGGCGATATCGGCGCATTCGATAAACTGTTTACCGACCGCATACCATCCGCCGCCATGCAGAAAACCCTAAACGAGCGCGGCGTGGCGTGGCAGGTTGCCGAATTTATGCCGCTTTGAGTTCGGTTGTTATAAAAAGTTAATGAAATTCGGGTACAATGGGGAGGAGTTTCAGATGGCTGTTATTGGATGAGTAGGCCGTCTGAAAACCAATCATCCGTCCATAAATGTTCTTTGATTCAGGAGAACAGTTTTGAAAAACAGTAAAGATGAATTTCCCCCGTATTAGCGAAAAAAAATTTGCCGGCCTTTCATTGGCAGGCAGTATCGTTATTATCATCACTACTTCGATATGGTTCTATCTGGTAGGTCCTGAAGGTTTTGACAGCACATTGATTGCCGGTATGTTGATGCTTGTCTCGGCGAATCTGGTTTATGCTCTGTTTTACCGGCGTTTGCGTCCCGCTACGTTGGCGGGCAGCTTGTGGGCGACAGCCATCGTTTGGGTTTGGTATATGATAGAGGTGCTCGATGAGCTCGCTTACATTCGGCACGGTTCAGGTGATTTGTGGTTTGTGTTGCCTTTATTCTATGGCATCTCGCTGATTGCTTCCATTATCGCCACCGCAGCCCGCACCAAGCTGCTCTCTTTGGAAAAATCCTCGCTTCAAGCATTTTGGGCGTCTATGAGCTGGTCTTTTATCGGCAATGCCGGTTTGCTTTGGATTTTTTACCCAATCGCACTTTTGATTATTTTGGGTATCGTTCTGTTGATTAATCTGCTGGTCAAGTTGATCGATTCATCAATGGCACCCAAACGTATGGAAGACAATACTTCCAACCATTCCAATCTTCCATCAGATTCATAATTACCCATGCAGAGGTCGTCTGAAATGGTTTTCGGACGACCTCTGTGACTTGTATTTACTGTAAAGCCGTCCTGTTTTCAGGTAAAATCGGTACGACATAATATTTTCAGATAGCTCCCGACCATGCTCAATAAAGACCAATTCGCGGACAACCACTTTATCCGCACCATCATCGAAGAAGACCTCAAAAGCGGCAAACATACAGCCATCCAAACCCGCTTCCCGCCCGAGCCGAACGGCTACCTGCACATCGGCCACGCCAAATCCATCTGCCTGAACTTCGGTTTGGCGTATATTTACGACGGCTTGTGCAACCTGCGTTTTGACGATACCAACCCCGAAAAAGAAAATGACGAATACGTCAACGCCATCAAAGAAGATGTCGAGTGGCTCGGTTTCCATTGGGCGGGCGAGCCGCGTTTCGCTTCCAATTATTTCGACCAGCTTTACGATTACGCCGTCGGTTTAATCAAAGACGGCAAAGCGTATGTCGATGATTTGACGCCTGAAGAAATGCGCGAATACCGCGGTACGCTGACTGAAGCGGGTAAAAACAGCCCTTATCGCGACCGCAGCGTCGAAGAAAACCTTGACCTGTTCACGCGCATGAAAAACGGCGAATTTCCCGACGGCAGCAAAACCCTGCGCCTGAAAATCGACATGGCTTCGGGCAACATCAATATGCGCGATCCTGTCATCTACCGCATCCGCCGCGCCCATCACCACAACACAGGCGACAAATGGTGCATCTACCCGATGTACGACTACACGCATTGCATTTCCGATGCCATTGAAGGCATCACGCATTCCTTGTGTACACTCGAATTTGAAGCCCACCGTCCGTTGTACGACTGGGTGTTGGACAACATTCCTGCGCCGCACGCCACACGTCCGCGCCAATACGAATTTTCCCGTTTGGAGCTTCTGTATTCCATCACGTCCAAACGCAAGCTGAACCAACTGGTTTCAGACGGCCACGTTGCCGGTTGGGATGATCCGCGTATGCCAACGATTTCCGGTATGCGCCGCCGCGGCTACACGCCCGAAGGCCTGCGCCTGTTTGCCAAACGCGCCGGTATTTCCAAATCTGAAAACGTGGTCGATATGAGCGTGTTGGAAGGCGCGATTCGCGAAGAGCTGGAAAACTCCGCCCCGCGCCTGATGGCGGTTTTGAATCCGCTCAAAGTCACCCTGACCAACTTTGAAGCCGGTAAAACCCAAAGCCGCCGTGCCGCGTTCCATCCGAACCACGAAGAAATGGGCGATCGCGAAGTACCTGTTTCACAAACCATCTATATCGAAGCCGATGACTTTGCCGAAAATCCGCCTAAAGGCTTCAAACGCTTGATTCCCGGCGGCGAAGTGCGCTTGCGCCACGGCTATGTGATCAAGTGCGACGAAGTAGTAAAAGACGAAGCAGGCAATGTGGTCGAACTTAAATGCAGCATCGACCACGACACCTTGGGCAAAAATCCCGAAGGCAGAAAAGTCAAAGGCGTGATTCACTGGGTGTCTGCCGAACACGTAGCAGAAATCAAAGTCCGCCTGTACGACCGCCTCTTTACCGTCGAGCGTCCCGATGCCGTGCGCGGTGAAGACGGCGAATACCTGCCGTTTACCGATTTCCTCAATCCAGAATCCATCAAGGAAATCACCGCCTACGCCGAACCTGTC
Source organism: Neisseria sp. HMSC070A01 (assembly GCF_001810165.1). Classification (NCBI taxonomy): domain Bacteria; kingdom Pseudomonadati; phylum Pseudomonadota; class Betaproteobacteria; order Neisseriales; family Neisseriaceae; genus Neisseria; species Neisseria sp. HMSC070A01. Next base: position 153,013 of record NZ_KV800123.1, on the reverse strand, counting down.
GCAAAAGATTTGCCGGCGGAGAGCCGTTGGCAGTTCGAGCGTATCGGCTATTTCGTCACCGACCGCAAAGACCACAGCAAAGACACGCCGGTGTTTAACCGCACGGTAACGTTGAAAGATTCTTGGCAGGCAAAATAATTGGTAAGAAGGCAGTCGTTATGTATCGGCTGCTTTTTTATATTTAACTTATTAATTTTATAGTAGATAATTTTATGGAAAACCAAATACACACTTCACTGGAAGTTCGATATCACGAGCCTGAACGTCTTCCTGCTTCTGCAGGCATCAAGTGGATTACCGACGCTTTCGGTATTTTCAAACTTCATCCGTGGAAATGGATGGGCGTATTATCGATTTATCTGATTGTAGGTCTTGTGGTTTCTATCGTGGATTTTCTAGAAATTAATGTACTTTCTAGTTTAAAAAACATTGTATTCGGCTGGGTGGGCTTATGCTTATTGGGCGGAACCATGTATGCTGCTAAGAATGCTGATAATGGAAAAGCCTTTGATGTTGAATGTTTTTTTGTTGTCTTTCAAGATAAAAAAATAAGTTTTTTCATTTTATTTTTAGTTCAAACGCTATTTGCGATTGTTGGTGATTTTTTTATTATTTCGCTATATTTTTTAGGTCATTGGGCAGTGATACTCAGTACAGTATTATTTACTTCGATCACTTTATTTGTGTTTTTATTGACACCTGCTTTGATTGTTTTAGATGGCCTGAATCCATGGGAGGCTATTAAGGCTAATGTAAAATCGACTATGTGCAATATTCCTTCAATGATAGTTTATATTGGAAGCGTTGCTCTCTTTTCTTCTATGTGGATTAATTTGGGTAATATGTTGCTTAGTATATTTAAGCATTGGATCGTCATAATCATACTATTCTTACCTGTTGTTACGATTTTATTGCTGTCCCCTTATATTGCTTACCGCAGTATTTACCCTAATGGTCGTATTGTAAAATCCTAAGTGGATAAAGGCCGGCTGAAACATTTTCAGACGGCCTTTGTCGATAAAAGGGATGAGATGGAACGTTATTCTGTACATTTGAAACTGCTGGGAATGGCGGTGTTGTGGGGCGCGTCCTGGCCGATGGGGCGGATGTTGGGGCAGTCGCTGCCGCCGCTGACGGGCGGGGCGGTTCGGTTTGTTTTGGCTTCGGTTTTGTTGCTGGGCTGGTTGTTTGCGCGCAGCAGATTCACGACTTTGGCGGCTTTGTCGGTGCGGCAATGGCTGGGTCTGACGGCAGCCGCTTCCGTCGGCGTGTGCGGCTATGCGGTGTTTTTTATGCTGGGTTTGCAGACTATGCCGGCAGGCAAGGCGGCGGTGGTTGTGGCGGTGAATCCCGTGTTGACGCTGCTGTTGGCAACTTGGTTTTTCGGCGAGCGTTTAAATGTGAAGATTTTGGCGGGTATGCTGCTGGCGGTCGGCGGTGCCATTATGGTGGTAACGCAAGGGCAGCCGTTGACGGTATTGTCGGGCGGCATCAAGGCGGGGGAGTGGCTGATTTTCGGCTGCGTGGTCTGTTGGGCGGCTTATACCTTAATCGGTCGCGCGGTTTTGCGTGGGATAGATGCGCTGACGGTAACGACGGCAACGTCGTTCATTGGTGCGTTGATGTTGTCGGTGGTGGCGTTGTGGACAGACGGAGTGCCGTTTGAGGCGATAGCGGCAATGGATGGGCGCGGTTGGACAGCCTTGGCGTGGCTGGTCATTGGTGCGACGGTATTGGCCTATGCGTGGTATTTCGAAGGCGTGAAGACTTTGGGTGCAGGCAGCGCGGCGGCGTATATTACGCTTGTGCCGATTTTCGGTGTGCTGTCTTCGGCGTGGTTTTTGGGCGAACCGCTGCATATTTCGCTGGTTGCGGGCTGCGCGGCGGCAGTCGGCGGCATGACGCTGATGCGGTACGGGCAGAGGGCCGTCTGAAGTTGGGTAAATACTCGGATTTTGGGCGATGGGGTTGCGATTGCCAAGCTGTTGCCGGCCATAATCTTATTGTAGGGTAAGATTATGGTCTCGGCTCAGCGTTCGATTTAAAAATTTGACACCCTGCCTCCAACTGCCTAAAATTCAACTTTCTCAAAAATCTACCGTATCCTGCGGCACGATTTCATACTTTCAGACGGCCTGTGTGCCATCTCTCTGATACCATCCAAAATATATCAATACTATGCACGTTTCAGAACTCCAAACCCTCCACATTTCCAAACTCTTGGAAATGGCAGAAGAACATGGCATTGAAAACGCCAACCGTTTCCGCAAACAAGACCTCGTTTTTGCCATCGTCCGCCAGATGATGAAGCAGAATGTCAGCTTTACCTGTTCGGGTACACTGGAAATCCTGCCCGACGGCTTCGGTTTCCTGCGCAGCGCAGATACTTCTTATCTTGCCGGTCCTGACGATATTTATGTTTCGCCCACGCAAATCCGCCGCTTCAATCTGCACACCGGCGACACCATCGAAGGCAGCGTGCGCGTGCCGAAAGACAATGAGCGCTATTTCGCGCTTGTCCGCCTCGATACCATCAACGGCGATCCGCCCGAAGTCTGCAAACACAAAATCCTTTTTGAAAACCTCACGCCTTTATTCCCAACCGAACAATTCAAACTCGAGCGCGACATTAAAGCCGAAGAGAATCTGACCGGCCGCGCCATCGACTTGGTTTCCCCAATCGGTAAAGGCCAACGTGCATTGTTGGTGGCGCCGCCTAAAACCGGTAAAACCGTGATGTTGCAAAACATCGCCCACGCCATTACCGCCAATTATCCTGATGTCGAGCTGATTGTCCTGTTGATTGACGAGCGTCCGGAAGAAGTGACCGAAATGAGCCGTTCTGTACGCGGCGAAGTCGTTTCCTCTACGTTTGACGAGCCTGCACAACGCCATGTACAAGTGGCCGAGATGGTGATTGAAAAAGCCAAACGCATGGTCGAACATAAAAAAGACGTGGTCATCCTGCTGGATTCGATTACCCGTTTGGCGCGTGCCTACAATACCGTTGTGCCGACTTCGGGCAAAATCTTGACCGGCGGTGTCGATGCCAACGCTTTGCACCGTCCGAAACGCTTCTTCGGTGCCGCGCGTAATGTGGAAGAAGGCGGTTCGCTTACCATTATTGCGACAGCGCTTGTTGAAACCGGCAGCCGCATGGACGACGTGATTTACGAAGAGTTCAAAGGTACGGGCAATATGGAATTGCACCTTGACCGCCGTATGGCAGAAAAACGCCTGTTCCCGGCCATCAGCATCAATAAATCCGGTACGCGCCGCGAAGAATTGCTGGTGCCGAACGATCAGTTGCAGCGCATGTGGCTCTTGCGTAAATTCCTCCATCCGATGGACGAAATCGAAGCGACCGAGTTTTTGGTGGGCAAACTCAAAGACTCCAAAAACAATGACGATTTCTTTGAATTGATGCGCGGTAAATAAACATAAGGCCGTCTGAATATGTTTCAGACGGCCTTT
>NZ_KV800123.1:0-149439 GCF_001810165.1 Neisseria sp. HMSC070A01 | reverse complement strand
AGGCCGTCTGAATATGTTTCAGACGGCCTTTGCTTCATTTTAGGAAACGCTTATGAATACCCGAATGAATTGGCAAAACTTATTGTCCACCCAACGCTTCCGTCCCAAAAACGGCGAAATCGTGCCGACCGTTACCCCTTCGACTCAGGAAGGTGCCGATGCTTTGCGTACGGATTTTCACATCGATTACGACCGGGTTGTTTTTTCCGGAGCCTTCCGCCGCCTTGGCCGAAAAACGCAAGTGCATCCGCTGGCGCAACACGATTTGACGCACAACCGCCTGACGCACAGCGTTGAAGTTGCCAGCGTGGGCAGGAGCTTGGGCAACCGCGTGGGCGTGATGTTGCACAACGGCGGTTTTCTGCCGCAGGGCAATACGCCCAGCAATATTGGTGCCGTGGTGCAGGTTGCCTGTTTGGCGCATGATTTGGGCAATCCGCCGTTTGGCCATACCGGCGAAGATGCTTTGCGCGATTGGTTTAGACGGCCAGAACATCAAATTTATCTGAACACATTGAACGAAGCGGAACGCAACGATATTCAAACCTATGAAGGCAATGCGCATAGCCTGCGTATCGTCGCCAGCCTTGAAATGTATCCCGAGGCTGGTGGAATGCGTCTGACTGCGGCAGCCATCGGCGCATTGTTGAAGTATCCGTGGACAACGCAACATCCGAACGGCAGAAAAAAATTCAATATTTATCAAACCGAGTTGCCGTTTATCCGTCAAGTTGCCGACGAATTGGGGCTGGTTTCCGCAGGAGCAGACAGCTGGGCGCGCCATCCTTTGTCTTATTTGATGGAGGCCGCCGACGATATCTGCTATGCCTTGCTGGACTTGGAAGATGCCGTCGAATTGGATTTGCTCACGGATACGGAAGTAGAAAGTATTTTGTCCGAGCTGACCTTTGCCGAAAGCGCGTGGCACGCCAGCTCCAGCCGTCAGCGTTGCGCCATGTTGCGCGGCATTGCGATCGGCAAGGCGATTGATGATGTCGCACAAACCTTTATGCTGCATCAGTCCGACTTGTTGGACGGAACATTCAAAGGCAAAGATTTGCTGGCTCTGTGCAGCCCGCAAGTGCAAAACACTTTGGCAAAAGCAAAAGAATTGGCGCAAACACGGATTTTCCGCCATTACACCAAACTCTTGACCGAAATCGCCACGTTCCCATGCTTAGGCTCCATCTTGGATTTGCTTGTCCCTGCCGCTTATGCCCTGATTGCTGAAAAACAGTTGGCAACGCGTCAGTCTCTGGCATTGGAATTATTGAAAAAGCACAATCCGATTCTTCCTGAAGACAGTCTGTATCAGGCCTATATGAAGATTTTGGATTTTGTCGGCGGCATGACCGATAATTCCGCCGCCAAAATGGCGCAGGATTTGTCAGGAGTAGGGATTTTACGTTAATTTTATATTATTTAATTTCAAATAGTTAAATAAAAATATAAAAAATATCCGTGAAAAGGGTAGACAGGTTTTAGGAAAGCCTATATCATTCGGTCTTCTTGATTCACAACGCACTAGCGAAGTGATGAGGATGCACCCGTAGCTCAGTTGGATAGAGTATCTGGCTACGAACCAGAGGGTCGGGCGTTCGAATCGCTCCGGGTGCGCCACAAGATTTATCTGCGCCCATCGTCTAGCGGTTAGGACATCGCCCTTTCACGGCGGTAACCGGGGTTCGATTCCCCGTGGGCGTGCCAGTTTTCAAAAAAACGCAATCTGTTTTAGATTGCGTTTTTTTATTGCATTTCTTGTTTGTGTTCTAAGGCCGTCTGAAACTCACGGCAACTCAAGAGACAGAAGTGTGTCAAATCAATTGCCCAGACTTTTTGTCGTTCTATGTGTTTTTCAATCTTATTTTACCCTTGTCAAAACCCGATTTATTGACAATAGTATTCATCTTAAAAATTTCCAAACCTGAATTTACATGATTTCATATTTATAATTTCTTGATTTTAGAAAATAAAAATATTTATTTGAACTTTTCTTAAAAAATGCCGTCTGAGGTAAAGACAAGACGGAATATCTCTGTTAATGTGTAAATGTCAGCCGGCGTTTGCCGGTTTTTTATTGAAACCATTTGGGAGTCAATTATGAATATGAATGTTAAATTAATCGTTCCTGCCGTTTTGGCGGCTGTTGCCCTGACTGCATGCAGCAGCGGTTCTAAAGCCAAACCTGAAGCCAAAGCTGCGCCTACTGCGCAACAACAAACTCAAGCTCAGGCTCAACAAGCTCAAGCTCCAGTACCTAATACTTTGAAAGTGGACTCTATCGACGGTACTAAAGAAGTTCACTACAAATGCGGTAAAGACGGCAAAGAGCCTCTGAGCGTCATGTACGGCTTCAAAGGCAACGAAGTTGTTGCCGCTCAAGTAAAATACAAAGGTCAAGTAACTGAAAACCTGTTCCGTATCACCGACAGCAGCAAAGATGTAAACGCATTCTGGGGCGGCAACGTTGCTTGGATTGCTGAAGCAGCCACTGCAGCCAACGTGGACAAAGTGGACGGCAACATGCTGACTATCCGCGGTACTACCGAAGTAAACGGCAAACAAGAAGTGGTTGACCAAATCGCTACCCGTTTCTGCGTATTGGACAAAGGCGCGAAAGCTGCCGCTAAACCAGCCGCTAAAAAAGTGAAAAAATAATTTTTTATCGACAGCTTTAAACGCTGGGTAAAATAAAACAGGCCGTCTGAAAACTTTTCAGACGGCCTGTTCTTTTGAGTGATTTAACCCAAGAACCAGAATTTCAGTGCCCACAATACGGCGACAATCCATACCATAGGCGGTACGTCTTGAGTGCGGTTGCACAAGAGCTTGATGAGTGCGTAGCTGATAAAGCCAAACGCAATACCGTCGGCAATCGAGTAGGTAAACGGCATGAAGACGATGGTCAGGAATGCCGGTGCGGCTTCGGTCATGTCGTCCCAATCGATTTCGCGCGCGCTGCGCAACATTTGCGCGCCAACATAGAGCAGGGCGGGAGCGGTAGCGAATGCAGGAATGCTTTGAACCAGCGGCGAGAAAATCAGGCAGGCCAGCATCAGGATGCCGACGGTAACGGCAGTCAGACCAGTACGGCCGCCGGCAGAAACACCTGCCGCGCTTTCAACGTAAGGAGTGGTAGAAGACGTACCCAAGGCGGCACCGGCGACGATGGCGGTTGAGTCGGCAAGCAGGGCGCGTTTCAAACGCGGCAGTTTGCCGTCTTGCAACAGGCCTGCGCGGTGGGAAACGCCGACCAAGGTGCCGGTAGAGTCAAACAGGTCAACCAGGAAGAATACAAAAATCACGCTGACCATGCTGACGGTGAACAAGCCTTTGAAGTCCATCTGCATGAAAGTCGGTGCAATGCTCGGAACTTCGCCGACCACGCCTTTGAACTCGCTCAAGCCCAAGACGGTGGAGACGGCGGTCAGCGTCAGAATGGTAATAATGATGGAGCCTTTGACGCGGAAGTGGCCGAGTGCAACCACCATGACAAAGCCTGCCATCGCCAGCAGGGCGGTAGGCTGGTGGATGTCGCCCAAGCCGACCAATGTGGCAGGATTGGCCACAATCACGCCCGCGCCTTTGAGTGCAATCAATGCCAAGAAGAGGCCGATACCTGCGGCAATCGACATTTTCAAGCCCATAGGCAGGGCGTTGACCAGCATTTCACGCACTTTAAAGAAACTGAACAGGATGAAAATGATGCCGGAAATGAAAACGGCACCCAAAGCCACACGCCAGTCCACGCCCATGCCTTTGACGACGGCAAAGGTAAAGTAGGCGTTCAAGCCCATGCCCGGCGCGAGGGCGATCGGGTAGTTGCCGACAAAGCCCATCACGAAACAGCCGATGGCGGAGGCGATACAGGTGGCCACAAATACTGCGCCCATATCCATGCCGGTTTCGCCCAAAATCAGGGGGTTGACGATGATGATGTAGCACATGGCGAGGAAGGTGGTCAAACCGGCCATGATTTCAGTGCGGACGTTGGTCTGATTGGCACTCAGGTTGAACAATCGTTCCAAAACGCTTTGATTTGAAGAACTCATTTAAAAATATTCCTTTTGGGAAAGCCGCCTGCGGGACGGCATCGTCGGATTGGTCTGCAAAAAGTTTGGTTTTTGGCCTTAACTTCTCAACAGATAAGGGAATTTTCGGGCGGTATTATACTGAAAAGCCTTTTGTTCGGGTAATAAAAATACATGAATCAGATAATGCTGTGCCGAACCAAGATAAAGGCCGTCTGAACAGTTTCAGACGGCCTTTGTTTGTGTGTGCTTATACCGGTTTGCCTTTCAGGGAGAAGGTGTAGGCTTCGGTGATTTCCAAATCGATCATTTGGTTGATCATGTCGGGTGTGCCGGTAAAGTTGACTACGCGGTTGTTGGCGGTACGGGCTTGCAGTTGGTCGGGGTCTTTTTTGGAGATACCTTCGACCAAGCAACGTTGAACCGTGCCGACCATGGTTTGGTTGATGCGCGCGGTTTCGGCTTCGATGACTTCGTTCAAAGCTTCGAGGCGGCGCACTTTTTCTTCATGCGGCGTGTCGTCGTGCAGGTTGGCGGCAGGCGTGCCCGGACGCGGACTGTAAATAAAGACGAAGCTCAAGTCGAAGGCGATGTCTTTGACCAGTTTCAAGGTTTGCTCGAACTCGCGCTCGGTCTCGCCCGGGAAGCCGACGATAAAGTCGGAGCTGAGGCACAAATCAGGACGGATGGCGCGCAGCTTGCGGATAATGGATTTGTATTCCAAGGCGGTGTAGCCACGTTTCATCGCGCTCAATACGCGGTCGGAACCGCTTTGAATCGGCAGGTGCAGGTGGGAAACCAGCTTGGGCAGGTCGCGGTAGCACTCGATAATCGCGTCGGTAAATTCGCGCGGATGGCTGGTGGTAAAGCGCAGGCGTTCGATGCCCGGGATTTCGTGGACGATGCGCAACAAGGTGGCAAAGTCGCAGATTTCACCGTTTTCCATTTCGCCGCGATAGGCATTAACGTTTTGGCCTAAGAGGTTGATTTCTTTAACACCTTGTTGTGCCAAACCGGCAATTTCAGTCAATACGTCGTTGAGCGGGCGGGAGAATTCTTCGCCGCGGGTGTAAGGGACGACGCAGTAAGAGCAGTATTTGGAACAGCCTTCCATAATGGAAATGAATGCCGAACCACCTTCTACGCGCGCAGGCGGCAGGTGGTCGAATTTCTCGATTTCGGGGAAGGAAATGTCGATTTGAGACAGGCCGGTGGTTTCTTTATCGACGATGAGTTTGGGCAGGCGGTGCAGCGTTTGCGGGCCGAAAACCACGTCCACATACGGAGCGCGTTTGACGATGTTTTCGCCTTCTTGCGAGGCAACGCAGCCGGCAACGCCGATGATGAGGTCGGGATTTTTTTCTTTGAGCGGACGTACGCGGCCTAAGTCGGAGAAGACTTTTTCTTGCGCTTTTTCACGCACGGAGCAGGTGTTGAACAAGATGATGTCGGCGTCGTCAGGTTGGGTAACCTGTTCGATGCCGCCGTGTTCTTCGGCGAGGACGGACAGCATTTTTTCGCTGTCGTACTCGTTCATTTGGCACCCGAAGGTGCGGATAAATACTTTTTTCATGGTTTGTTTTGATTGACTTGCTTGTTGTAAAAGGGTTCAGACGGCCTGTGAATACCCGGGCCGTCTGAAAGTTATTCTTCCGCCTGTTTTTGCGCTTTGGCGTGTGCGGCAAACCTGTCGGCCTCGGCGTCGGTCAGAATCCAGATTTCGCGGACGAGGCGGCTTTCTTCGTTGTATTTGAACGCGACGGCTTTGCCGGTTTGATTCAGCAGGCGGCCCATAGGAATGAAACGATCGTTTTCATCGTGGATTTTGGTAAAGCGCGTGATTTGCAGTTTGGCCGCATTGCCGTCCACAATGCCCAAGGTCAGCAGGCGCGTCCAAGAAAAACCGCCTTTGCTGACTTTCAGATAAGGCAGATCGACAGTTTTTAAAACGGCCACGTCCATATCGTCGGGCAGGCTGCGTTGTGCATGGACGAAGGAGGACGCCAAAAGGGCGAGGCTGAGTATGAATCCGCGTAACATGATGCTTTTCTTTTATTGTTTCAATAGGTCGCGGATTATAGCACAAGCAGGAAAAATGTGGATAGAGTGTTTGTTTTTAAAGAATAATTTTGATTTTGCGCCCGATTCTTATTTTGAAGCTTGGGCCGTCTGAAAAGGATTTGGTGTTAAAATGGCACCGATTTGATTTTCAGACGACCTCTTACGAAAGAATTGACCATGAACCGTAATGAAAGCTTGTTCAACCGCGCCAAAGCCATTATTCCCGGCGGCGTGAACTCTCCAGTGCGCGCATTCGGCAGCGTCGGCGGCGTACCGCGCTTTATCAAAAAGGCAGAAGGCGCGTATGTTTGGGACGAAAACGGCACGCGTTATACCGACTATGTCGGCTCTTGGGGCCCTGCGATTGTCGGCCATGCCCATCCCGAAGTCATTGAAGCTGTGCGCGAAGCGGCATTGGGCGGTTTGTCGTTTGGTGCGCCGACTGAAGGCGAAATTGTCATTGCCGAAGAAATCGCCAAAATCATGCCGTCGGTCGAGCAGCTGCGCCTTGTCAGCTCCGGCACGGAAGCAACGATGACCGCCATCCGTCTGGCACGCGGTTTTACCGGCCGCGACAAAATCATCAAGTTTGAAGGCTGCTACCACGGCCATTCCGACAGCCTGTTGGTGAAGGCAGGCAGCGGTCTGCTGACGTTTGGCAATCCTTCTTCCGCCGGTGTGCCTGCCGACTTTACCAAACACACTTTGGTACTCGAGTACAACAATATCGCCCAACTGGAAGAAGCCTTTGCCCAAAGCGGCAATGACATCGCCTGTGTGATTTTGGAGCCTTTTGTCGGCAATATGAATCTGGTTAGGCCGTCTGAAGCCTTTGTTAAAGCCTTGCGCGAATTGACTGAAAAACACGGTGCCGTGTTGATTTACGACGAAGTGATGACCGGCTTCCGCGTGGCGCTGGGCGGTGCGCAATCTTTGCACGGCATCAAACCCGATTTGACCACCATGGGCAAAGTAATCGGCGGCGGCATGCCTTTGGCGGCGTTCGGCGGCCATAAAGACATTATGGAATGTATTTCCCCGTTGGGCGGCGTGTATCAGGCAGGCACCTTGTCCGGCAATCCGATTGCGGTTGCCGCCGGTTTGAAAACGTTGGAAATCATTCAGCGCGAAGGCTTCTATGAAAACCTGACTGCCCTGACCCAACGCCTTGCCAACGGTATGGCCGACGCGGCTAAAGCACATGGTGTTGAATTTACGGCCGACAGCGTGGGCGGCATGTTCGGCTTGTATTTTGCCAACCATGCACCGCAAAACTACGCCGATATGGCGCGTTCCAATATTGAAGGTTTCAAACATTTCTTCCACGGTATGCTCGACCGCAATGTCGCCTTCGGCCCGTCCGCTTATGAAGCCGGCTTTGTTTCCGCCGCGCATACGCCCGAGCTGATTGACGAAACCATTGCTGCGGCACACGAAGTGTTCAAAGAAATGGCGAAATAAAAGCTGAAGCTGTCATGTGAAAAAAGGCCGTCTGAAAAATATTCAGACGGCCTTTCGCTATTTTAAATCAATGCTTGATTATGCTTCTTCGGCTTTGCTGCGGATAATCAGCAGAGGCAGGTGGCTTTGGCGCATTACGGTTTCGGCGAAGCTGCCCATCAGCAGGTGCATCAGGCCGGTGCGGCCGTGTGTGCCGAGTACCAGCAGGTCGGCGCCGTTTTCGTCGGCGTAGTCAACCAAGTCTTGCGCCATTTCGCGCGCGCCTTTGTTGGCGACCAACAGGTGTTTTACGATGTTTTCAACGCCGTTTTCACGCGCTGTTTTTTCTGCGAAATCCAAAACTTCGTTGCCTTGGGCAACGGCGGCGGCTTCGTAGCTTTCGTGTTGCAGGAATTCAGGCGCCAAAGCCATGTATTCGGCAGGGTTGGCAACGTGAACCAAAGTCAGTTGGGCTTTGTTGAGGCTTGCCAGTTCGGCGGCGTGTTTCAATGCATTGAGGGAGGTCTCGCTACCGTCAACGGCTACAACCAGATGTTTGTACATATTCATTCTCCTTTTGCGCCGAGTAGCGGCACTTTCGTTTAATATGAAATCAGAACTTGTCTGAATGTGAAACGATTATAAACTCTTTCGGGCAGGTACAACAGCCCATCTGCTTTCAAGTATAATGTCTGTCCGAATCGCCTGTCGCGTTTTTCATTAATTTATTGATATATCACAAGGTTACTTATGCAGGACGCCGCTTTTCTTTCTTCGCGCCGCTTTGGCGGCATTGCCAGACTTTACGGAGACGAAGCGCTGGCGCGCTTTTCGCGCGCGCATGTGTGCGTGGTCGGCGTCGGCGGCGTCGGCTCGTGGGCGGTAGAGGCGTTGGCGAGGAGCGGCATCGGTCGTTTAACGCTGATTGATTTGGACAATGTTGCCGAATCCAATGTCAACCGCCAATTGCACGCCTTGACCGATGATTTCGGTAAGGCAAAAGTTACCGCTTTACGCGAACGCATTGCCCAAATCAATCCGCAATGCGAAGTGACGGAAATTGAAGATTTTGTGACCGAAGACAATCTGGACGAGCTTTTCAGACGGCCTTTTGACTTTGTCATCGACGCCATCGACCAAATCCGTGTAAAAGCGGCGATGGCGGCGTATTTCGTGCAACATAAACAACCGTTTATTATCAGCGGCGGCGCGGGCGGACAGAAGAATCCGGCGTTGATTCAAACCGCCGATTTGAGCCGCGTTACCCACGATCCGCTGCTTTCCAACTTGCGCTACACCTTGCGCAAACGCTACGGCTTCAGCCGCGATACCAAAGAAAAAATGCGCGTGCCTTGCGTTTATTCAACCGAGAATATTACGCCGCCGCAATCCGGCGAAGCGTGTTCGACCGATGCCGCGCCGCAAGGTTTGTCCTGCGCGGGCTATGGTGCGAGTATGCTGGTGACGGCTTCGTTTGGGCTGTATTGTGCGCAGGCTGCGGTGGAGCATATCGCGGGGCGGAAGTGAGGGGTAGGAAATGGGTAAGAACCGATTTTTTAAAGCCTACTTTATTGCCAGTCTGATTTATGCGGTATGGTTCGGCGTATTGATGTATGCTGTCGATCCGATGTTTCTCGATGTAATGGAATGCAATACGCTGCCGGGCGATTATTTGTGTGTGCAAAGCGGTTATAACCGCCCATTCACCACTTTTCTTTATCCGTTTCTGTCCATCGTGATCTTCAGTCTTGTGCACGCCGGTATCATGAAATGGCGCAAACGCCGTTCGGTTAAAATGATTTGGCTTTTGGTCGGCTGCGAAAGTTTGCTGTTGTCGGCTTTGATGGTGGCGATGCTGGCGAGGGATGGTTTTGTGTTGTCCCGAGATATCGGCTCGGTACTGACGGGTACAGTTTTCGCCAGTCTGCCGCTGTTGGGCATGGCCTTGGCGCAGACCTTTGCCGTCGCCATTGTTTCTTTGCAAATCAATCGTAAAAACCGCTGATTTTTATATTAAAAACGGATCGTTCTCGTTTCAGACGGCCTTTTGTTGATGAAACTTCTTACTAAACTTAAAAAGAAAAAGACCCTTTAACCATGCCTTCAGAACACCTTATTTCTTCCACTGCCGCAACGCCGTCTGAACATACCGTTGCGTGGGTGTTCGGTCAGCCTGTCACCGATGTGCCGCAGGATTTGTTTATTCCGCCTGATGCGTTGAAGGTGGTATTGAGCAGCTTCCAAGGGCCGTTGGATTTGCTGCTGTACCTTATCCGCAAGCAAAATATCGATGTCCTCGATATTCCGATGGTGAAGATTACCGAGCAATATCTGCACTATATTGCCCAAATGGAGGCATATCAGTTTGATTTGGCGGCGGAATACCTGCTGATGGCGGCGATGCTGATTGAAATCAAATCACGCCTGCTGTTGCCGCGTCCTGAAGAAGTTGAGGATGAAGAGGCGGATCCGCGTGCCGAGCTGGTGCGCCGTCTGTTGGCTTACGAACAGATGAAACTGGCGGCTCAGGGCTTGGACGCATTGCCGCGTGCCGGACGTGATTTCGCTTGGGCGTATTTGCCGCTGGAAATTGCGGTCGAAGCGAAGTTGCCGGAAGTGTACGTTGCCGATTTGACGCAGGCTTGGTTGGGTATTTTGTCGCGTGCCAAGCATACGCGCAGTCATGAAGTGGTGCGGGAAACCATTTCCGTGCGCGCGCAGATGACGGCGATTTTGCGCCGTTTGAACGAAAGCGGCATCAGCAAATTCAGCGATTTGTTTAAGCCGGAGCAGGGCGCGACATATGTGGTGGTCAATTTTATTGCATTGCTGGAACTGGCCAAAGAAGGCTTGGTGCGTATCGTACAGCCGGAAAATTATGGCGAAATCGAAATCAGCCTGAAAGACGGTTTGGAAACAAACGAAGCCGAAATGCTTTCAGACGGCCTTGAAGCCGATGAAACCGATAACAGGTATTTGGAAAAAGAGAATTTAAGATGAATTCGACGACAAGTCGCAGCAAGGCCTCTTTATGGGCGGTGGGCTTGATGCTGTTTGCGCTGTTTTTCGGCGCGGGTAACTTAATTTACCCGGCTTATTTGGGGCAGCAGGCCGGCGAAAACTGGCTTTCGGCGATGTCCGGCTTTCTGCTGACCGGGGCGGGTTTGCCATTGTTGGGCGTGATTGCCGTCGGCTATTCCGGCTCGCGCGATGTGGAAGCGCTGGCTTCCCGTGTTGCGCCTTGGTACGGCGTGACTTTTGCCACTGCGCTTTATCTGGCAATCGGCCCTCTGTTTGCCATGCCGCGTACGGCGACAGTGTCTTTTGAAACTGCGATTTCCCCTTTCATTGATGAATCTTGGAAAAGCATCGCATTGGCCGTATTCAGCCTGGTGTTTTTCGGCATGACTTATTGGCTGTCGATTTCTCCGGGTAAGCTGGTTGACCGCATTGGTAAAGTCCTCACGCCTGTTTTGTTGCTGTCAATTGCGATATTGGTCGGCTATGCCGCTATTAACCCGATGGGCGTGCCGCAGGCGGCGCAAGGCGATTTTGCCACTCATCCGTTGGTTAAAGGCATTTTGGAAGGCTACGGCACCATGGACGCGCTGGCTTCGCTGGTGTTTGCCATTATCGTCATTGATGCCGTTCGCGCCATGGGTGTGGACAACCGCGCTGATTTGCTGAAGACCACGACGATTTCCGGTGTGTTGGCGGCTTCCTGCCTGGCAGTGGTTTACCTGTTTATCGGCTATATGGGTGCGACAGGTGTGGCCGGTATCGGCTTGCAGGAAAACGGCGCGTCGGTTTTGTCTAAAACCGCACAGCACTATTTCGGTACGGCCGGTATTGTGTTGCTTGGCGTCATGGTGCTGCTTGCCTGTCTGAGTACGGCGGTGGGTTTGATTACTTCATGCGCCGAATATTTCAACCGTCTTTGCCCGGGTATTTCTTATAAAGTCTTTGTAATACTGAATACGGTGGTGTCTATCCTGTTGGCCAATAAAGGCCTGTCAGCGATTTTACATTTTTCTATTCCAATGTTGATGCTGTTGTATCCGCTGACCATCGTCATCATTCTGCTGGCTTTGACGGATAAACTGTTCGGCGGTGGCCGTATTGTCTATTTCTGCACCATGATGGCGGCCCTTATGGTCGGTTTGCTCGATGCCTATAAAGCTGCGTTTGGATTGGATGCCGACACCGCCGCCGCCATAGAGCGCGCATTGCCGTTTTACAATATCGGTTTAGGGTGGGTTGTTCCCTCTTTAGCCTGCTTTATACTCGGCTGCATTTTGAATGCGGCGTTGAAGAAAAAAGCATGATGATAAACAGGCCGTCTGAAATGTTCAGACGGCCTGTTTATTTCGCCGACCAAACAAACGACAGATGATTTTTTTGAAGAAATCCGTTATAATTGAAAAGTTAAGGCTTTGCGAGATACCGTTTCGCAGATGCAACATATTGAGAAGGTTTATTTCCACAAATCCCGTTTTTTCAGTAAACGACTTGAACTGAAGGCGGATTTCGTGGTATAAATCGCGTTTTACTATTTTAGAAGTTTGGAGACTAACCATGGCACGAGTTTGCAAAGTGACCGGTAAGCGCCCGATGTCTGGCAATAACGTATCACACGCCAACAACAAAACCAAACGTCGTTTTTTGCCTAACTTGCAATCACGTCGTTTCTGGGTAGAAAGTGAAAACCGCTGGGTTCGCCTGCGCGTTTCTAACGCTGCATTGCGCACCATCGATAAAGTAGGCATTGATGTCGTATTGGCTGATTTGCGTGCTCGCGGCGAAGCTTAATTTAAACACCATTAATTAAGGATTACTGCAATGCGCGATAAAATCAAACTGGAGTCCAGCGCTGGTACTGGTCACTTCTACACAACTACTAAAAACAAACGTACTATGCCTGGCAAACTGGAAATCAAAAAATTTGACCCAGTAGCTCGTAAACACGTTATTTACAAAGAAACTAAATTGAAATAATCCGGTTTCTTCCAAGAAAAAGCTCCTGTTTTGCAGGAGCTTTTCTTTTTTCTTTTTGTTTCATGATTGGTTTGGAGTGGTCTGGATTTAAACGGGTGGGCAAGATATTTTTGGATTGCTTTGGAAGAGGCAAAACAAAAGAGCGTATATCCATTGGGATCACGCTCTTTTGTTTTTCAGACGGCCTGATGGGGGATAAACAGCCTTGAGTTATGAATAAACATTCAACAAAGCTTAATGATCGACCTTGATGCCTTGATTGTCGGAATGTTGTTTTTTATCCAGCTCTTTTTGCAAGGTATCGCATGGCGTGTCGCAATCGCACATTTTCTTCATGCCGAGAGAGGAAATGCCGCCGCAGCTGCCTTTGATGGTGCGTTTGGAGAAGATATAGCCGACTGCCATGCCGAGGATGACAATGATAAAGATGCCGAAAGTCAGAAGGAGGGTTTTCATGTGTGTATTCCTGAAGGTTAGTTTAATAATTTCTTGAATGCGCTGGACATTTTAGTATGGTAGCCGCCTTGCGGGTTTCGGATGATAAGGAAAACGGCGAGATTTTCTTGCTCGGCAAGTTTAAGCGCTTCGGTTTCTCCGAGAACGAACAATCCGGTGGAAAGGCCGTCTGCAAGTGTGGCGTTTTCTGCTACTACGCTGATGGAGGCGAGGTTGTGGCTGATGGGTTGTTTGGTTTTGGGGTTGATGATATGGGAAAGGCGACGGCCTGACTTATCGACATGGAAAATGCGGTAGTCGCCGGACGTGGCCAGTGATTTATTGTCCAATGGAATGGTGATTTGAGTGGCGCCGCCTTGAACGATATTGGGTTGCTCGATGCCGATACGCCAAGGGTTGCCTTGCGCATTGTGGCCTTTGCCATGCAACTCGCCGCCGATTTCAACCAAATAATTGCCGATATTGAGTTTTTCAAGTTCGGCGGCGGTTTTATCCACGCCGAATCCTTTGGCGATGGAGGATAGGTCTAAATAGACTTCGGGATGGGTTTTGGCAAGTGTGGGATGCTGTCCGTCTTGGGAAAGTTTGAGTTTGTCCGTACCGACCATTTCTGAAGCATGTTGGATTTCTTGTGCAGTCGGTTCGTGCGTGATTTCTTTTTGCGGGCCGAATCCCCAAAGGTTGACCAAAGGGCCGACGGTTACGTCCAGTGCGCCGTGCGTCAGTTTGTTTAAACGCAAAGCTTCGCCGGTTACATAGGCAAAGTCTTGGGAAATGGGCATGGCCTGATTGACGGTACGCAGCTGGTTGAATTCGCTGATTTCGGAATCGGTCTGGTAGGTAGACATTTGCCGGTTGACTTCTTTAAGCGCGTCATCAATGCGTTTTTGTATTTCGGCAGGGGAGGGGAGTTTGTCTTGGCCGTCTGAAAGATATTTGACAGTATAGGTCGTGCCCATGGTCTCGCCTTGCAGGGTAATGGTTTGTTGTTTTTCAGGTTGGCAGGCAGAGAGCGTGAGTGCGGAAACGATGGCAACGGTACAACCGATTATCGGACGGTAAAATGAATTTGAAAGAAACGGCATAAGGGATTTGCGGATTATTTTTTGAAGCCTTTATTGTATCGTAAAAGAAAGGTTCAGGCCGTCTGAAAGTATGGTTTTCAGACGACCTGGCAATAAAAAAGGAAGAAGCCGAAGTTTCTTCCTTTTTGTCTGTTAGCCGCCGAAATCGTCCAAAAGGATGTTTTCGTCTTCCACGCCCAAGTCTTTGAGCATTTTGATCACGGACTGGTTCATGATCGGAGGACCGCACATGTAGAATTCGCAGTCTTCCGGTGCTTCATGGTTTTTCAGGTGGTTTTCGTAAACCACGTTGTGAATGAAGCCTGTGTAACCGTCCCAGTTGTCTTCAGGCAATGGGTCGGACAGGGCGACGTGCCATGTGAAGTTCGGGAATTCTGCCGCGAGTTGGTCGAAGTCTTCGACATAGAACATCTCGCGTTTGGAGCGTGCTCCGTACCAGAAGGTGATTTTGCGTTTGGAGTTCAAACGTTTCAACTGGTCGAAAATGTGGGAGCGCATCGGCGCCATACCTGCACCGCCGCCGATAAATACCATTTCGGCATCGGTATCTTTGGCAAAGAATTCGCCGAACGGACCGGAAATCGTTACTTTATCACCGGGTTTAAGCGACCAGATGTAAGAAGACATTTGTCCCGGAGGCGCATCAGGTACGCGTGGAGGAGGCGTAGCGATACGCACGTTCAGCATAATGATGCCTTTTTCTTCTGGATATGAAGCCATAGAGTAAGCGCGCAAAATCGGCTCGTCCACTTTGGAAACGTATTGCCACAGATTGTATTTGTCCCAGTCTTCGTGGTATTCCTTAGGAATATCGAAGTCTTTGTAGGCAACAGTGTGAGGAGGGGCTTCAATTTGAATGTAGCCGCCGGCGCGGAAAGGAACTTCTTCGCCTTCGGGAATGGCAAGCTTGAGTTCTTTAATGAACGTTGCTTTGTTGTCATTGGAGATGACAGTGCATTCCCATTTTTTCACGCCGAACACTTCTTCCGGTACTTCGATGTCCATGTCGGTTTTAACGTTGACCTGACAAGACAGACGGCAGCCTTCGCGCGCTTCGCGTTTGCTGATGTGGGACAATTCGGTTGGCAGAATGTCGCCGCCGCCACTTTTCACGACAACGCGGCACTGGCCGCATGAGCCGCCGCCACCGCAGGCGGAAGGAACGAAGATGCCTTGGCTGGCAAGCGCACCCAGCAGTTTGCCGCCGGCAGGCATCGTCAGCTCTTTTTCGTTATTGACTTTGATGGTGATGTCGCCTTCGCTCACCAACTTAGATTTGGCAAACAGAATCATCAGTGCCAAAACCAAGACGATGAGGGTAAACATCACGATACCTAAAATAATCTCCATGCCGATTCCTTTCTTATAACTGGATGCCGGAGAACGACATAAACGCCATTGCCATCAGGCCAGCGGCAATAAAGGTAATACCCAAGCCTTTGAGGCCTTTAGGGACATCCGAATATTTCATTTTTTCAGTAATGCCCGCCAAAGCGACAATAGCCAAAAGCCAGCCCAAACCTGCACCGAAACCGTATACAACGGACTCACCGAAGTTGTATTCGCGTTGCGCCATAAACGATACGGCACCGAAAATCGCGCAGTTTACGGTAATCAGAGGCAGGTAGATACCCAATGCGTTATAGAGGGCAGGGACGAATTTATCCAAGAACATTTCCAAAATCTGCACCAAAGCGGCAATCACACCGATGAAGGTGATGAATTTCAGGAAGGTCAGGTCCACACCTTCAACCAGCGCGCCGTCTTTCAACAGCGAGTAAACCAGTTGGTTGGCTGGGACGGACAGGCCGAGTACGAAAGTTACAGCCACGCCCAAACCGAATGCAGTGGATACTTTTTTAGATACCGCCAAAAATGTACACATCCCCAAGAAGAAGGACAGTGCCATGTTTTCCAGAAAGACGGATTTTACAAAGAGGCTTAAGTAATGTTCCATGTGTTATTTCTCCGCCTGTTCAGGTTTCCAAGTGCGCAGACCCCATACCAAGAAGCCGATGATGAAGAACGCGCTAGGGGCGAGCAGGAACAAGCCGTTGGTTTGATACCAGCCGCCATCTTGTACGGTTTGGAAAATGGTGTAGCCAAAAAGCTTGCCTGAGCCGATCAGTTCGCGGATGGTGGCGATGATGATCAGCATCATGCCGTAACCTGCGCCGTTGCCGATACCGTCAACCAAGCTTTCCAAAGGAGGCTCTTTCATGGCGAATGCTTCGGCGCGGCCCATTACGATACAGTTGGTAATAATCAGGCCGACGAATACGGACAGCTGCTTGGACAGCTCATAAGCAAAGGCTTGGAGCAGTTGGTCAACCAGCGTTACCAAGGAAGCAACAATCGCCATTTGCACAATAATACGGATGCTATTAGGGATGTAGTTGCGTACCAATGAGATGAAAAAGCTGGAAAAACCGGTTACCAAACTCACGGAAATACCCATCACGATGGCCGTCTGAAGTTTGGTGGTAACCGCCAAAGCCGAACAAATACCCAAAACCTGCAAAGCAATCGGGTTGTTGTCGATAAAGGGTGAAAACATCAAATGTTTCAAGCGTTTCATGTCAGCCATTATTGTGCTCCTGCTGATTTCAATTTGTTCAGGTAGGGGATATAGCCGTTTTCGCCGAACCAGTAGTCGAACGAACCTTGCACACCTTTAGACGTCAGCGATGCGCCGGAGAGGGCATCTACGCCGTGTTCTTTGTCTGAGCTTGCTCCTTTGCCGACATGCAGGGCAAATTTGCCTTGTTCGTCAAACAGTTTTTTGCCGACGAATTTTTTTTGCCACAGAGGGTTGCCGATTTCGCCGCCCAAACCCGGGGTTTCACCTTGGTCGTAGTAGGTAATGCCGTTGATGGTGTTGCCGTCAGGTTGAATGGCGACAAAACCGTACATGACAGACCACAAACCGTTGCCGTGCATAGGCAGGATGATTTGGCTGACTTTGCCGTCTTCGCCTTTTACCAAGTAAACCTCAGTGTATTTGGCACGGCTTTTGATGCCTGCCAAATCGTCTTCAGGTTTGATTTGGATGCTTTGGGCAGGGTCTTTGCCGGCAACGCGTGCGCTGAAGTCTTTAGGCGCATCGGCGACGTATTCGCCGGTTGCCAAATCCACGACACGTTGCTCGATACGCTCGGCAAAGGTTTTGCTGATGTCAGTGTTTTTATCCATCAAACCGGCTACGCTCAAGATATAGCCTTGTTTGTCTTGGAGCTTTTGTTTCTCTTGGATGGGTTTTAAGCCGACGACCGCACCAGCAACGATGATGGAACAAATCAGGCTGACAACCAATACCACAATCAGCGTGCCGCTGAAGCTGTCTTTATCGAATTTCTTAGCCATTGCTGCGCGCCTTTCTGCGTTTGATGTTCGCTTGTGCAACGAAATAGTCGAAAATCGGGGCAAACAGGTTGGCAAACAGAATCGCCAACATCATGCCTTCGGGGTAAGCAGGGTTGACCACGCGGATCAACACGCACATCACACCGATAAGCGCGCCGTACCACCATTTGCCGACATTGGTAAAGGAAGCGGAAACCGGGTCGGTCGCCATAAACAGCATACCGATGGCGAAGCCGCCGACTACCAAGTGCCAGTACCAAGGCATGGAGAACATGGCGTTGGTGTCTGAACCGATGAAGTTAAACAGAGAAGACATGGCAATCATACCGATCATCACACCGGCAATAATGCGCCAAGAGGCAATGCGGGCAAACACGATAAACGCGCCGCCGATTAAGAGCGCCAAAGTGGATACTTCGCCGATTGAGCCGGGCACGTTACCGATAAACGCATCCATCCAAGAGATGTTTTGACCGGTTACAGCGTTTTTCAGGCCGTCTGCACCGTGTGCCGCCCATTGCGCCAAAGCAGTGGCACCGGAATAGCCGTCAACCGCAGTCCAAACGGTGTCGCCGGTAATATTGGCAGGATAGGCGAAGAACAAGAAGGCACGGCCTGCCAGCGCAGGGTTCATAAAGTTTTTACCCGTACCGCCGAATACCTCTTTCGCAACCACCACGCCGAAGGTAATACCCAAGGCAGCCTGCCACAGCGGCAGCGTAGGTGGAACGATTAAGGCAAACAGAATCGAAGTCACGAAGAAACCTTCGTTGATTTCGTGTTTGCGCACGGTGGCGAACAAGACTTCCCAGAAACCGCCGACGATAAATACGGTTGCGTAAATCGGCAGGAAGTAAATCGCGCCGAACAGCATTTTGCCCAACATGCCCGCTTCAGACGACATATTGATGCCCAAAGCGTTGGCAAGGGCGTAATGCCAGTCGTTGGCGATGTTTTGTTGCAGCAAATCAGGCGTTAACGCGCCGAATGCTTGTACGCCGACGTTGTACATACCGTAGAACATGGCAGGGAACAGAGCCAGCCACACCAAAATCATCATGCGCTTGGAGTCGAGCGCATCGCGGACGTGGGCCGCTTTGCGCGTTACCGCGCCGGATGTATAGAAAATCGTCGCCGCAGCTTCGTAGAGGGCATACCATTTTTCATGTTTGCCGCCCGGCAGGAAGTGCGGTTCGATTTTTTCAAGAAAATGTTTCAAGCCCATAATCAGCCTTCCTTCTCAATGGTTTCCAGCACCTTGCGCAACAGCGGGCCGTATTCGTATTTGCCCGGGCAGACGAAGCTGCACAAAGCGAGGTCTTCTTCGTCCAATTCCAAGCAGCCCAGTGCTTGAGCGCTGTCGGTATCGCCGACGATTAAATCGCGCAAAAGCAGGGTAGGCAGGATATCCAAGGGCATTACGCGCTCGTAAGTGCCGATCGGTACCATGGCGCGGTCGCCGCCGTTGACGGCTGTATTGAACTTGAAGAGTTTGTTTTTCAGGAAATGGCCGAGGGTTGTGCGCGTGATGGAGTATTTGTCCGGCTGCGGCGCAACCCAGCCGAACAGCTCTTTGCTGCGGCCTTCTTCGATAACGGAAATCTGATTGTGGTAGCGGCCGAGGTAATCGTGCGCGCCTTGTGCAATCGCACCGTTCAATACTGAGCCGGAAATCACGCGGTTGTCTGCGTCAACTAATTCGCCCGCAGTAATTTGCGATACTTTCGCACCCAAAACGGTACGCAAGAGGCGCGGTTTGTTGACTTGAGAACCACCCAAGGCAATCACACGCTCGGTGTTCAGACGGCCTGTTGCAAACAAACGGCCAATGGCAATCACGTCTTGATAATTAATGGTCCAAACAGTTTTGTTCGCACCGACTGGCTCGATAAAATGAATGTGCGTGCCACTCAAACCGGCAGGATGCGGGCCGCCAAATTCATGTGTTTCGATATTGGCAGCGTTTTCAGACGGCACGTCTGCGCCTGCTGCTTTACACACATGGATTTTACGTTCGGTCAGGCGGCTCAATACCAACAGGCCGCGTTTGAAGTCTTCGGCGGCTTCTTTGATGATGACCGTAGGATCGGCAGCCAGCGGATTGGTGTCCATCGCATTGACGAAGATGGCGAACGGCTCGGCATCGACGGCAGGGATTTTGCTGAACGGACGGGTGCGCAGCGCAGTCCACAAACCGGATTGGATCAGGTTGCGGCGCACTTCTTCGCTGCTCAATTTTGCCAGCGCTTCAGGTGCGTAGCGTTCGAACTCGATTTCGTCGTTGCCTTCAACGGCAATCACGACTGACTGAAGTACGCGCTTTTCACCACGGTGAATCGCGGCGATTTTGCCTGAAGCCGGAGCAGTAAATACTACGCCCGGATTCTTTTTGTCTTCAAACAGCACTTGGCCTTTTTTGACGGCTTCGCCTTCCTTGATTTTCATCGAGGGGCGCATGCCGACATATTCTTCGCCAAGCAACGCGACTTCGGTAATGGCCGGGCCGTCATAAATGACTTGCTCCGGTCTGCCTGCGATAGGCAGGTCTAAGCCTTTTTTTATCTTAATCATAAGGATGCGTTACTTTTTGGTGGGTTGAGATTCGGATGTCGGATTGTTTTTTCAGACGGCATGTAATGCTTTGAAACAAAGGACGGGCCGTCTGAAAAAAGCAGAGGTTTGCTATAAAAACAACGAATAAACGCAAACAGCAAAGCTTTAGATTCTATCAGGTATGGGCCGTTTTATGTCAGTTTTACGCTTATTTTTACGGGAAAAGTGGGAAAAAAGTAGGGATATGTAATGGAATGTTAAAGCGAAAAAATTTTAACTGATTGATATTTAATAATTATGTTTGCTGGCTTGTTAGAAAATAAAAGGCCGTCTGAATTTCAGACGGCCTTAAGTTTAAAAGAGCTGCCAAACGAAGAAAATCATCGTATGCAGGGCAAACAGCGGTACCAATACAATTACCGACCATGCCATGTAGCCGAAGAAGGAAGGCATCGGCACGCCGCGTTGTTCGGCAATGGCTTTTACCATGAAGTTCGGCGCATTACCGATATAAGTGAGCGCGCCCATAAATACGGAACCCATGGATACTGCCAACAGTGAATGGAACAGGTGGCCTGTCATCAAGGCTTGGGCATCGCCACCGGCCATATTGAAGAACACCAAATAAGTCGGCGCGTTATCCAAGAATGCCGACAAAATGCCGCTCATCCAGAAATACATCACATTAATCGGATTGCCTGCCGCGTCGTGAACCAAAGAAACAACGGAAGCCAATGCGCCTGTTTCACCGGCTTTCAAAATCGCCAAGACGGGGGAAATGGTAATGAAAATACCCAAAAACAGTTTGCCCACTTCGGCAATCGGCTCGAAGTTGAACTCATTGCCTGCGCGGACCTGTTTGGGCGTAATAATCCAAGATACGGCGGTCAAAGCCAGCAAAATGCCATCGCGCATCAGGTTTTGCAAAGCGTAATGGCTGCCCAAGATTTCAAAGCCCGGATGATTTGGTTTCCACAAACCGGACAGCAAAACCGCGCCGACAACACCGGCCAGTAACAGGAAATTCCATTTGCCGTAAATTTTGACTTTTTCTTCTTTATCGGAAGGAGCAGGAGCAAGGTGTTCGCTTTGTTCACGGTTGAAGTGTCGGCTGTCGATGATGTAGAAAACGGCCAGCAAAATCACAGAACTGATCAATACAGGCATCAGCATGTGTTTGACCGTCCACATGAAATCTACGCCTTTCAGGAATCCTAAGAACAAAGGAGGATCGCCTAAAGGAGTCAGACCGCCGCCGATATTCGCCACCAAGAAAATGAAGAAAATCACGATGTGAACGCGGTAGTGGCGTTTATAGTTGGCTTTCAAAAGCGGACGAATCATCAACATCGCCGCGCCTGTCGTCCCCATGACGGATGACAAAGCCGTACCGACTGCCAACAGGGTGGTGTTTAATTTCGGCGAGCCGTGCAAGTCGCCGCTGACAAAAATACCGCCCGAAATGGTATAGAGCGCCAAAAGCAGCAGGATAAACGGAATGTATTCTTCAACCAACGCATGGGCAACGGTATGTACGCCTGCTCCGAAACCAAAGGTTACGATAAACGGCGTCAGAAACAGCAGCGTCCAAAACGCGGTAATTTTGCCGAAGTGATGGTGCCAAATACGGGAGAAAAACAGAGGTCCGAGTGCAATGGACAAGAGAATCAGGGCAAACGGCAGACCCCAAAGCAGGCTGGCGGACGAGCCGTCAAAATCGGATGCCGCTGCCGGGAAGGCGGCAAGCAGCAGTAAAAACGAGAGGTAGCGCATAGTATTTCCTTTTTATTCTGTTGCGCCGTTAGGAACTTCGTTGAGAAAGTACGGCGGTGAAATATTCAGGCCGTCTGAAATATCCAGACGAACTGCGCGGTTGTGTCAGGGGAAAGTATAACGCAAAGCAAGTGTTAAGGGACGGTTTAGAATATTGGAATCAAAAGAAATGTTGATACAAATAAAGAAATACAAGGGAGGGAAGTAGTCGAAAGTAGTAGAAAAGTGGTTTTGAAACAGGGGTTTGAATTTTTAATAATAATCCTATCAGAAAAACAATTTAGATTAATTTTAGCTAAAATTTACATTTGATTGAATAAATGGAGGCCGTCTGAAAAATGAGGGTTGAATAGGGTGTTTTAGGCCTTATTGATTGTTTTGATGGATAAATCGGGTGTAAAAACAAAAACAGGTAAGCGAAAATGCCTACCTGCTTTATTTTATGCTTCCGGCCGCAGCCACATCCACATAGCCACGCAGCTGCAACAGATTGACGATATGACACCGATCCACCAGCGTTCCGGAAACCGCCAAAACATAAACAGGCAGGAAAAGGTCATCATGCCGATAGCGAAAAACTTTGCCTTGCGCGGCACGGCACCGTTGTTTTCCCAATTTTGTATGATGGGGCCGAAATAGCGGTGATGATAGAGCCAATTGTGAAAGCGCGGCGAAGCCTGTGCCCAGCAAGTAGCGGTCAATAAAATGAAAGGCGTGGTCGGCAGAAATGGCAGGAAAATGCCGATAATGCCCAAAACGAGCGACAATGCGCCGCAAAAAATCAATAGATGACGAACCATCTTCCATCACCAATTATTTGTTTTCAGACGGCTTGTGATGCGGGAATGGACAACGCGGAATGTCTAATTTATCCCAGCCCTCATGCCCCATTTTTTCCAGCAACGCAATATTGCGGTCAAAAATTGCCGAGGCATCGGGAAATGCTTCAGCCGCTTTGGCAATACTGTCTTCACGAATCAGGTGTAAAGTCGGGTAGGGCGAGCGGTTGGTGTAGTTGCTGATGTCGTCGGTTTCTGTGCCTTCAAATTGAAAATCAGGATGGAGCGGCGCAATTTGGACAATGCCTTCCAATTCGTTTTCTACAACCGCATCATCGGCGATTTCCAACATTTGGTTGAAAGTTTCAAAATCAGGGAATAGCGTTGGATGAACCAGTAAAGTGGTTTCCAATTCCGAAGCAGGCGTATTGCCCAAAAGCTGCAATTCACGATCCAAGTCTTCAAGGAAACCGTCTAAATGACGGGCTTCGCTGACAACGATGCGAACCAGGTTTTTAACGTGCGGCGCTTTGGCAAACGGGCAGAGATTTAGGCCGATAACGGCCTTTTCCAGCCATTGTTTGGTATGTTCTGAAACAGTATGGGTATCGAGATGGACGGTGTCAGTCATAGTAAAAGCTTATGTGAATTATTCTTAAAAAGTATACAAGTGTATGGTCTTTAAGGCAAACCATAGAAATTTAAAAGGCCGTCTGAACAACAGACGGCCTTCATCAGTTTCAAATCATTAATCCTGAACCAAATGAACCAAAGGCAGAGCGGTCGTGTTTTTAATTTCTTTCAACACGAAACTCGATTGCGCATCTTGCACGCCGTGGTGCGAAAGCAGCGTATCCAAAACAAAATGGGAAAACGCGTTCATATCGGTAAAAAAGGCATGGAGCAGATAGTCGGTTTCACCCGTTAACGCAAAGCAGCTCAATACTTCCGGCCAAGCGCGGACAGATTCGGAAAAATCCTCGCGCGCATCTTTTGCCTTGCTAATCGATACACGGATAAAAGCCTGCAAGCCCAAGCCCAAAGAGACAGGGGAAAGCTGGGCGGCGTATTTTTGAATAATGCCCGCATCTTCAAGCTGCTTGAGACGGCGCAGGCAGGGAGAAGGGGAGAGTGCCACCTTTTCAGAAAGCTCAACATTGCTCAACCGCCCGTTTTCCTGCAAAACCTGCAGAATCTTTAAATCCGTTTTATCTAAATTCAGATGAGGCATGATGTTTCTCCCAATGTAGGCAATGTATGTTTTAAAAATGAAAAATGCTTAAAAATAAAGACTTGTATGGTTAAATTATATATTGAGTTCAGATGGGCGACAAATTGTCTTATCAGGAGTGTTGCGAATTTGTTTTATGTAGTGGTGAAAGACGAGGGCCGTCTGAACCAATCAGGTTAAAACTTTCCTGTCGGATTAGGATTAAATATAAAGAGGCCGTCTGAAAATGGATTTCAGACGGCATTTATTCTCGTAATGTGATGATTCAGGCTCTTAATGACCTTGTTTTGGAGAGTTTGGTTTCTTTTGCTTTTGTTCGTTTTCCGCGTTTGTATTTGGCTTTGTTTGGGATGTTTTCTTCGCAATGTATTTTTGTATTTTTTTGTAGGGTATGGGCTTGGTTGTTATCCGTTTGAGTTGTCTCGGCACATGGCGGGGATCATCATCGGATCCAGCGTTCCGCCGCATTGCCAGTTAAGCAACCAAGTCGAGTCATTGTTAATTCGATAAGGGGTCAGGGTCAGGACTTTGCCTTTGTTTTGGCCTTTATCGAAAGGAATACTGATTTTGCCTGTGTCTGCTTCTACAGTTACGCCACCGTTTTGGATGTATGTGCCGCCGATGCGTTGAGCGGTAACGCCGATTGCACCTTGTTTACTGACATCCTCTGCATTGGGCAGGCGGTTATTTACCGCTGAGGCAATGCTGATTTCGGTTTTCAGGTCGTCGGCAAGGTACAGTGCTTCGGAGGCTTGCGCCCTGCCGATATAGTTTTGGTAAGTGGGTATGGCGACAACAACCAGAATACCGAGGATGGCGATAACTATCATCAGCTCAATCAGGGTAAAACCTTTTTGGGCTTGAAATGGGGTATTCATTTGAGCGTATCGTTTTCAAGTTTTTTATTTTTATAAAGCAAATCCCATAATTACCTTATGGGATTTGCTTTTATCTGAAAAATGCTACTGATGTGAAAATTATGGATTAATTAGTAGTAGCAGGAGTTCGGCAGTTAGCAGGAACGTGTTTAGGTTCGCCACCAGAAAATTTACATTCCCATTTAATGGGTGCCTCAGCATTTGCTTGAGAAGGGGTCAAAGTAAATACTGGATCTTTTGTGTTATCTGCACCAGTATTTTTACTTGTTACCGTAATTACACCACCATCTGCAATAGTAATAGATGCTACATAGTTACTACCATTTTCAGGGAACTGGTAACCTGTATTACCTTTGTCAGTGCCATTAATACCTTTAACTGAGCTCAAACCATTCAAAGCAGTAGCAGTTTCTGCTACAGCCAATTTTGCAGGTTCGGCCAAGCTCAAGCCTTCAGATACTTTAGCGCGGATGGTGTAGTCTTGGTATGCAGGCAGAGCGATTACGGCCAGGATGCCCAAGATGGCGATGACGATCATCAATTCGATCAGGGTGAAACCTTTTTGGATTGCTTTCATTGATTAAAACTCCAGTTTGAAAGTGTGAATAATTATGTTTAAGTAAAAAGTCCGTAATGTGCTTGGCACTTTGTATTATGAGTAAACCATAAAGTAAGAAGGAATATACAGCTTCCGTCGGGCTTGCTGCTTTGAGGCTTGGGCCTTACCGGACGTGTTGTTTCAAGCAGTCGGTGTGCCAAGTGTGGAAAATGGGCTGAAAATTTTATTTTTTATTTTTTATTTGTTGTTTTTATTGGGTTTATTTTTCACTTTTTAAGTTTTGTGAGGTTTTGTTTGAAAGTTTCAGGATTTTAAAAAATAGGGCGGTTGACGTTTTTTGTCAGTTTTGTGTTTTTTGTGACAGGGAAGGGAGACAAGTTTGGGTGTGTGACGTTTTTTGTCAGAAATTAAGCTTGTTCAATAATATGTTAATTGGTTTGGATAGACGGTATCTTTATGGATTAATCGGTAGGTTTAATATTTTGTGATTTTATTTTTTTGTTTTTTATGGGTTTTATTTTGTATGCGTATTTTTTTTGAATATGAATGGGGAAAAGATTTGGCAGGAAGGATTTTTAAAGAGGGTTTGGTGTAATAGGTGAATGAAAATTTGTTATTAGAATTATATTCATATAGGTTATGATTTTGGAATGTAGTTTTATGTCAGAAGGAAGTTTTGGTTCGCATTTTAAGGCTTTGGATTTCTTGAGTGTTTGAGAAGGGTATATTCAGGATGTTTATATTTTTGGGTGCGATTAGGGTGAGCAAAAATGCTCACCCTATGTTTTTAAGATGTTCAGACGGCCTTTATGGGGTCAAGACTTCGATCAATGCTTGTTTTAGGGTGTTTTGGGTTTGCGGGTCTTGTAGGGATGGGCTGTAGGTAATGAAGCTGTCCTCAATGCGTTGATCCAAGGTGGTGATTTTGGCGTAGCGCAGGCTGATGTTGTGTGCGAAGAAGGTCTCGGCGATGTCGGCGAGGAGGTGGGGGCGGTTGACGGCGGTGATGTCTATGGTGTGCCAGCCGGGATAATCTTCTTCGGGGGTGATGATCACGGTAGGCGGAATGGGGATGTGGCGGATACGGCGGCTGATGTGCGGGCGGCCGCTTTGTTTTTGGACGGTGGTATTGCCGTGGATGAAGCTGTTGAGTTCGGCTTCGAGTGCGCTTTGGCGGTCGGGATATTCTTCGGGCGGGAGATTGTCGGGAAGTTGGAGGATAAAGGTGTCGAGGATGTAGTCGTGCTCGGTGATGAAGGCGCGGGCGGCTTGGATATCGAAGCGGTGGCTGCTGAAGATGCGGCAGAGGCGTGCGAAGAGGCGGTCGCCGTTGGGCATGAAGACCATGACTTGAAGGCTGTTGCTTTGGGGGAGAATGCGGCTGCGGACGGCCGGACTTTGGGTGTCGTAGGCGAGGTTTGCGGTGTGCCAGAGGATTTCCCGCGTTTGATGGCGGACGTAGTATGCGCTGCCGAGGATGCGGCGGAGTTTTTGTTGGTTTTTGAGGGGAACGGCTGCGCGCGTGAGTTGGTCGGCCGCGGCTTGTTCGCGTCGGTTGGGGAGGCGCTCGGGATCGTGGTTTTTGCTGTTTAAAACGGCGGCGGTGCTGTGGTAGAGGGTTTGGAGCAGGCTGGCGCGCCATGTGTTCCAAAGTTTGGGGTTGGTGCCGCGGATGTCGGCAATGGTAAGCAGGTAGAGTGCGTCGAGGTATTCGCGTGTGGGAATACGGCGGCAGAAGGCTTGGAGGACGTGTGGGTCTTGGATGTCTTCTTTTTGGGCAACGGTGGACATGAGCAGGTGGTTTTCAACCAACCATGCGAGGAGGTGGCTTTCTTCTTCGGTGTAGTAGTGGTCGGCGGCGAATTGTTGTGCGTCTTTGATGCCTTCTTTGGCGTGATCGCCGCCGCGGCCTTTGGCAATGTCGTGCAGCAGGGCGGCGGTGTAGAGGATGTGCGGTCGTGGGTAGGCCTGCATGATGGCGCTGGCCTCGGGCATTTCGTGGCTGTGGGTTTCGATGGCGAGACGGCGCATATTGCGGACGACGGTCAGGATGTGGTCGTCTACGGGGTAAATATGGAAGAGGTCGTGTTGGAGCAGGCCGGTGATTTTTTCCCAGGCGGGGAGATAGCGGCCAAGTACACCGTAGAGGTTGAGAAAACGGAGGGTTTGGGTAAGGCCGGTGCCGTGTTTGAAGAATTGGATGAAGCGGCGGCGGTTTTCTGGGTTTTGGGTGAAACGGGCGTTGATTTTCCGTGTGGCCGCCCACCATGCGCGCAGGGTTTGCGGCTCGATGGTGGTGATGTTTTGCTCCTGCATGGTTTGGATGATGGTGAAGATGTGTTCGGGGTTTTGCTCGAACAGGGCAAGGTCGTTGGCGGCGATTTGGTGGCCGATGCGTTTGTAGTGGCTGTCGATGGGGTGAATGTGCTGGAGGCGGCCGGGGGTTTGATGGTTTTTGAGAATCGGAATGAGGATGCCGTTGAGTTGTTTGATGGCTTTGGTGGCGCGGTAGAAGGTGTGCATCAGGGCTTCGCTTCGGCCGCGGATGTCGGGTTGGGTATAGCCTAAGCTTTCGGCAACTTGGGACTGGTAGTCGAAAAGCAGCCTGTCTTCGGGACGGTCGGCGGTAAGGTGGAGGTGAATGCGGATGTTGGCGAGGCGGCGGTAGCCGTGGGCCAGCATGCCGGCTTCGGTGCGGGTGAGGAAGCCGGCGGTAACGAGGGCGGTGGGGTTACTGTCTATGCCTTGTGCTTTGGCTGTCCAAATCAGGGTATGGATATCGCGCAGGCCGCCGGGGCAGGTTTTGATGTTGGGTTCGAGTTGTGCGCCTGTGCCTTGGGATTTGGTGTGGCGTTGCTCCATTTCGAGGAGTTTGGCTTCGATGAAGGCGGCTGTGTCGCGGCGTGTGTTGAGTTTGTTTAGAAGTTGGGCGGTAAGGTTGGGATTGCCTTGGAGATGGCGTGCTTCAAGAAAGGCGGTTTCGCCGGTAATGTCGTTTTGGGTGCTTTGGAGGATTTCTTCTATGCTGCCGCTTTTGATGGCGGGATTGAGGCGTGCGTCCCAAAGGGTTTGGATAAATTGGGCGGTTTGCTGTTGCAGGCCGTCTGAAAATGGTGTGGTGGAAATAATCGCTAAATCCCAGTCAGAATGAGGATAGAGTTCGCAACGCCCAAAGCCGCCGATGGCAATGAGGCTGATGTCGTCGCTGTCGGGAAAGTGGATTTGCCAGAGGGTTTGCAGCATGGTTTCGGCAGCGGCGATATGGTCGCGGAAGTAAACGGTAGGGCGGTTGTTTTGGCGGTAGGCGGTTTCTGCTGCGGCTTTTTGCTGCCGGTAGGTTTGGATGGCTTGTTGGGCGGCGGTCATGATGGTGTCTGGTTGTGAATTAGGCTTGGGTATCGGCAGGCTCGGTCATTTGGCGGAGCATTTCTTGCGGTGGAAGGAGAAGTTTGTAAGGGGCAATTTTGAGTGCGGATGCGATTTTTTCGATGTTGGAAAGGGCGATGTTCCAGCGTTTGCGCTCGACGGCGGAGACGTAGGTGCGGTCGAGTCCGCATTGGCGTGCGAGTTCTTCTTGCGACCAGCCGTGGTTGACGCGGTAGAGGCGCATATTGTAGGCGATAACGGCGCGGAGGTCTTGCGGATCGGGCAGGCTGGGAGGGGGAGTGAGTTTGTTGACCATGGTGTTTTGGGTTTGTGGTTTGAACGATAAGGAGATTTTATACTATTTTTGCTAGGGGAAAGGAAAGGCCGTCTGAAAGTTTCAGACGGCCTTCAAGAGGGTAGGTATAAAAAAAGGGGGTGGCACTCAGCCACACCCAAACACACACACATCAAGAGGAAAGAAAAATCATTTAATAAGAGAGCTGGCTCTTATCGAGGAAACTGGAGGATTCGGGCATGACCCTGAATCATTGGAAGGCATTATAAATGAAAATAGGATTGGGGTATTGACACAGGTCAATTCTATTTTAATTTAGAAAATATATCTTCAAGATAGTGGAAATAAATTAAAAATAAGCTAAGGCAATCAGGCCGTCTGAATAATCGGTTTCAGACGGCCTGATGGCCTTAAGGGCTACTAGTTACTATATAAATTAGGTATTAAGCCAAACCTTTATCTTTGGCTTCTTGCAGGCGGGCTTCAAAGTTGCTGAGATTGACGCCAGCCTGTTCGGCTGCGGCAACTACTTCGGCTACGGATGCGCCGTGTTGCACTTGATGATAACCCCAAAGCAGGGAGCAACGGGTGCCGGTACGGCAGAAGGCAAGAATAGGAGTTGGAGATTGTTGCAACAGATTTTGGAAGGCTGCAACATCGGCTGCATTGATTTGAGGCGCGACAACGGGCTGGTGTGAGAATTGGTTGATGCCGGTCTCTTTAAACCAGTTTTGTACTTCGGCAAAAGCCGGTTGGTTTTCTTCTTCGCCGTCCGGGCGGTTGCAGATGACGGTTTGGATGCCGAGACGTACGGCTTCTTGGACATCAGCTTCGGTTAGTTGGGGGGCGATATAGAGGGAGTCGGTCAGTTTACGGATGGGCATCGTTTTTCCTTTCTTTATATTAAATGGATATGTTGATTTCAGACGGCCTAGGAAGTGGCAGGCCGTTTGAAGTTTTATTTAATGATTGTACAACCAGTTTTCGAGTTTTTGGCGATCGGTAATGTGCAGCAGGGCGGTATTGGCTTCTGCTGCTTGGACTGTGATGCTGGTCTCGCGCAATAAGCCTTGGCGGAAGAAATGGATGGTGGTGCGTGTGCCGATAGGCAGTTTGCTCCACTGTGCTGCAAGGTCGTTGCAGGCGTAGCCGCCTAAGGCGATGATTTTGTCTTGCGGGCAGAGTCCGGCATTTTCTGCGCTGCCGCCATTGAATACATGAGTCAGGACGGCATGGTCGCTGTTTTGTTTAAAACGTGCACCCAAATCGTTGGCTGGAGCAACCGATTGGGGTTCGCTTGCAAATGCTCCTCCGTGTTGGCGGGGTAGGGGGATAAAGTCGAGTTTGACACCTACGCTTTGCAGGCATTCTGCGAGCGGAAGGTCTTCGGTGCTGTATAAGGCCGTCTGAAAGAAGGTTTCTAAATTTAAACCGGTCATTTCTTGGCAACGGGATTGCCAGTGTTTTTCGGGTATGCCTTGATGAGTATTGCACCAGTCGCGATAGTGTTGCTGCATTACGTTGTCGAGGGTGTATTTGCCTTGGCTTTTTTCACGGATGATGAGGTCGAGGCAAAGTGCGGCCAGTGCGCCTTTTTGATAATAGCTGACGATGGCGTTGGGGCTGTTTTCGTCTTGTTTGTAGAACTTGTCCCATGCGCTGAAACTGGATTGGGCAAGTGTTTGTTTCAGACGGCCTTGTGTCTGCTGGACGCGTGTTATGCCTTGTGCAAGCAGGGTGAGGTAGGCTTCGGGGCTGATGGTTTGGCTTCGGGCTAGAAAGAGGTCGTCGTAGTAGGAGGTAATGCCTTCAAATGCCCAAAGTTGTTCGGTGTAGTTTTCTTGGTCGAGGTTGTAGGGTGCGAAGACGGCCGGTTTGATGGATTTGACGTTCCATGCGTGGAAGTATTCATGGGAAAAGAGGCCGAGCAATTCGGTATAGGCTTTGTCGGCTTCACCCATATCGTAAGATGGCAGACTGTGGCGGTCGGCGAGTAGGGCGGTGCTGCTGATGTGTTCCAGTCCGCCGTAGAGGTTGTCGCCTAGATGCAGTAGGAAAAGGTATTCGGAAAACGGGGCAGGGGAGGGGAACATCGCCAACTCGGTTTCGCAGATTTTTTGAATATCGGCGAGGAAACGGGCGCGGTCAAAATCGGGATAGATGCCGCTTAATGCAATACGGTGGGGAATGCCTTGTGCTTCAAATTCGAGAAACTCGATGATGCCTGTTTCAACCGGGTGGTCGATAAGCTCGGCGTATGAGGCCGTCTGAAAAGTGGTCGCCGAGGTTTGGGGCAGGGTGGTGGCTATCTGCCATGTGTGCGGCAGGGTGGAAAATTCGATTTGATGTGGCCGGTGTTCTTGTCCGTGGACTTTTAAGAATAGACACGCGCCGTCGAAAAAGCCGCGCTCGGTGCTGAGGAACGAGCCGCGAACGGATAAGTCGAATGCGTAAACAGTGTAGTAAATTTCCCACGCTCCACTGAGGGCAGGGGTTTGCCAATGGTTTTTGCTGGTTTGTGTCAGCGGTTGGGCTTTGCCGTTGCAGCGCGCGCTGATGTGTGTGATGTGGCGGGCAAAGTCACGGATGAGGTAGCTGCCGGGAACCCAGTTGGGTAAGCTGATTTCTGTTTCTGAATCATTGGTTTGAGTGAATGATAAGGTGATGTGCCATTCATGAGACAGAAAGTTGGGAGTAATTTTGTAATTAATCATAGCTATTGGTTAATTTGCTAAAGTTTATTAAGAAGAAGGGGTTTTAAAGGGTAGGCTTAATCTATATCAATAAAACTGTATGAAAAAGGGGGCTTGAAAAAATACCCTGTCCGATTTAATGCGTATATTTTAATAATTTATTGATTATAAAAGAAATGAATTTATGTCTTGCTAAATATTTTATGCAATTTGGAATGTAATTTTGCTTGGCATGTTGTGGTGTCTATGTTAAATTTAGAAAAATTTGAGCCTTGGCCGTATTGCGCTTTTCGTAAATGCAGGGGTTGGGGTGAGATAAAAATTTTTTATACCCATAATTTATGGAGACTTCCATGGACACACAAACTTATAACTACAAAGTGGTGCGCCAGTTCGCCATCATGACTGTAGTTTGGGGTATTGTGGGCATGTTGGTCGGCGTTATCGTCGCTGCCCAGCTTTTTGCTCCTGCCCTCGATTTATCCAATATCGGACCTTGGTTCCACTTCGGCCGCCTGCGTCCTCTGCACACCAATGCGGTTATTTTTGCATTCGGCGGTTGCGGTTTGATCGGTACATCATACTACGTTGTTCAACGTACATGTAATACCCGTCTGTTTGGCGGTTGGCTGCCTGCATTTACCTTCTGGGGTTGGCAGGCCGTTATCGTGGCTGCGGCCATCAGCTTGCCTATGGGTTACACCCAAGGTAAAGAATACGCCGAGTTGGAATGGCCTATCGACATTTTGATTACGCTGGTGTGGGTTGCCTACGCCATCGTATTCTTCGGTACGATTGCCAAACGTAAAATCAAACATATTTACGTTGCCAACTGGTTCTACGGCGGCTTTATCTTGGCCGTTGCGCTGTTGCACATCGTCAATAATATCAGCATCCCTGCCGGTTTGATGAAATCTTACCCGGTTTACGCAGGTGCGATTGATGCGATGGTTCAATGGTGGTACGGCCACAATGCGGTGGGCTTTTTCCTGACAGCCGGCTTCTTGGGTATGATGTACTATTTCGTCCCTAAACAAGCAGGCCGTCCGATTTACTCTTACCGCTTGTCCGTCGTCCACTTCTGGGCTTTGATTTTCACTTATATGTGGGCTGGTTCTCACCACTTGCACTACACTGCATTGCCTGACTGGACTCAATCTTTGGGTATGGTATTGTCTTTGATCCTGTTTGCGCCTTCTTGGGGCGGTATGATCAACGGTATCATGACTCTGTCCGGCGCATGGGACAAACTGCGTACCGACCCGATTTTGAAATTCTTGATCGTTTCTCTGTCTTTCTACGGTATGTCTACCTTCGAAGGCCCGATGATGTCTATCAAAACCGTTAACGCTCTGAGCCACTACACCGACTGGACTGTTGCACACGTTCACGCCGGCGCATTGGGCTGGGTGGGCTTTGTAACCATCGGTTCCGTTTACTATATGATTCCCCGCTTGTTCGGCAAAAATGAAATGTACAGCACCAAATTGGTTGAGGCGCATTTCTGGATCGCGACCATCGGCGTGGTTCTGTATATCGCTGCAATGTGGATTGCCGGCGTAATGCAAGGTCTGATGTGGGGTTCTTTGAATGACGACGGCACGCTGACTTATTCCTTCGTTGAATCCGTAAAACGTACCATGCCTTACTACATGATTCGTTTCACCGGCGGTCTTCTGTACCTGAGCGGTATGTGCATCATGGCATATAACGTTTACCGTACTGCTATCAGTGGTAAAGCAGTTGATGCTGAGATTCCTGCGGTTTCTCAAACTCAACACCACTAATGACAAGAAAGATAGGCTACCAAAATGAAATTACAACAATTAGCTGAAGAAAAAGTCGGTGTACTGATTGTATTCACCCTGCTTGTAGTCAGCGTCGGCCTTCTGATCGAGGCTGTTCCGCTGTTCTTCACCAAGGCAGTTACCGAACCTGCACCCGGCGTGAAACCATATAACGCCCTGCAAGTGGCCGGTCGCGATATTTATGTGCGCGAAGGCTGCTACAACTGCCACTCTCAAATGATTCGTCCATTCCGTGCAGAAACTGAACGTTACGGTCATTACTCTGTTGCCGGTGAGTCTGTTTATGACCATCCGTTCCAATGGGGTTCTAAACGTACCGGTCCGGATTTGGCTCGTGTCGGCGGCCGTTATTCCGATGAATGGCACCGCATTCACCTGCTGAACCCGCGCGACGTTGTGCCGGAGTCCAATATGCCTGCATTCCCATGGCTCGCACGCAATAAAGTCGATGCCGAGGCAACTGTGGCGCATATGAAAGCCCTGCGTAAAGTGGGTACACCTTACAGCGATGAAGAAATTGCCAAAGCACCTGAAATGCTGGCCAACAAATCAGAGCTGGACGCTGTTATCGCCTACCTGCAAGGCTTGGGCTTGGCATTGAAAAACGTAAGGTAACATCATGGACGCTAACTGGGCTCGCTCGCTCTTTACTGTTTGGGTATTTATCAGCTTTATTTTAGTCCTCTATATTGTGTTCAATAGACGCAATAAGAAAAACTATGACGATGCTGCCAGCAGTATTTTCGATAATGACGAACAAAGGCCGTCTGAAAAGGACGATCAAGCTCAGTCAGTCCGTGATCACGGAGCAAAATAATGAACACAACATCCCAATTTACCAGTAGTTTCTGGAGTATATATATTGCCGTTATCGTCGTGCTCAGCTTCATCGGCCTGGCTTGGCTTCTGCTTTCGCAAAACGTTGTGAAACGCCCTAAAAAAGGCGAAGAAGTAAAAACCACAGGTCATGAGTGGGACGGCATTTCGGAGTACAACAACCCTCTGCCACGTTGGTGGTTTTGGCTTTATGTCTGCACATGGCTGTTTGGCGTCGGCTACCTGATTATGTATCCAGGTATCGGCGATTACAAAGGCCTGTGGGGCTGGAGCAGCCATGGTCAATATGAAGAAGAAGTTGCCAAAGCCAATCAGCAATACGGTAAAGCGTATGCTAAATTTTCCAATATGCCGATTGAGAAAGTGGCTAAAGATCCTGAAGCCCGTGCTATTGCGCAAAACCTTTTCAATACCTACTGTATCCAATGTCACGGCTCAGATGCCAAAGGCTCCAAAGGCTTCCCGAATTTGACCGACGACGATTGGTTGTGGGGCGGCGAACCTGAAAAAATTCAGGAAACCATTGAAAAAGGCCGTACGGCAACAATGAAGGCTTGGGGTCCTGAATTAGGCGAAGAGCGAGTAAAAGATGTGGCACACTATGTCATGTCCTTATCCAAATCCAAAGACCAATACGATGAAGAACGTGCCGCACGTGGTAAAGTCTTGTTTAACGGTCCCCCGGCAAGATGTTTTACCTGTCACGGCGACAAAGGTCAAGGTATCCAAGGCGTTGCTCCGAACCTGACCGACAACGTATGGTTGTGGGGCGGTACTCAAAAATCGATTATCGAAACCATTACCAACGGCCGACACAGTCAAATGCCGGCTTGGGGTCACTTCCTCGACAAAGACAAGCTGCACATCATGACTGCCTATGTTTGGGGTTTGTCCAACAAAGACGGTAAAAAAGCTCCTGCTAAAAAAGCCGAGCCTGCTCCGGCAGCTCAACCTGCCGATGCTTCTGCTCCGGCGGCCGCTTCGGCTCCTGCTGCCGATAAAGCTGCTTCAGATGCCAAAGCTGCTCCGGCTGCTGAAGCCAAACCTGCTGAAAAAGCAGAAGCGGCTCCGGTTAAGGTAGATGGCAAAGCTGTTTTTGAAGCCAACTGTAAAACATGTCATGGCGGTATGATTCCGGGTGCACCTGTTGTCGGTAAAAAAGACGACTGGGCTCCTCGAATCAAGCAAGGTAAAGACACTTTGCACAAACACGCGCTTGAAGGTTTTAATTCAATGCCTGCCAAAGGCGGCAACAGCAGCTTGAGTGACGATGAGGTTAAAGCGGCTGTAGACTTTATGGCAAATGAGTCCGGTGCAAAATTCTAATTTTGAGTTGGATTGAAAAAAGCGTACCTAACAAGGTACGCTTTTTTATATTTGATAAAACCAATAAGAAAAAACATATCAAAAAGAGGCAAAATATATAAGGCCGTCTGAAACATTCAGACTCAACCAAAATTAATCAATCCAAAGTGGACGTACTGCGTTTCAGGAACCATTCGCTGAAAGGCCACTCGACGCTGTCGAGTAAGTTTTTAGTAATTAACCCTAGTTCCGTATCGCCTTCAATTTGCAATTTACGGTTGAAAAATAAGGTGTCGGGATCTTCCTCGCGCATCATCATGCGCATGAAGTCTATGCCGTTGGCGGCCAATCTCAGATCGGGAGTGCCGCTGAAGTTGTCATCCAGAAATTTTTCCGTATCGGCACTAAACCGCACTTTGATACCGGCATCCAAAACTTCAATTTCAAATTTCCTTCCGGCAAAAAGTTCCATATCGGCAGGCAGTAAACCTTTTTTCAGCATGGTATTCAATACGGAGACCAAAACAAAGCGCGGAGGTTTGCCGGGAAGTTTGGTACCGATTTTCGCCATCCATTTGGGTAATATGATTTCAGGCAGCGCCATAATATGCCTCCTTCACGGTTTCAATACCGGGCTGACCGCGCCAATAGCCGTCAACCAGTGTTCCGGTAGTCAGTCGTTCCAATTCGGGGCGGACATCTTCCCATGTGGCTTTTCCGTCCAATACATCGCGGTGAATTTGGATAATTTCAGCCATGCCGTGCATTTGTGGCGACAGTCTGAGCATATTCACGCCGATTTTATTCAAATCTTCATGGTGGGGCAGTAGGTTTTGGCAGCCGTAAGACATGGTTTGGATGCCGTTGATGGTGAGAAACGGCTGGCCTTCTCGCGTATTCATGGCCATACCGTGCTCGTGGTCGAGACAGCGGAACTCGCAACTGTCTTTATTCAGATTGTAATGGCGGGCGGTAAAGCAACGTGATGAATAGGCGAGTGGCATTTTACCCCAAGCAAAGAGTTCGGTTTCAATGCCGTCTGAAGCCTTGATGATTTCGGCAACCTTATCGCGGCTCAGCTCGGACGGTGCAATCCAGCGGAATGCCCCTAATTTTCGGAATACGTCCAAAGTGGTTTCGTTGTAGATATTCAGGCTTGCACCGGCAACAAACGGGATGCTGTGTTCGCGTGCCAATTTGACCGCACCCATGTCGTTGGCTTCAACTTTAAACTTTCCCTGCTCCGTGATTTTACGCAGGCGTTTCAGATCGGATTCGCTTTCGAGCAGGACTTGTGAGGAAAGAATAATCTCCTTACCGCTTTCTGCCAGGTCTTCAGCCAGTCCGAACCAGTCGGCAAAGCGCATTTTCTGACGGCGTGAGCAGACTACCTCACCCAAATAGACCGTATCCAACGGCGTATCCAGCATGGAAACGTAAAATTCCAGCAGGGCTTCTTTTTGCCAGAAAAATAAAATAGGGCCCAACGACAATTTCAATGAATTCATTTTCTTCCCCTTATTTCCATGGGCGGTTGTATGCGCCCAAAGTTGTCTGATGACCTTCCGAAACTTTGCTCAAGGCATTGTTCCAGGACGGATTGACTTTGAAATGCGACGGGTCGGCTGCGGCTGCATCCAGTGCTTGGCGCAGGGATTTGGTTACTTGTGCCGTATACATCGGACTGCGTTGGCGTCCCTCGATTTTGATGGCGGACACACCGATTTTGATGAGTTCGGGCAACATTTCCAAAACATTCAGGCTGGTCGGTTCTTCCAAAGCATAGTAGGTTTCATCATTGACTTCAAAGCGGCCTTTGCACAAGGTTGGATAACCTGCCGGTTCATTGGGTTTGTATTGGTCTATTAATACTTGGTTTAGACGTACGTTCATGCGGTCGGGCAGTTGTTCCCAGCGGACGGATTTTGCCGGAGAGCAGACACCTTGCATATTGGGCGATTCGCCTGTTGCATAGCTCGACAAGATGCAACGGCCTTCTACCATCACACACAAACTGCCGAAGCCAAAGACTTCAATTTCCACATCAGTATTGTCAATCACATGTTTGACCTGATCGATGGTCAGTACGCGCGGCAAAACGGCACGACGGATGCCGAACAGCTCCTTCATCATATTGATGGCTTCGTAATTGGTAGCCGAACCTTGTACTGACATATGCAGGCGTAAATTCGGATGTTTGTCTGCCGCATACGCCATGATGGCGGGGTCGGCAACAATAATCGCATCGGCACCCAAATCCGCCGCCGTATCCACAGCGGCGTGCCAACGCTCCACTTGACCCGCTTGTGCAAATGTATTGATGGCCATCAGTACATTGCGCCCGCGCGCATGGGCGTAAGCTACACCTTCCCGCGCCGATTTCATATCGAAATTCAGTCCCGGAAAGTTTCGTGCATTGGTCGCATCTTTCAAACCCATGTAAACCGTGTCCGCACCGTTGTCCACAGCGGTTTTCAGTGCAGGCAGGTTGCCGGCGGGGCAGACCAATTCTGGAATTTTCTGCATTTTGTGTTCCTCGTCTTGATGATAACCTCTATCGGGTTAATCAATATTTTGTAGAATTCCGGATATTTTATGGATTAATGACACAAGATATGCTGATTTAAATCAAATTGAAAAATTCAGGTTGACGTAGGCATATTGTTTACAAAATCTTAACAGACGTTGTTTTTTATATATTTCATGTGCTTAAAAATTTTGATGACGGATTTTGTTTCAAAATCGGCTTATGTTTTTAACTATCGTATTTATTAATTTTTACAATAATAGCGATGGAAAAATGAAAAAAGGCCGTCTGAAAATCTGGTTTCAGACGGCCTTTTGCTTTAAAGGGATGTATTTAAGAGAAACCCAAACGCTTATCGGGTCGGGTAAACACAAAAATAAACAGCGAGGTTAACGCGCCCAAAGTATCGGCAAGCATGTCTTTTTGCGCGTCCCAAATATCGCCTTGAGAACCCAAGAACTCCAGTCCGGCCTCTCCGCCGTCGATAACGGCATATTGCCATTCGATGATTTCATAGGCGGCAGCCACGCTCATGATGAAGAACAGGGAGAAAAACAGAGCCAGCGGCAGATTACACAGCTTGCGGCGCAGCAGCCATTCAGCCATCGGGTAGGCATAAAAGCCGATGATGTAGTGGGCAATACGGTCGTAATGATTGCGGTTTTCGCCCAAAATCGGTTCGACAAAGCGGTTGATGGATTCAAACGGCACATCGGCAAAAGTATAGTATGCGCCGATGGAATGCATAATCAGCCAGAAGCTCATGAATAAGTAGGCCAAGTTGCTGAAGCGGAAAATGCGGTAAGTGGCAACCAGAAGGAAAAATGCGGAGGCTACGGGGATGATTTCGGCGTACCAAACCGCGCGGTCATGGGGATTGATACCTGACCAAACAATGAGGGCGAAGATAAGCGTAGCAAGAAAAATGGGAAAGATTGGAGAGGGTTTATTCATATTGTGTATATGTAATAACAAGAGTTGCGTATTGTATAACGAATCGGCGGATTGGCGGTTTCGGATATTAGAGGCCGTCTGAAAAATAGTTTTCAGACGGCCTGAAGTTTAGCCGTTCCAGAAATAGCGGGTGATGTGGAAAAACACGGGTGCGGCAAAGCAAATCGAATCCACGCGGTCAAGCATGCCGCCGTGGCCGCGTATCATATTGCCCCAGTCTTTGACACCATAATCGCGTTTGATGGCAGACATAACCAGGCCACCAAAGAAGCCCATCAGGCAGACGATAAAGCCGATAACGGCCGCTTGGCCGTGGGAGAACGGCGTGATCGGCGCCATCAACGCGGCAATGGCCGTGGCCGACAAAATACCGCCGACTGTACCGGAAATGGTTTTGGACGGGGAAAGCGAGGGCATGATTTTTGCACCGCCGATCAGTTTGCCCCAAACGTATTGCAACACATCCGATACTTGCACCACGCCAATCAGAAAAATCAGCAACAGGATATTGTTGCCGTTGTCAAAGCCGTCCAAGTCGAGAAACATCAGCGCCGGAACATGGGACAGGCAGAAGATGCAAATCATCGCCATCCATTGTGTTTTGGCGGCGCGTTCCAAAAAGTGCGCGGTTTGGCCGCTGAGGCTGGCAATAATCGGCAGTATCAAAAAGCCGTAAACCGGAATAAAAATGCTGAACATGCCGTACCAGCCGTCATAGACGAAATAGTATTGCACCGGCAGCAGCAGGTAAAAGCAGACCACCATGCTGTAATAGTCGCTGCGGCGGCGATAGACGAGGGTCATGAATTCGCGCAGTGCGGCAAATGAAATCAGGAAAAACAGTACAACCGTTCCGATTTTGCCGAACCAAAACGCACCCAGCAACACCAGCGTCATCAGCCACCATGCGTAAATGCGGGCGTTGAGGTTGGCGATGGTGGCATTATCTGCGCCGTTTTTGCGCTTGAGCCATTGCCCGATGATGCTGGCGAAACACAATACGGCAAATACGCCGACAAAAATATAGCCGGCTTGCGGAGTCAGATGAGCGGCGGTTTGTTCGACGATGATTTGTTGGGAAGTCGTAGAAAGGCTCATGCTTGTCCTCCTTTGTTTTGCTGAACTTCAGATTCATTTTGGCGAAGCTCGCTGCGGTCGTTTTCAGACGGCCTGAGTGCCAGCAATGCCTCACGGCTGCGTGTCAAAAAGCTGTCTTTGTCTTCGTTTTCCTGCAAGGTAAGCGGTTGTCCGATATGGACTTCACACAAAAGCGGGATAGGCAGGATTTTGCCTTTGGGCAACACGCGGCTGATGTTGTCTATCCA
The DNA here is from genome assembly GCF_001810165.1 of Neisseria sp. HMSC070A01. Lineage (NCBI taxonomy): Bacteria > Pseudomonadati > Pseudomonadota > Betaproteobacteria > Neisseriales > Neisseriaceae > Neisseria > Neisseria sp. HMSC070A01. The sequence goes on along the minus strand of NZ_KV800123.1, from coordinate 109,125 downwards.
AATCGGCACAAATTCGGTATTGGGTTTGCTTTTCGCCAGGTGATAAATGCCGGACTTGAACGGCAGCAGGATGGTGTTGTCGTCAGTGTTACGCGTGCCTTCAGGAAAAATAATCAAGGAGTCGCCCGCGTTCAGCGCGTCTTTCATCTGTTCGGTAATCGCCTGCGGATTATCGCTATGGCGCGGAATCAGCAAGGCATTGAAAACGTTTTGAATGATGAAGCGTTTGAGTTTGCTCGTCAGCCAATAATCCGAACCGGCGACAGGGCGCGTGGACAAACGCCAGCGGCGGGGCAGGGAAATCCACACCAACACAAAATCGCCATGGCTGCCGTGATTGGCGTAATAAACTTTTTGGTGCTGATTGAATGTCAGCTCGCGCGGACTTTTAGGACGTACGCCCGTAAGAAAAGAGACCGACAGACACAAGGCTTGGTCGGTTAGCCAGGCAAGTTGTTTTTTAAGGAGGTTTTTCATTGTTTCTGCCTTTTGGGGTGAGATACCGCTAAGGATTCGATTTGAGTAAATCAGCAAAATAATCAAATGCTTTGGATAAGCAAAATTAAAAATTGGGCGGCGGTCAGGTATAAGCATTTGCGCCATAAGGAAAGTGCGCCGTTTATCCGTTGGGTCAAAGTACGGTTGCCTGAAATTTGGCGCAAACCGTTTTGCTGTAAGGATTGGTCAAAGTCTTCAGGCGAGTAGCGGTTGTCGGCAAAGTCTTGGAACACGCGGCGGTCGAAGTGAATGCGGATATGGCAGTACAACAAAACCGCTGCTAAGACGAGTTGCACCGCAAACCATGTGCCGCCATATTTTGCCGATAAGGCAAGCAGCAGGGCATTGCAGACGGCAATATAATGTGCGGTAGAGAGTAGGTGGGCAGTAATACGGCTATCGGTTGCGTTGTCCATCATTATCCTTGTTTTAAACGGTTGGCCGCAGCTTCGACTGCTTGGGCAGTGGCCGGCGATAATACCATTTGCGGCCGAGCCTGTTTGAGTTCGGCCTTCGCTTGCGCCAAGTCTTTGCAGCCACCATAGACCAGCAGCCACGTCAGCATCACTGCGGCACTTCTTCCATAACCTAAAGCGCAACATACCAATACTTTACCGTGTTTTTGGCGCAAGGTTTCCAATATCAAGGCCGTCTGAACCAAATCGTTTTCAGACGGCGTTGCCATATCCAGTAAAGGCAGAGCGCGATATTCTCCTTGATGGCTACGGCAGGGATATTCGGCGCATACATCCAATACCGCAGGCTGATGGTTTGAAATCCCTAAAACGCTGCCAATCCATACATTATGGTGGACTGGTACCGTTTTCGCTTTACCGCGTAACCAATACGCCATGTTTAGCCGTACGCCCACTAGATAAGGCAATAGTAAAACCGTCGCTGCTGCCGATAATTTACCGTTAGCCTGTTTTTGGAATACGTTTGCATTTCCAGTCAAATAGGCAAAAGCCACCATCAACAAAGACATGCTAATCCATATCAACCACAGCCACGCGCCACCCAGCAGCGCAGGTAAAGCCATCAAACACGCACCAAGTAAATACAGCAGCGCAATCTTTTGTGAGCGTGCATGACTCAAGCCCAGTTTTAGCGGTGAAGCCATCTGACGCGGGAAAGCCCACAACACCAGCCAGCCGAGCAATGCTCCGGTTGGCACGTCAATAAAATGATGTTGATAAGTCGTCAATACCGACAAAGCAATCAGGCTTTGCCATAAGAAAAGCGGCAGGCGGATTTTTGGAAAGCGCGTCCAATAAAACGCACCCACGATAATCGCCAACGCGATATGCAAAGATGGCGCTTGGTTGTACGGCAAATCAAATGCAGCCAATGAATCAAACAGCCAGCCCGACAGCCCATCGGCAGGCGGTTTAGACCACCCGAAACGCAGCGGAAACAGCACGAAGCAAAGAGTCGCAATCAGTTGGGCAGCTACAAGGTGCGCTACATATCGGTTTTGTTCATGTGTATCACGGCAAAGGAAAAATGCCGCGGCATACATCAGGTTTAGCGACCAATAAGGCACAATCGTCCATGCCCAAAACGGAATATTGCGCTCCCATGCAAAAGCGATTTCAGGCACATAGTCCAGCGATGCCGCAAAATGGTTGGACAGGCCGTAGCTGGTGTAGAACAGGATACCGACTGAAATCAGCTTGATTAGGGAGGTTTTGAGGGCGGGTTTCATGGATAGGTACATGGTTTAATAAGGCCGTCTGAAAGTTAAAAATTTGTTCAGACGGCCTATATTTTATTTCTTCACTGCCAAGCTCACGGTGAAAATACCGTCTTCGTCTATCCATTGATGGATTTTTTCAAAACCGGCTTTTTCAACCAGCTGATCCATTTCCTGTTGACTGCGGCGGCGCATTACCCAGTTTGGGCTGCCTGCTTTGTGGCTGGTCAGGGCGCGGGCAATCATTTCCAGTTGCGGATGCCAAGGTTGGCCGGTGTAAATCAGGTAGGCGCCGGTTTCAATGGCTTCGCCGAAGCCGTAGAGTGAGTTCAAAATTAAATCGTTGTCGGCAAACAATTCGTGCAGGCCGGAGACGATGCCCAGCGTTGGACGCGGCTGTAAATCGTGATAATTGGCGCGGTCGTAGGCATTGACTTCATTGAAGGTTACCGTGTTTTGCAAGCCGCGCTCGGCAATCAGTTTGCGTCCGGCTTCGACATTAATCGGGCTGTAATCGCGCAAGCGTACGGAATCAGGCAACGTATCGGTAGTCAGGGCATCCAATACATAGCGGCCATGACCGGATGCAATATCCAAAACGTGTACAGGTTTGCCTGCTTCACGCAGTTTGGCTGAGGCCGTCTGAATGGCTTTGCCGATATTGACTTTGCGTTGGCGGATGCCGCGCCAGCCGATGGCATTGAGATAGTATTTGTCCACCCATACACCGAAAGCGTTGCTGCCTTGCGGTTGATTGCGGTAGACGTAGTCCAGCGTGCTGCCTGAATCAAAACCTGTTTCTTGACCGATTCTCAAGCCTTCACTCCAGCGCGCACCCAGTTTGAGCGAGGCACGATATATTGCCCAAAATGCGCCGCGTGGCGAACAAATAGGCAAAGGCGTAGCCAGTTCGTCAGCTTCGCGGCGGCTGTCGCTGTACAAATGTGCTTGGGTTAAATCAACTGGTTGCAAAGGTTGGTTGAAACGCTCGCGGATAAAACGGCGCATTTCTACAAACGCAATTTCACGGTCTTGCTCGCCTAAAGTATCGTGGTAGAAACCGGGCAGGATATGGCGCTCTTTAATATGGCTGCCCAAACGATTGTAGAAATCGTGTTGCGGTTTGTGATGAACGACCCAATCGCTGCCTGAAATTAACAGTTGTACAGGCGTAGTAATCGCTTGTGCATCGGCAACGACGCGTTCGGCCGCTTCATATAAACCCAGCAGGATGCGCACAGAAATGGCGCGGGTAATCAGCGGGTCATTGTCGTAGCTTTTTTGACGTTCGACATTGTGGGTCAGATAGTGGGCTTTGACGTAGCTGTTGACAAAGAAATTGCCGCGCCATTTTTGCATGAGTTTCAAACCGGTACGGGCAAACGGAACATAGAGTTTGACTTTGAACGCAGGCGAAGCCAATACGGCGCAACGGATTTTCGGTGCGTAATCGTGCAACCAAGTAGAAACCAATACCGCGCCGACACTTTGCGCAATCACGCAGATGTTTTCAGGTTTGATGCCGTATTCGCTTTGAATGTGTCGGATAAAATCATCTACATCAGCAACCGAAGTGCCGATACTCGGACTATCGCCACGTTCACCGGGGCTGTAACCATGACCGCGCGCATCCCAAGCGAAATAGGAAAAATCGTTGAAACCCAGCTCATCCGCCACAAACATCATCCGGCCGGAATGCTCATGTCCGCGATGAAACAGCACAATGGCTTTATCGGAAGAACCATCGGCAGCAGGGCGATAGCGGTAGAAAAGCGAAGTCCCGTCTTGGGTTGAAAAGAATTTTTGCTGTTCGGACATGAGAAACTCCTAATAGTCATATTTTTTGAACAGTATCATGACATATCGAATAAATGCAATGATTATCCGATAGACGGATGAATGCAATGATGGAGAGATATGGTAAAAGATGGTTTCAAATTTCACTTAAAACTGATGACAGTGATTGTTAAAAGAGTTAGATAGAGGGCGTTTGGATAACCTTACAAACTACTACCGACATATCATCATAAACTTTTTGTTTCGCCATTAATTTACGAAATACAGTCAGACGGGACTTATCGTTATCATATTGTTGCCAAATTTTTTCTCTTATTTCTTCTGAAAGAGCGTCACTTAGGCCGTCTGAACAAAGCAGCAGGCTTTCTCCTGCTTTAAGCGTAAGCTCGACATGGCACATTTTGTCTTGGAAATCGGAATAATCTGCTACTAGATAAGAAGAAACACCGCCATATATGGTGGCAAACCCTTCTTCTTTTTTATCCGACAAACCATCCAGCAATTCGGAGAGTATCGAGTGATCTTGGGTCAGTTGCTTCCATTTTCCTTGTGTATCAATCAAATAGGCGCGGCTGTCGCCTACGCTGATGATTTTGGTTTTGCCGGTGGTTTGGTCGATTTCGGCGGCAACAAAAGTGGTTGAGGAACCAAAATAATCCTCTGCCAACTCTTTAGATAAAGCGGTTTGTACATGATTGATGGTTTGACGGCTGAGTTTGGTTGTATGGCTTAATAGGTGCATGGCTAATTTGCTGGCTTTTTCGGGACGATTGCTATTGGAAATGCCGTCGGCTATCCTGATGATAAAGCGTGGACGGGTTTCAAGACGTGTTTCAGCGGTTTTGAGTTTATATTGAAACACTTGCTCGCCGTTAAAAAGGGCATCTTGGTTGTGTTGTTTGTTGCTGCCGATTTGTTGGCAAAAGGTGATTTCGCAAAAGTTGTTCATGGTTTTTCCATTTGTTGGGTGAATATTCGCTGCAGGCTTTTCATTGTTTCTAACTCTCTGGATTTACACTTGAGCAATACGTTTGAAATTTGATGATTAAGGTTAAAGGCTGTCTGAACAGTTTTCAGACGGCCTTTACTGCGTTTAACCAAGCACTAATTAACTGCTAATTTTACTGTGTTTTAATACATCCATCGAAACCCGAATACACATTTGAAAAGGAAATCAAACATGAAAAAATTCTTATTGACCGCCATCGTTGCTTTGTCTGCCGCTACTGCCGGTGCCAGCGATTACATTGAACAAAAAATCTACAGCGACAAAAACTTCGAGCAAAATCGTGCTAAAGCCGTAAAAATATTGGAACAACGTGGCTATCAAGTTCACGATGTTGAAGCCGATAGCCGTCGAGGCCAGCCTGTGTTGGATATCGAGGCTTTTAAAGATGGTCGTGAGTACGACATTGTTTTGTCTTATCCTGATTTGAAAATTATTAAAGAACGCATCGACTATTAATATTTTGATGCAAAGCGGGTTGTCGCAGGACTTTGGGGTTCTGCGGCAGTTTGCTATTTAGGTATTTAAAGAATGTAAGCGGCATGTAAATTACCTAAAATAAATGAACTAAATATGCTTTTTATTTTCCATTTAATTCAAAGTGTTTGATGTTGGGAGTCATGATATGGATTTGAATGATTGGAAGGAAGACGGCCGGCAGAAGCAGATGGGCGACCAAGGCAGACCTTTAAACGGCGGTATATCTGCCGATTCCCAACAGGACGTTGATTTTTGGGATCGCGATCGAAACAATACTGTTGAAAACGAAGTTGGTGTTGCGGCTGAAGCGGTAGAAATTCAGGAGGCGGTAGAAGGTCAGGAAGCAGTTGAACATCCTGAGATGCCGTCTGAAAAAAGTGAAAAGAAAGCCAAACGCAAAAAAGACAAGGCGAAAAAGAAAAAAAATAAAGCCGAAGATTTGAATGCGCCTGATTTGTTGGGTACGAATAAGGGCGTGGAAACCATGTTCCGCAATGCCGTACGCTCGGAGATGGAATTGTTGGCGCTGGCGGCAACCAAAGCGAATATTATGATTTCGCTGAATGGTTTTATCGTGTCTGCACTGATGATTTCGGGTGCGTTTATTTTTTCATCGTCGCCCGAATTTCTGATTCCGGCCAGTACGTTTATGATTACTGCCGCCGCGTCTATCGTGTTTGCATTGCTTTCTGCTTCGCCGGAACGTATCGGCAAAATGCAGGCGGCGCGGACATGGTTTAAGGATTTTATCCGCGGCCGTTCTAAGCTGAAGGATTTGAAAACCCGTCTCAGCAGTACCGAAACGCGCTTTTTTGGCGGCAGCCAACCCAATATTTTGATTTATGAAGACCGTGTGAAACTGCAAAAAGATCAATATTGGGAAATGATGCAGGAGATTATGGGCGACCGTAAACAAATCTATGAAAAGATGAGCGACCATCTTTATTGGCTTGGTTTGTTGGCGGACAAACAGTTCAAATACATCAATTTGTCTTACGCGGTATTCCGCTGGGGCTTGCTGGCTTCACTGGTGGCATTTATCGGCGTGAAAACATTGCCGTCATTGCTGATACCGCCGGCCAACAATGCGGCAGAGCTGCGTTCGCTGGGAATCAATATGTTTAACGGTGTGTATGAGCCTTCCGCCGTACAACAGCTTCTGGACGGCAATTTGTTGATTGCGGAAGACGAACCCAACCATGCGTTCAGTATTGTCAGCATTGATAAAACCGGCAGGTTTGTGGAAGACGAGGCATTGGATACGCGCGTGATTACCGGTTTCAAACGCCGTCTCAGCGACTTGGAGGCTCTGGCGCGCGATGATGAAGGCTTTATCTACGCGCTGACTTCACATTCGCGCACCCGTAAAGGCAACCGTTCGCCCGACCGCGAACACCTGATGCGCTTTAAAATCCAAGACGGCAATGTGTTGGGGCTGACCAGTTACGACAATTTGACGCAGGTTTTGGAAACCGATCATAAGCTGCATGATTTGATTCGCGAGCGAACCAAGGCTGAAGTTTCTTTTGAAGAAATCAATATTGAGGGCATGGCGTTTGATCCGGTGAAAAAACGTCTCGTTTTGGGATTTCGTGATCCTGAGTTCAACAACATGGCTTTGGTCGCGTTTATCAGCAATCCGAAAGATGTATTTGAGCGCAACGCCAAACCTGAATTTGATGAAGTGGCGGTGATTGATATTGATGGCGGCGGTATCCGTTCCCTCAACTATGATCCTGTGTTGAAAACCTATGTGATTGCCAATGAAGTGAAGGATGAGAATGGACAGAAATTCTCGCAACTGTGGACTTGGAGCGGTAATCCGACCGATGAACCGCAAAAAATCTCTCTGCCTAATCTGCAACACATCACCAACGTTGAAGCCGTCGATTCGATTACCGTTAACGGCAAGCCGCAGATGATTTTGATGGGCGACGAAGGCAATGCTTCACAGAAAATTACTGCCAAGTATATGTTGGTAGATTACAGTCAACTGGGTAAACAGTAAGTTATCTTGGCTGACGGATAAAAGGCCGTCTGAAACCGATAGTTTATGGTTTCAGACGGCCTTCTTGTTTTCAGTAAAACAGGTTGATGGGTTTAAATACTCCAATCAATGATGATTAACCCAAGAACGTGGATAAATTTCAGACGGCCTTCAAGCCATTGATGACACGTTTGTAGCAGGTATAAACCAATGCCGCGCAGGCGAGCCACATAAGGATATAGAAAAGAGAATGGAAGCTGCCGGCGACTGCATACCATACGGCCAATGCGCCGATAAAGAATGCACGGTCGCTTTTGCCGAATGGCCCGTCATAACGCCGGCCGTTGCCGTGGATTTGCCCCAAAACGCCGCAAAACTCAGTCATTGCCGCCAGCCAAATAAACAGGGCAATTTGCACACCGCCGAAGGGCGCGATAAAGGCAAAAGGCAGATACAAAGCAGCATCGGCGACAATGTCGGTGATTTCATTCAAATAGCCGCCCAATGCCGATTGTTGACCGAACTCCCGTGCCAGCATACCGTCCATCGCATTCAGCGCCATGCGGACAAACAACCAGATCGGCAAAAGCCAGAATAATGTGGATACACCTGCAAACAATGCTAAAAGCAAACCGATCAAAATGGAAACGGTGCAGGCAAACAGGGTAACCTGATTGGCAGTAATGCCTTTTTGATACAGTCGCTTAACAATGGGGCGCAACAGGTTTTGAAATTTTGGTTTCAGGGCGTAGATGCTCATGATTATGCTATATAAAAGAAAATGAAGTGCCGTGATTATAGACGAAATCCGTTATAATCCGTCAATCTTCGAATCACGCGGTTCGCAAACCTCCCGCGTTAACAAAACTAGGAATTTACTATGGAAAAACAGCAGGCCCTCGTTATTTTTTCGGGCGGGCAGGATTCAACAACCTGCCTGATTCAGGCAATTCAAACCTATGGCCTTGAAAATGTGCAGGCCATCACTTTTCAATATGGACAACGCCACGCCATCGAATTGGAGCGCGCGCGTTGGATTGCCCAAGATTTGGGCGTGAAGCAGACCGTGCTCGATTTGAGCCTAATGCAACAGATTACGCATAACGCCTTGATGGATGATACGGCGGCGATTGAAACGGCTTCAGACGGCCTGCCCAATACATTTGTAGATGGGCGCAATGCTTTGTTTTTGCTTTATGCCGCCATTTACGCCAAAGGGCAGGGGATACGCCATATCATTGCCGGCGTGTGCGAAACCGACTTTTCCGGTTATCCCGACTGTCGCGATGTGTTCGTCAAGTCGATGAATGTTACGCTGAATCTGGCCATGGATTACGCTTTTCAAATCCACACGCCCTTGATGTATTTAACCAAAGCGCAAACTTGGGCATTGGCGGATGAAATGGGTGTGTTGGATTATATTCGCGAGCATACGCATACTTGTTATAACGGCGTGGTCGGCGGTTGTCATGAATGCCCGAGCTGTATTTTGCGCGAGCGCGGCTTGTCAGAATATTTGGAAAGCAAAAAGGCCGTCTGAATTAAGAGGGGCATCTATTTCCAATATCCAATTATACGAAAAGGCCGTCTGAACAATTCGTTTCAGACGGCCTTTGGTTATGTGTTTTGTTCTGCTTAGAACAGCAAATCTTCCGGTTCGCTGCTTGCCGGAGCCTCTTTCACAGGCGCAGAGGCCGGGGCAGTAGCCGGTTCGGAAGCGGCTTTAGGCTCCGAAGCAGGCGTCTCGGCAGGAGTGGTTGCCGGTTTGGCAGCTGGTTTTGCCGGTTTCACCGGAGTCGGACGAACGCTTTGTTTCGGTTCGGATGCTGCTTTGTTTGTATCGTCGGTAGCATCGACTTCGATTTCAGTGCCTTGAGGCAATACCACATCTTTAGCAGGAGCCGGTTTCGGCATGACTTTGGGTTTGCTGTAAGCATCCGTGCCGCTGGTCCATGCCAAAGATTTTAAAGGCGATTTGAGTTTCACGCCTTTGGCGCAGGTCAGACAGTTTGCCGCACCGGTGCGTCCTTTCAGGATTGCATCCACACGTGCGGCAGGAATGGTTTTGCCGTGCGCTTTTGCCCAAGCGGCAATGCTTTTTTTCAGGGCAGCCGTATCAAGGTTTTTCTTGTCGTACGGGTCGCGATAGGCAGCCAGCCACAAGTTTTGGTTGGCATCTTCGTTCAGGCTTGCCATTTGGTAGATAACGGAGGCAGGAGCACCTGTTGCGATGGTTTTGGCAAATTCCAATGCGTCAGGCGATTTCATGCGCACGCAACCATGGCTGCGGACGCCGGGTACGCTGGCAGGGGCATTGGTGCCGTGAATGCCCAGGCTCAATTTAGGGTCGCCAAGGCGGACAAATACGGGGCCCAGCGGGTTATTTGGGCCGGCCGGTACGCTTTTTACGCCGTCATTGCGTTCTTTTTGGATGGATTTAGGGATGTGCCAAACCGGGTTGTAGGCTTTGGCGCCGATTTTGTGTTCGCCCAGAGTGGTTTGGGTCATGGCTTTGCCGACGGCAACAGGATAAATTTTGCTCAGTTTGCCGTTGTCGTAGAGGAACAAACGCTGTTGCGTAATATTGATAACGACGTGTTGTCCGGAAGAGGCGGGAGAGACGTCTGGAATAAGTGTGTTTGCAGCAGCGGCCGAGGTCAGAAGGGCGGCTGTCAGGCCAAGGAATAATTTTTTCATGTCGTCTTTTTTTTGTAGGGATTGAAATGAAAGTTTTTGGCGCATGATACCTGAAACTCTGTGTTTTTGTGAGAAAATATGCGCTTTCGGTATTGGAAAGCAGTCAGACGGCCGGTAAGAGGCTGTCTGACGGAAACGGTATGAGTGTGAAAGAACGGTATCAAGAGGCGGAAGTTTTTTCTTTGGATTATGAGGGCAGGGGTGTTGCCAGAGTCGATGGGAAGACTGTATTCATCGGCGGTGCGCTGCCCGGAGAGCGTGTAACGTTTGCCATTCATAAAGAAAAAAAGCAGTTTGCAGAAGCTCAGGTCGAAACGGTTTTAAAACCTTCTTCCGAACGCGTTGAGCCAGCTTGTTGCTATTTTGATACATGTGGAGGTTGTTCGCTCCAACATGTTTCCTTTGGTGCGCAAGTTGCATTAAAGCAACGGATTTTAGAAGAACAATTGGAGCGGATAGGTAAGGTCAAACCGGAGATAATTTTGCCTCCTTTATATGGTTTCTCCTGGTATTATCGCGATAGGGCACGTTTAAGTGTTGCAGTGGATAACAAAGGCCGTCTGAAACTCGGTTTTCAGGCTAAAAAAAGCCATGATGTCGTCAATATCCGCCATTGTTCTATTTTGCCTAAACATGTTTCCGATAAATTGCCTGATGTCCGAAATTTGCTGCAAAAGCTGCATGATGACGGTGTAAAAGTGAAATTTGTTGAGTTTTATTGCGGGAGAAATGTGACCGTACTCAACATTCGTTTCGTAAATCAACCGTTTGGACAAATATTAAGCGAATTGCGTAATTGGTTTGATAAGATATTGTCGGGTGCTGAAAAAGCATGGCAAATATGGCTGCAGGATCATGTCGAGTCCTTGCCGTTTTATCCCGAGAATGCGCCTGCTCTGAACTATAATTTTGCTCAATTTGACGTGGAAATGCCTTACAAACCGGGTGATTTTACGCAGATTAATGCGCAATTGAACGAAGTGATGGTGGCAAGGGCGGTCAGGCTTTTAAACCCTCAAAAAGGGGAGCGGATTGCCGATTTGTTTTGCGGTTTGGGCAATTTCAGTTTGCCGCTGGCGAAAAGTGGCGCATCGGTTGTCGGTATTGAAGGCGCCGATTATTTGGTCGATAGGGCAAGGGAAAATGCCCGCCTGAATCGTTGTGCCGAGAATATGACGTTTTCTGTTGCCGACTTGTTCGATACCGATGAAAAAACTGTTGAGTCATGGGGAAAATTTGACAAGATGCTGCTGGATCCGCCGAGAAGCGGGGCTTATGCTGTTGTCAAATCGCTACATAAACCGTTTTTGCCCCAAAAGATAGTATATGTTTCATGCAATCCATCAACATTTGCACGGGATGCCGGTGTCTTGGTGGATAAGGGCTATAAGTTTAAGGCGGCAGGAATCATGAATATGTTTGCACAAACCTCGCATGTTGAATCCATCGGTGTGTTTGAGTTGTAAATTGGTATCAAGTCCTTTATGTGAGTAGGGTTTTTAATGTAAAAATGAGTGCATTCATGTTATCATCATTCGTTTGGGGAATTCATAACGTTGAAGTTGCGTGTAAAGCAACAGATGTTAATAAATGCAGTTTGCAGCACAAGACCGGGAGGTGTTCTTGAACTATCAACTTTTAACTATTTTTTTGCTGGTGCTTTTTTTGCTGGTGTTGTTTTTTGTTCGTCATAAACAAAGTAGCGAACAAAGAGGCAACTCAGGCAAGCAAAGCACACATGCATCAAAAGGCGGCCATAAATCTGCCGCTCATACAGCCTCCTCTGAGGATGGAAACGACTGGATTGAGAAAGTCAATCAGACAGTTTCCAATGTGGATAATCAAGATTGGGAATGGGGCGGAAGCGGCTCAAGCAATGCTACGGCTTCTGTTTCTGCACAAGAAGTCGATCCATTGACCGAATACCAGGTTTATAAACAATTCGGTTATGAGAGTAAGGCTGCAGAGTCTTTGGCCGGTTATCTCAATACCTTGGAAGACGGTGCGCCGGAAAAACTGGTTCATGAATTAATCGGTTTGAATCTGCGCGTCGGCAATATCGACATGCTCGCAGATACGCTTGAGCGCCATAGTGCTTCCCTTTCTGAAGACAGTGTTGCCGAATACTTGAAAGCCGGTCTGGCTTTGGATTCAACCAACCTGCGCTTGCGCGTTTTTGCCGAACATCATCTCGGTTGGAATATGCAGGAAGTGGATCGTCAAATTGGCGAACAAAGCGGTTTGGAAGTTGCTTCCGATGAGCATATTGCCTTTGAGAACGATTCGGCCGAACGCATTGTCATGCCAGGTATGGGCAAACGCGCGCCTATCGTATTAGGCAAGAAAGACTTTGGCGAAATCAGCCCTGAAGAGATGGGTGCGGTGATTGGTTTTGCCAAGCCGGAGCGTAGTGCAAAAATCCTGAAAAACAAGATTAGTTACGAGACTGCTTTGCATCAATACAACAAAGCAATCCAAACTTCTGCGAAACCTGCTGGTCTCATTATCGATGCCTTGCGTCTGGATTATCAGAATGAAGAAGTAGGGCAGTTTGCCAAGCATCTGTGGAAGCTTTACCACTCTTTGGGCCAATATGGCCGTCAAGTAAAAGAACGTATGCTTGGTTGGGGTTATAGCCTTGGTTATCACGAAATTTTTGATGATTTGGAAAAAGGGCCGTCTGAACAGCAAATTAAAGAGATTGGTTTGAAGCGCGGTTATATTCAGCCAAGTTCTTTGCAGATGAAAGCCAAATATCGCGATTTGGTTCAAAAAGATTCTTCTGTCATCAGTGCAAGCTCTTCACCTGCTGATGAAGCTCTGAAAGAAGTGGAATCTCTGTTGGCTTACGGTCAGTTGGATTTGGCTATCAGCACTCTGGAACAAGCTGTTTTACAGTATCCTCAAGAATCGCAGCTGTACATCATCTTGTTTGATTTGTACGAACGCGTCGAAGACTGGGGACGTTTAGAACAATTCCTGCGCCTGTTGCGCGAGCGTGTTGTCAGCCTGCCTGAAGAGGTTGTCTTGGCAATGAGCCGTCTCTTGCAACGAATGAACCAATATTCAAAAAAATAAGATAATCGTAGAAAGTACGAGTAATGAATAATCATTTACCAAAAATTAAAACCATACGGGTTATGTTACAGGAGATGGGTGAGCAACAGCAGGCGGTATTCCGTATGGCATTTAAAATGCACAATACGACGAATTACGTCATCGTTTCTCCTGATTCTGATGAAAAACCGGATTTGGTATTGGTTGATACCGATACGCCGGCAGGTGTAGAAGCTTGGAAAGAGTCGAAGAAAACTTATCCGGAAGTACCTGTGGCGATGTTTTCTTCCGAGTTGCCAACCGTAACGACTCCTTATTTGGCCAAGCCGGTTAAATTCGATACCTTGTTTCCTGTTTTGCGCAGCCTGGCTCAGGGCGGGAATGTTTTTGAGCCGTCTGAACAACAAGCGGCTGAAGAGAATAAAGGACAATCAAATTCTGATGGCGCAAGAAAAGCCACCATTCGCCGATTTAATCCAAATAAAGGCTTGTTGGGTGCGTTGAAATTTGCCAGTCAAGGACACCAAGATATTGCCGTCTTGCATGAAGGCAAGCCGATATTGATCGTGTTTCCTAGTATCCAGCGAGTACTGTTGACAGTCAGCGCCAATGAGTTGGAGAAATTGTGTAAGAACGATAACTTGGCTGTCGTGTGTAAGGCCGTTCCTGATAATCCTCAATGGAAAGAAAAAGCCAAAGTTACCATTATGTCATGCTTGTGGCAAATGGCTATTTGGACTGCATCAGGCCGTCTGATTTATCCGATGACGCCGCAAACTGTCTTTACACTCAAGCGTTGGCCAAACTTAACCCGTTTGGCGCATGTTCCGGAATCTATGCGTTTGTCGGCATTTCTGACGAAAACATCCGTTAATCTGAATGTTCTCTATAAAGTCATGCCATTAGAGATGCCTGATATTTTGAATTATTTATCGGCAACATATATAACAGGCTTTTTGGCGACAGATACAGAGTTTGCAACAGATGCGAACAATACGCCTTCCTTGAATGAACAGATTGATGTGAATAGCAAAGACGTACCTGAAACAGCAATGAGCAAAGAGGCTCAAAAAGTTGCCGGTCCGTCTAAAGAACAACCTCGCGGCCTGTTGCAACGCCTGATGCGTAAGTTGCTGGGTAAATCGTAAAGGACACGTCATGAAAGAAAATAAAATTATCTTTACCGGTCCTGTTGGCGTAGGTAAAACCACTGCAATTTCAGCTTTATCTGATGAACCGCCAGTTCAAACCGATGCATCCGCATCCGATATGACACTTGTCCGCAAGGGGTACACGACTGTGGCAATGGACTACGGTGTCATTCATTTGGATGAGGAAACCAAGGTTCACCTTTACGGTACGCCTGGTCAGGAGCGTTTTAATTTTATGTGGGAAATTCTGAGCCAAGGCAGTATGGGCTTGGTGCTTCTTTTAGATAATACAAGAAGCAACCCATTGAAAGATTTGCAATTCTTCTTGGATGCGTTCCGAGAGTTGCTAAAAAAAGCGCCTTTGGTTGTAGGGGTAACGAAGATGGATATCCGCTCCTTGCCAAGCGTAGATGTTTATCAAAAATATTTAGCACAGAATAATTTTAATGTACCGGTTTTTGAGATTGATGCACGTCGAGAAGACGATGTAAAACAATTGGTTACTGCCATGTTGTTCTCAATTGACCCCGGATTAGAGGTATAAGATGGAAGCGACACTCTCTTTACAATCAAATTTATATCCTAAGATTACACCGGCAGGTGCGTATTATGCCGTTTCAAGCGATACGCCTAGTGCCAGCAGAACTTTATTGTATGGTTTGTTACGCGCAGAGCCGTCTGAAACCATCAGCAGTGAAAAACTTTTGGCGTGGGCAGACACCAGCGATATCAATACCGCTTTAAACCTATTGTATCGCCTCCAACGCTTGGAGTTTTTGTACGGTGACGAGGAAATCAGCACAGAGGACATCCATCTGACTGACGAACAATTACCGACATTATTGGAACAGTTGTCTAATTCTGGCAAAGCTTTGTTGGCTGATGAAAACGGCTTGTATTTTGCCAATGCCAATTTCCATCACGAGGCTGCGGAAGAATTGGGCCTTTTGGCGAGCGAAGTGGCCAAAATGGAAGACAATCACCGTCTTTTGATTCGCAATAACCTGCATATCAATAATAGCGCATGGGGTATTTGTGATCCTTCAGGCCAAAGTGAATTGACCTTTTTCCCTCTGTATATTGGCATGACCAAACTGATTTTGGTAATTGGCGGCATGCCTGACTTAAATAAAGAGGCTTTTGTTACTTTGGTTAAAGTGCTGTACCACCGATACGGCAGCCGTTGATTTTTGCCTGACCGATATTTATTTTAGAATGGAGCGACTATGCAACAACTATTAATCTCTGTATTAAGCGATTTGAACAATACCTCTGCGGATATCACTGCTTCTGCAGTTATTTCTACAGACGGCCTGCCAATCGCAACCATGCTGCCTTCGCATTTGAATGCAGACCGTGTGGGTGCGATGTCGGCAACGCTTTTGGCGTTGGGTAATCGTTCCGTACACGAGTTGGCTTGCGGTGAGTTGGATCAGGTAATGGTTAAAGGTAAAAATGGCTATATTCTGCTGAGTCAGGCAGGTGAAAATGCAGTGTTGGCATTGATGGCAAAAGAAAGCGGTAAATTGGGTTTGATTTTGTTGGATGCGAAACGTGCGGCCAAACAAATTGCTGAAATCTTATAAAAGTTTTATAAATTAAAAAGATATAAAAATATTTTTGTTTTTATATAGATTGTTGCTTGACAGGTTTCTGATATTTTCTATATAATCTCATCTTTAATTCCCCGATAGCTCAGTCGGTAGAGCGACGGACTGTTAATCCGCAGGTCCCTGGTTCGAGCCCAGGTCGGGGAGCCAGATTTGAAAACCACCATCTTGTATGGTGGTTTTTGTTTTATCTATTGGTTAATATTTTAAGATATTTTGATGATAATTGATTAAATGATTACACTTAATTCATCAGCCTTTATAGGAACAAATCATCAAGGTTACATCACAACCATCCATGTGAAAAGTGGAAAAGACTTTTGGAGATCTATAAATCGTAGCAATCCAAAAGATAAAACAATTTATGAAGTAAAATAATTTATGAAAGGTTAAAAATGATTTACTCAGCAAAGCTAAAAAAAATGGATGAAATAATTGAGGAATTTGCATATTTTTCTATAGAAAATAACGACCTATATTGTTTCCTCGATTATTGTCCAATGGCTATTGAAGTAAATAAAGTTTACAATGTGGAACTTGACTATTTCATTGTTGATAAGTTTATATTGGAAGAGGTTAATACAGATGAATCTGTTATTATTCCTTTTGAAAGAATAGGTGATAGTGCACAATATAAGATAACAGGTAGGCTAGATGGCAATACATTTACAGCTGGAAATATTTGCTTTGTAGATGATGCTCTTCAATTAAAATATTCTTATTTAGATGGCAGATTAATTACTTTAACTGTATGGAGATTAAATATATCCGTAATTTCTGAAAGAATATAATTGTTATATTTTCTAAGAAAATTATTGTCTATATAAACCGTGCCGTCTGAAAAAATCCCAATTTTTTAGACGGTTTGAGACCTTGGTAAAAAAAAAATAAATTTTCACTCAGGCATTTAGGGGATTTCTTATAAGAATCTTCTTTCAGCAAACCGAACAAACCATAATCACCAAATATATCGACCGATTCCTTTTGTTAACGCTGGAGAAAGTGATTTGTTGGCAGCTGTAGGCTGTTTTTAAAAGAAAATATGCTGTCGGACTTTGCCTTTCTTTCGTCAAACTGATAAACTGTTTGCCATTATTTTTGACCGGGGCATAAATTTTTCATGAAAGACGCAGAGCAGAGTAGTTGTTATACCGCTTCTTTCCCTTTATTTATGCCCGAAATTTGGCAGTCTGTCCGTTTTAAGCGGAACGGCTGCCTTTTTGTATTTTAAAGGAACGCAATCATTATGGATTTCAGTTGGTTGGCCGAGCCGCATACTTGGATAGGCTTTGCCACGCTTCTGGTTTTGGAAGTTGTTTTAGGTATTGATAACCTTGTTTTCGTAGCGATTTTGGCAAACAAGGTCAAACCGTCGCAACGGGATAGGGCGCGGATAACGGGCTTGGGTTTGGCTGTCGTTATTCGGATTTTCATGTTGGGCTTCATGGCGCACATCATGACGCTGACACGGCCTTTGTTTGAGTTAGGCGGCTTGGAGATTTCCGGCAAAGACATGATTATGTTTGCCGGCGGTATTTTCCTGCTTTATAAAGCGACTACCGAGCTGCACGAGCGCCTTGAAGGCCGCAATCAATTTGCTGTTGCTGAAGGGCAGAAGAAGCATTCTTCCTTTTGGGGCGTTGTGGCGCAAATCTTGATTTTGGATGCGGTTTTTTCTATCGATTCTGTTATTACGGCAGTGGCGATGGTGGATCATATTGTGGTGGCAATGGGTGCAGTGGTTGTGGCGATGACGGTGATGATTTCTGCCAGCAAACTGTTGACTGCCTTTGTGGACAAGCATCCGACCGTTGTGATGTTGTGTTTGGGTTTCTTGTTGATGATTGGTTTCAGCCTGATTGCGGAAGCCTTCCATTTCCATATTCCGAAAGGCTATTTGTATGCGGCGATCGGCTTCTCGATTTTGATCGAACTGTTTAATCAGGTTTCGCAAAAGAATGCCCGCAAAAATGACTACATCAGTACCTCTTGGCGTAAGCGCACCGCTGAAAATGTGTTGGGCATGATGGGTATCCGCGAAAGCATTTTGGCAAAAGCAGGCGATAATGGCGGCGATGACGAGCATTTTGAAGAAAACGAAAAATCCATGATTCGCAGCGTGCTGACTTTGGCGGAGCGTCCGATTATGGGTGTGATGATTCCGCGTCGGGAAATCGAGAAATTGGATATTTCCCAAAGTCGGGAAGAACAAAATGCGCAGTTGAAAAATACGCCGTATAGCCGTTTGTTGGTTGTCGGTAAGGCAGGTGTAGATGAGCCTTTGGGCTATATCAGTAAAAAAGATTTGCTGAACCAGCTGCTTGAATCGGGAGAAATCAATATTCAGACGGCCTTGCGCCAGCCGTTGATTTTGCCGGACAGTACGACGGCGTTGAATGCGATTGAATTGTTCCGTCAAAGCAGCGCGGATTATGCCTTGGTGGTGGATGAATTTGGCGCGGTGTTGGGTATGGTGACCATGAAAGATTTGTTGGAAACCATTGCCGGTGAATTCCCCGAGGAATTCGAGCGTGAGGAAGAAGAGGCTGCTCCAGCCAGTCAGGATGAAACGCTGTCTGTGGATGGTGCATTGGAGTATGTGGAATTGGCTTCTCAATTAAGTCTGCCTGCCCAAGAGGAAGACGCTGACTTTCATACCGTTGCCGGCTTAATTATGGAAGAGTTGCAAAGTATTCCTGATGTAGGCGATTTTATCAATTATCACGGTTGGCGTTTTGAAGTGGTCGAGAAGGACGGACAACGGATTGCCCGTGTGAAAATCAACCGTTTGCCGGAAGAAGAATAAGTAGAGGCTAATTAATATAGATAAGGCCGTCTGAAAATGTTCAGACGGCCTTTTTATTTATCCGACTTTAGTTGCCGTAATGTCCAGAGCCTAAAATTCGGTGTGAATGTGCGCCGGTCGCATGGTGGGGATTGCTCGGAACTTGATTGCACCAACAGGCGGCAAGCCAGGCAAAAGCGGCGGCTTCGACCCATTGCGGGTCAAGATGGAGCTTGGCTGTGCTGTGCAATTGGGTGTCGGGAGAAAACAGGGTTTCCAAGTCTTGCATCAAAACCGGATTGCGGATGCCGCCGCCGCAGATATAAAGATGATGAATCGCCGGGGCAGCTTGTTTGGTCGCGTCAAAAATGGTTTGTGCGGTATAAAAGACCAATGTGCGCATGACGTCTTCCGGCTTTTCATCACCTTTCAGACGGCCTTGAAGCCAGCTTAGGGAAAACAACTCTCGGCCTGTACTTTTCGGATAGGGGCGGCTGAAGTAAGGATGGTCGAGCAGGGAAGCGAGCAGGTCAGGGAGGATTTCGCCTTGTGCGGCTTTTTCCCCATTTTTGTCGTAAGACTGCTGCCAAATATGTTGCATCCATGCATCCATCAACATATTGCCGGGTCCGGTATCGAAGCCGAAAGAAGGGCCGTCGGGCGGGAGGATACTGATATTGGAAATGCCGCCAATATTAAGTACGGCACGGGTTTCATTTACGTCTCGAAACAGCGCTTCGTGAAAGGCTGGGACGAGGGGCGCACCTTGGCCGTTGCAGGCAAGGTCGCGGCTGCGGAAGTCTCCGACCGTGAAGATGCCGGTCAGCTCGGCCAATAGGGGGAGGTTGACCAGTTGAATGCTGTAACCGTGTTCAGGCGCGTGGCGGATGGTTTGTCCGTGGCAGCCGATTGCGGTAATGTCTTTGGCAGACAGGTTTTGCTCTGTCAACAGTTGCTGTACGGTTTGGGCGTATAGGCGGCTGAGTGTTTGCGCCAGGATATTGCTTCTGTGCAATTCATTTTCGCCTATGTCTTGCAGTGCCAACAATTCTTGGCGCAGGCCGTCTGAATAGGGTAGAAAGCTATGGGCGACGGCGCGTTGCCATTGTTTACCCTGCATTTGAATCAGTACGGCATCGGCACCGTCCATGCTGGTTCCGGACATGATGCCGATATAGTATTGGGGTTGCATTTCGGTTACAGAAAGAGAAGGTAAAACGACATTTTAACGCCTTTTGACGTTTTTACGGGAATTTCGGCATTTAATGTAAATAGTTGGTGCAAGAAAGATTACAAAGAGGTTAAAATAGCGCGACTCAACATGTTTTCCAAAAGGAAACTTTCCATGGCTCAAACTCAGTCGAGTGCGAACTTGAAGCTGATTAATACGGCTTTCGCCGCTATGCTTGTGAGCATGGTCGGCTATTTTATTTATTGGGGCCTAGGTTATACCCATTACAACCATTCCGGCCTGTTTATCCTTGCCACCTTTTTCGGCGTCTTCATGGCGTTTAATGTGGGCGGTAACGATATTGCCAACTCTTTCGGTACAAGTGTCGGCTCCGGCACATTGACCATTCCGCAAGCTTTGCTGATTGCGGCGGTATTTGAAGTCAGCGGCGCAGTGATTGCCGGCGGCGAGGTAACAGATACCATCCGCAAGGGTATTGTCGATTTGAATGCGATGCATTTGGATCCGATGCAGTTTGTCTTTATTATGATGTCTGCGCTTTTGGCTGCGGCATTGTGGCTGCTTTTTGCCTCGCACAAAGGCCTTCCTGTCTCAACGACGCATGCCATTATCGGCGGTATTGTCGGTAGTGCATTGTGCATGGCGACGTTAAACGGCGTAGATTCCGTTGCATTGATTCAGTGGGATAAATTGGGTGAGATTGCCTTGTCTTGGATTTTGTCCCCGGTTTTGGGCGGCATCGTTTCCTATCTGTTGTTTTCACGAATCAAGAAAAATGTTTTGGATTACAACTCTTGGGCCGGCAATACGCTGAAAGGCATCAAACTGGAGAAGAAAGCCTATAAAGAAGAGCACCGCCAGTTTTTTGAGGCCTTGAGTGAATCTGAAAAAGTCGAATACGCCACTAAAATGGCGCACGATGCCCAAATTTATGATGAGCCGGACTTTGATCCCGAAGAGTTGCAGTCTGAGTATTATCGCGGCCTATACCGCTTTGACAGCCGTAAGGGCGAAGTGGATTCTTACAAAGCCCTGCATTCCTGGGTGCCGTTTATTGCCTCTGTCGGCGGTATGATGATTGCGGCCATGTTGATTTTCAAAGGTCTGAAAAATCTGCATTTGGGCATGAGCAATGTCAACAGCTTCCTGACCATTTTCATGATCGGTGCGGCTATTTGGATGGGTACGTTTGTATTTGCCAAAAGTTTGAAACGCAAAGATTTGGATAAATCGACTTTCCAAATGTTCTCATGGATGCAGGTGTTTACCGCTTGCGGTTTCGCATTCAGCCATGGTGCGAACGATATTGCCAATGCGATTGGTCCGTTTGCCGCGATTATGGATGTGCTGCGTACCAACAGCATTACTGCTCAAAACGCCGTGCCGCCGATTGCCATGTTGACTTTCGGTATCGCTTTGATCGTCGGTTTGTGGTTTGTCGGTAAAGAAGTGATTAAAACCGTAGGGACCAGCTTGGCGGAAATGCACCCTGCGTCAGGTTTTTCTGCAGAGCTTTCTGCCGCCGCCGTCGTGATGGCCGCATCATTTATGGGCTTGCCTGTTTCCAGTACTCATATCTTGGTGGGTGCAGTTTTGGGTATCGGTTTGGTTAACCGCAATGCCAACTGGAAATTGATGAAACCGATCGGCCTTGCTTGGGTCATTACCTTGCCTGCCGCTGCCGTTTTGTCTGTTGTCAGCTATTTGGTTTTGCAAGCCGTGTTTTAACTGAGTGCTTGATTGAAAAAGGCCGTCTGAAAGATAGATTTCAGACGGTCTTTGCTTATCTTTATAAGGGGTAGTTTTCAGTTTGTTTTAGAGATGCATAAATCATGCTTTTCAATGTTTGAACTGATACAAGAATAATCAAGATGATAGAGAAATACCTTATTGGGAATATTTTAGAAAAGATTTTTGGTTTCAAAACTTGGCTTAGTGAGGGCAAACAAAGTTATTTTTAATCAGTCCACTATAAGGTTAAGGCAATAAAAAGCCCCAATTCATCGACGTTAAAGATGTCGTATTGAATTGGGGTCTCTATTTATTTAGTGCAAGCCTTATCAGGCCGTCTGAACATTATTCAGCAGCGTTGTTGGTCTCCTCAGCTTGAGTAGGGGCCACTTCTGCTTCAGCGGCAGCTTTAGCGGCTTGGCGTTCGGCTTGTGCAGCCAATGCCTGTTGAACGGCAGGATGCTGTTGGGCGATGGTTTGCTCTTCTGCGCTGACTTCGCCTTTGAAGCGGTTGTTTAGGTCGAAACGTTTGCCGCCGCGGGCCAAGGCTTTCAGATAGCGTGGGCGGCGGCAGTGGTTGGCCAGTACGCGTGCAATCAGTGCAGGATCGTATTGGGGCAGGGCGGCAACCAAATCTTGGTCGATGCCGACAGCCAACGGTTTGAATCGTTTGAACACATCATATTTGCCGTAAATGTGGTCGGCAATCATGTCTGTTTGTTTTTTCTTGCTCATGGTTTGGACGGCAGATTTCAGTGCAGCGCCCAAAGCGGTTTCTTGTGCCATTGCGGTTGTATTCCTCTAATCTAAATCCGTATTTTCTTCATACGGCAATAAGGTGCTATTGTAGTATAAAGACTGTGATTTGGCTAAATTTTTCTGAGAATATTCAGAAATAAACGGTTATTTTCCCAGTTTGGCGATGTCCGGTGTATTGACCTGTACATCGGCATTTTGTGCACGATGGCGTAAGGCGTGGTCAATCAATACCAATGCCAGCATGGCTTCGGCAATCGGAGCAGCGCGTAATCCGACGCAGGGGTCGTGGCGGCCGTGTGTGGCAAGCTCGACAGGATTGCCTTCTATATCGATGCTGCGGCGCGGTGTGGCGATGGAGCTGGTCGGTTTGATGGCAATATTCACATGAATGTCTTGCCCGGTGCTGATGCCGCCCAAGATGCCGCCTGAGTGGTTGGATAGAAAGCCTTGTGGCGTGAGCTCGTCGCCGTGCTCGCTGCCGCGTTGCGTTACGCTATCAAAACCCGCGCCGATTTCTACACCTTTGACGGCATTAATGCCCATCATGGCATAGGCAATTTCTGCATCGAGGCGGTCAAAAACAGGTTCGCCCAAGCTGACGGGGACATTAACCGCTTCGATATGCAGTTTCGCGCCGACAGAGTCCAATGCTTTGCGCACGCTGTCCATATAGTTTTCCAAGTCCTCAATTTGGCTTTGGTTGGCGGCAAAAAAAGGATTTTGGGAAATATATTCGTAACCTTCAAACTGGATTTCTTTTTCGCCTACTTGGGTAACGTAGGCGGTAATTTCCGTGCCGAATTTTTCTTTCAGCCATTTTTTAGCGACTGCTCCGGCGGCAACACGTGCGGCGGTTTCGCGGGCGGAACTTCTACCGCCGCCGCGGTAGTCGCGTGTGCCGTATTTGTGCCAGTAGGTGTAATCGGCGTGTCCGGGACGGAAACTGGTGGCGATATTGCCATAGTCTTTGCTGCGTTGGTCGGTATTATGGATCAGGAGGGCGATGGGGGTGCCGGTGGTTTTGCCTTCAAATACGCCGGAGAGGATTTCGACTTGGTCGGCTTCGCGGCGTTGGGTAACGTGGCGGCTGGTGCCGGGTTTGCGGCGGTCAAGGTCAAACTGGATATCCGCTTCGCTCAATTCTAATCCGGGCGGGCAGCCGTCGATGATGCAGCCCAAGCCTGCGCCGTGGCTTTCGCCGAAAGTGGTAACGGTAAAGATTTGTCCGAAAGTATTGCCTGCCATAGGGATACTCTTTTGAAATTGGGTTTGGAAATTTTTTGTTTGGATAATTCTCAGGCCGTCTGAACAGACGTGAGAACGAAATCAAAGATTCTCGTTTCACTGTTCAGACGGCCTTTTGAATTGACTGCTTAGTTCAATTTACCGTGGCACTGTTTGTATTTCAGGCCGCTGCCGCAAGGGCAAGGATCGTTGCGGTGAACAATCAGGCCGTTTTGAGCAAGTGCTTCAGGGCTGAAGTCGGTACCGTCAGGATCGAATGCTTCGGTCACCAAATCGGTTTGCGATTGGCCGAGCAATTCTTCCATATCGGGCGCGTCGGAGTGGACGGTTTGAACATCACTGACGCTTTGTGCGGCAGTGTGGTCGTATTCGCTGTTGCGCTCGATTTGAACGGCAGTCAGCAAAGCGGCAATGTTTTGTTTGATGCTGCGCCACAGGTTTTCAAACATGATGAAAGCTTCACGTTTGTATTCTTGTTTCGGATTTTTCTGAGCATAGCTGCGTAGATGGATGCCTTGGCGCAGGTAGTCCATGGCGGCGAGGTGTTCGCGCCATTGGTTGTCGATAACTTGCAGCATAACGTTGCGTTCGAAATCCGACATGGCTTGTTTGCCGACCAATTCGACTTTCTCGGCATATTCGTCTTCGATGCGTTTGATGAGACGCTCTTTAATGTCTTGGTTGTCCAAAGTGCTGTCTTCTTTCAACCAGCCTTTAATATCGACATGCAGGCGGAAATCGGCGGCAAGTTGGTGCTCAAGTGCCGGAATGTCCCATTGCTCTTCCATGCTGTCAGGCGGAATGTGGTAATCAACCAAGTCGCTGATAACGTCGGCGCGGATTTCGCGGGTCAAATCGCTGACGTCTTTAGTTGTCAGGATTTCGTTGCGTTGATGGTAAATCACTTTACGTTGGTCGTTGGCAACGTCATCGTATTCCAAAACCTGTTTACGCATATCGAAGTTGCGGCCTTCGACTTTACGTTGCGCGCCTTCGATTTGACGGGTCAGCAGGCCGTGTTCGATGGCAACGCCGCGCTCGGGTGCCAGGCGGTTGAGGATGGCGGCGGCACGGTCGAGTGCGAAGAGGCGCAGCAATGGGTCTTCAAACGACAGATAGAAACGGCTGGAGCCGGGGTCGCCCTGACGGCCTGCACGACCGCGTAATTGGTTGTCGATACGGCGGCTTTCGTGGCGTTCCGTACCGATAATGTGCAAACCGCCTGCGGCCACAACTTGGTCGTGTTCGGTTTGCCAACCGCTTTCAAGGGCGGAAATTTGCGCTTGTTTTTGCTGTTCGCTCAGGGTTTCATCGGCGTGGATGGCTTCGATTTGATGTTTGAGGTTGCCGCCCAAGACAATATCGGTACCGCGGCCGGCCATGTTGGTGGCAACGGTAATTGCGCCGACTTTACCGGCTTGGGCCACAATCAATGCCTCGCGCTCGTGTTCTTTGGCGTTGAGGACGTTATGTGGCAGACCGGCTTCGTGTAACAAACGGGAAACCAGTTCGGAGTTTTCGATGCTGGTGGTACCGACCAAAACCGGTTGGCCGTTTTTGTGACATTCGGCGATGTCTTTGACAACGGCTTCAAATTTTTCTTCGGCCGAGCGGAAGATTTGGTCGTTGAAGTCTTTACGTTGTACCGGACGGTTGGTCGGGATGATGACGGTTTCGAGGTTGTAAATGCTTTGGAACTCGAAGGCTTCGGTGTCGGCCGTACCGGTCATGCCGGACAGTTTGCTGTACAGGCGGAAGTAGTTTTGGAAGGTAATGGAGGCAAGCGTTTGGTTTTCGCGTTTGATTTCTACGCCTTCTTTGGCTTCAACAGCTTGGTGCAAGCCTTCGGACCAACGGCGGCCGGCCATCAGACGGCCTGTGAACTCGTCTACAATCACGATTTCGCCGTCTTGAATGACGTAGTGTTGGTCTTTGTGGAACAGGGTGTGTGCACGCAATGCCGCCATGAGGTGGTGCATCAGGGAGATATTGGCGGCAGAGTAGAGCGAGTCGTTTTCCTGCAATAAGCCCATTTGGGTCAGGATTTGCTCGGCGTGTTCGTGACCGGCTTCGCTCAGAATAACTTGGTGTGCTTTTTCATCTACCCAGTAATCGCCTTCGCCTTCTTCGGTTTCTTGGCGGATAAGGTGGGCCGGAACAGCATCCATCACGCGGTAGAGCTGGATGTTGTCATCTGCCTGGCCGGAAATAATCAGCGGCGTACGCGCTTCGTCGATCAAAATGGAGTCCACTTCGTCGACAACGGCAAAGTTCAATTCGCGCTGAACTTTGTCGTATTGGTCAGTCACCATATTGTCGCGCAGGTAGTCGAAGCCGAATTCGTTGTTGGTGCCGTAAGTAATGTCGGCACCGTAAGCGGTTTGGCGTTCGAAAGGTTGCAAATCGGCTACGATCACGCCGACGCTCAAGCCTAAGAAATTGTACAACGGCTCCATAATGCCTGCGTCACGGGAGGCGAGGTAGTCATTGACGGTAACGACGTGTACACCTTTTCCTGACAATGCATTCAGGTAAACGGCAAGGGTAGCCACCAATGTTTTACCTTCACCGGTACGCATTTCGGCGATTTTGCCATGGTGCAGGACCATACCGCCGATCAGCTGTACATCGAAGTGGCGCATGCCCAATACGCGGCGGGATGCCTCGCGGCAGACGGCAAAGGCTTCGACCAAGATGTCGTCCAGGCTTTGTCCGTCGGCGAGACGTTGTTTGAATTCGGCTGTTTTAGCTTGCAGTTCTGCATCGCTCAAGGCCTGCATTTGTTTCTCAAGCGCGTTGATTTTGGCAACGGATTTACGATATTGTTTCAGCAGGCGGTCGTTGCGGCTGCCGAAGATTTTCTTAGCAATGTTTGTCAGCATGAATAATTCCTGCGCCTTGATATAATAGTGGGCGAAACTGGGATTTTAACACAAGCGCTTGTATAACGCGGTAATGCTGTTTGAAATAAAGGCGGTTTTGCTGTATTTCAATTGTAATTGTTTGGTTAATTTACTGAGAGGCCGTCTGAAATATATGGATTTAGCACAATTAGGCAAGCGCGATCATTTATTGGCGGGCTTGTTGCAACAATCGCAACAATGGCGGAAATTGGATACAAAAATCAAAACGGTTTTGCCGGCCAACCTGCATCCGCATTTTCAGACGGCCTGCGTAGAAGACGGAAGATTGGTCTTGCTTGCCGCCAACAATATGGCTGCTTCGCGTTTAAAAATGATCCTGCCCGCCATGCTGCCCAAGTTGCAAACATTGCATGCAGGCGTGAGGGAAGTGGTGGTCAGGGTAGTCCCCAAGCCTCCGGCTCAGCCGAAAACCAATAGTTTGCGATTGAGCGAGGCAGCTTTAGACAGTTTCGATGAGGCGGCAGCCAAATTGGAAGGCAAACATCCCGAATTGGCGGCGGCATTGGCAGAATTGGTACGCAAGCACAGCCGCTAAAATCATGCCGAATGAGATTATGGTTAATAAATGTTAAAACTTATTTCATTTGACCGATAGCATCTAATACTAAAGAAATACGACCTAAACAGTAACTGTTTTCTTTTAGGTAAACTGATGTAAACTTGGCCTGAAACTTTGATTTCGTGCGAAGTTTATAGCAAAATAACGCCTGAATTTCTTATCGCTCTGCGTGAATAAGTTTAAGTCTGGTATTTGCCTTTGTTAATATATTCGCGCGGGTTCTATTAATAGAACTTAACAAGACTCTCATCATTAGGAGATACATCAATGAAAGCTTATCTGGCTCTGATTTCCGCTGCCGTTATCGGCTTGGCTGCATGCTCTCAAGAAGCTGCAAAACCTGCTGAAGCACCTGCTGCTTCCGCTGCTTCTGAAGCTGCTCCTGCAGAAACTACTGCACCTGCCGATGCCGCTCCTGCCTCTGAAGCTGCTCCGGCCGATGCTGCCGCCGCTCCTGCTGCCGGCAACTGCGCAACTACTGTTGAAGCCAACGACGCTATGCAGTTTAACACTAAAGAAATCCAAGTAAGCAAAGCTTGTAAAGAATTCACCATCACTTTGAAACACACCGGTACCCAACCTAAAGAAAGCATGGGTCACAACATCGTCATCGGTAAAGCCGAAGACATGGACGGTATTTTCAAAGATGGTGCCGGTGCTGCTGCAACTGACTACGTTAAACCTGACGACGCACGCGTTGTTGCCCACACCAAACTGGTTGGCGGCGGCGAAGAAGCTTCCCTGACTCTGGATCCTGCTAAATTGGCCGGCGGCGAATACAAATTCGCTTGTACCTTCCCAGGTCACGGTGCTTTGATGAACGGTAAAGTTACTTTGGTTGACTAATCCGCTTTAAGCTTAAAAATAGACAGCCTGCCTTGCGCAGGCTGTTTTGTTATAATCTGGAAACATTAATTTAAGAATAAAACCTCAAAACCATGAATCCGTTTGAAACCAAAAGCGTTACTTTTGCCGAACCCATTGAAATGCTGTACGCCTGTCATGGTAAAGTGCGCCGTTTCTGCAGCCAGGTTGCCATGTTGTCGGACTATATTACCGAAAACGGCTGCAATCAAATCGTTTTGCAAACCATCCACCAGATTGCCCAATATTTTAATGTTGCCGCGCCGTTGCACCATGAAGACGAAGAAGAAAATTTCTTCCCGCTTCTATTGCAATATGCGCCGCAAGCTCAAGAAAGCGTTGACGAGCTTTTGCGCCAACATATCAGCCTGCACAACAACTGGGCGGCGGTATCCGCTGAATTCGCCAAACTCGAAGCAGACAACGCCTATGTCCCCGATGCGGAAGCGTTCAAACGCTTTGTCGCAGGATATGATGTTCATCTGGCGATTGAAGAGCCGCTGTTTGATATGGGCAAAACCTTTATCCCCAAAGAAAAACTGACCGAAATCGGAGAAATTATGGCTGCACGCCGCCGCAAATAAGGCCGTCTGAAACAATCGTCTCAAGGATATATTATGCTGACCCCAAAAAGTTGCGATTTGTTCAATATTCCCTTTTTCCAATTTTCCCAGCTTAAAAAATATCAGCCTGAAAGCATTCCGCAAATCAAGGCCGACTATAAAGAAAACTGGCAAGTATGGCAGCAGCTGATCCAGCAGGTTGCCGCCGAATTGGGTGCACCGTTTGCGCCGCCGCATATCGAACGCTGGTGTAACGGCTGGCAGGTCCGCGCCCATTTCTTTGCCTATTTCAAATACGAACAATATAAAAATTCCGCAGCAATTTTATCGATTTTGCTCAACCGCCGCCGTTTGAGCGTCAGCTTGGATTGGCACTGCTATAAAGCCGATGTTTCCCCCATTGCGCTGCCCGATTACAACCGCTGGCTGGATAATTTTGATACCGAAAAATACGCTTCATTCGATATGTGGCACGGTGCGGAAAGCGAATATGACGATTATCGTACCGTCGCCCAACAAAGCGACGGCGATAGAAAGCTTCGAGACGACAAAGATTTCTTCTGTATCGGCAAACACATCGAACGCGATGATTTGGGCAAGCAGGATGTTGCGAAATGGATAGTGGAAACAGTGGAAGAATTACTGCCGCTTTATGAAGCTTGCCATGGAAAATAACTCAGAATACTGAAAGGCAGACTGCCCATTCAGTATCTTCAAATAAACTCAAGGCCGTCTGAAAATCATATTCAGAACGTTTCAGACGGCCTGTTTTTCAAAGTAAACACAATGACCGAAACCCAATCCCTAGAACTCGCCAAAGCATTGATTTCCCGCCCGTCCGTTACGCCGGATGACCAAAATTGCCAACAACTGCTGGCCGAACGCCTGCAAAAAATCGGTTTTGCCGTAGAAGAGCTTCATTTTGGCGACACCAAAAATGTTTGGTTGCGCCGCGGTACACAGGCTCCGGTGTTCTGCTTTGCCGGACATACCGACGTCGTGCCGACAGGCCCTGTTGAAAAATGGGATTCGCCACCGTTTGAACCGACCGAGCGTGAAGGCCGTCTGTATGGTCGCGGTGCAGCGGATATGAAAACCAGCATTGCCTGTTTCGTTACCGCCTGCGAGCGTTTCGTTGCCGAACATCCCGATCATCAAGGCAGCATCGCACTCCTGATTACTTCGGACGAAGAGGGCGATGCGCTGGACGGCACGACCAAAGTCGTCGATGTGTTGAAAGCGCGCGGCGAGTTGATTGATTACTGTATCGTCGGCGAACCGACTGCCGTGGATAAATTGGGTGATATGTTGAAAAACGGCCGCCGCGGCTCGTTGTCGGGCAACCTGACCGTCAAAGGCAAGCAAGGCCATATTGCCTATCCGCATTTGGCCATCAACCCCGTGCATACTTTTGCCCCAGCCTTGTTAGAGCTGACACAGGAAGTCTGGGACGAGGGCAACGAATACTTTCCGCCGACCAGTTTCCAAATTTCCAATATCAACGGCGGCACAGGCGCGACCAATGTGATTCCGGGCGAGCTGAACGTCAAATTCAATTTCCGTTTTTCTACCGAGTCCACCGAAGAAGGTCTGAAACAACGCGTCCACACCATTTTGGACAAACACGGCGTGCAATACGATTTGCAGTGGTCTTGTTCAGGCCAACCGTTCCTAACCCACGCGGGCAAACTGACCGACGTGGCACGCGAAGCCATTGCCGAGATTTGTGGCGTTGAGGCCGAATTGTCCACTACCGGCGGCACTTCGGACGGACGCTTCATCAAAGCCATTGCCAAAGAACTCATCGAATTAGGCCCATCTAACGCGACCATCCACCAAATCAACGAAAACGTACGTTTGGAAGATATTCCGAAGCTGTCGGCGGTGTATGAGGGTATGTTGAAACGCTTGTTGAAGTGAAAAGGCCGTACCGTAGGCTTTGAAAAACGATAGGGCGATATGATTCTTTTGCTCTTTTTGTTTTCTATGAAGTTATCAATAATTGCATAAGGCAAAATATGATTACTCTGCCTTCTTTAAACGAGCTTCCATCAAAGTGGAATGAAATCCGCGAGCGGCTGGAAACCGATTTTTCCACAGACCTCGAAACCTTGTTACACGAGCGTCTTACGGAACATGAAGCCAAGCAGCTTGAGCAGGATTTTATCGACAGTATCGGTTGCGCCCCTGAAGAATATGTCCGTACCCGCCGAACCATCGGACTGTTGGAAACGCGTTATCCGGATAGTCCGAACGAACTGACTGTTGCCGCAGTTGCCACGCCGTTGGGCGAGATGTTGGCGGTGTTCGGTGGCAAGGGTTTGTGTCTGCTGGAATTTGTCGGTCAGAAACAGCTAGGGCAGGAAATCACGGCTGTCCAAAAAGCTTTGCACGGACAGTTTATTTTCCAAGAAAATGAGCAAACGCAACTTTTGCACCAAGAATTGGATTTATACTTCCAAGGCCGTCTGAAAGCTTTTGCGACGCCTTTGGAAATGATAGGCACGGCCTTTCAGCAGCAGGTATGGAATGCGTTGCTGACTATTCCTTACGGCGAAACGCGCAGCTACAAGGAGCAGGCGCAACAGTTGGGCAATCCTAAGGCTATTCGCGCCGTTGCCGCTGCAAACGGGCAGAACAAGGTGTCCATCCTGATTCCCTGCCACCGTGTTATCGGTAGTGACGGCAAACTGACCGGCTACGCAGGCGGTTTGAACCGCAAACAATCGTTGCTTGCGTTGGAGCGAGGCGAGGTTCAGACGGCCTTGTTTTGAGTTTTGATAGAGCATAAGGGGTCATGCTTCGGGTAGGCTTCGCACGTTAAAAAAAATTGAGCAGCAGAAGGTCGGTGGAAGCCCGACGAAATCTGCATGGAGAAAAATGTTGGGTAACGCCCACGCTAGAAAAAAGAGAAATAAGACATGAGCCTGAAAAACCGTCATTTTTTAAAACTTTTGGATTTCACACCCGAAGAAATTACTGCCTATCTCGACCTTGCCGCCGAATTGAAAGCCGCTAAAAAAGCAGGGCGCGAGGTGCAGCGGATGCAGGGAAAAAACATTGCCCTGATTTTTGAGAAAACATCGACCCGCACCCGTTGCGCGTTTGAAGTGGCCGCGCGCGACCAAGGTGCAGGGGTGACCTATCTGGAGCCTTCTGCCAGCCAAATCGGGCATAAGGAAAGCATTAAGGATACGGCGCGTGTTTTGGGGCGGATGTTTGACGGCATCGAATATCGCGGCTTTGGACAGGATGTGGTGGAAGAGCTGGCCAAGTATGCAGGCGTACCTGTGTTCAACGGTTTGACCAACGAGTTTCACCCGACTCAAATGCTCGCCGACGCGCTGACGATGCGCGAGCATAGCGACAAGCCTTTGAACCAAATTGCGTTTGCCTATGTCGGCGATGCGCGTTACAACATGGCCAATTCGTTGCTGGTGTTGGCTGCGAAACTGGGCATGGACGTGCGTATCGGTGCGCCGAAAAGTTTGTGGCCGTCTGAAAACATTATCGAGACGGTGCAGGCTGTTGCCAAAGAGACCGGCGGACGGATTTTGTTGACGGAGAATGTGAAAGAAGCCGTGAAAGGCGTGGATTTTATCCATACCGATGTGTGGGTCAGCATGGGCGAGCCTAAAGAGGCGTGGCAGGAACGTATCGATTTGCTGAAAGATTACCGAGTTACGCCCGAGTTGATGGCGGCGGCTGAAAATCCGCAAGTCAAGTTTATGCATTGCCTGCCTGCTTTCCATAATCGTGAAACCAAGGTCGGCGAATGGATTTATGAGACATTCGGCCTGAATGGTGTGGAAGTAACGGAAGAAGTCTTTGAAAGCGAAGCCAGCATCGTGTTTGATCAGGCAGAAAACCGGATGCACACGATTAAAGCGGTGATGGTAGCGGCATTGGGCGATTGATTTTGCGCTCAACATTGCTTACCGCTTCATTTAATAGAGATTAAATAAAGGCCGTCTGAAAGAAAGATTTTCAGACGGCCTTGTTGTTGGATTGGGGTTTATTGCCAAATCAGGACTTTGGGTTCGGGGGTTACTTGATAGCCTTCTTGACGTAGCAATTCGATTAAGCCTTTTTCGCTGGGTAAATGGGCAATGCCGACGGCAAAGAGGGTACTTTGTTTGGCGGATTGCTTGCGGATTTCAGGCAACCATGCCTGGTTGCGACGGATCAGGAGGTCGTTTTTCAGCCAATCGGACATGGCTTTGGCGTATTTGGCATCAACACGTTTGAGGGTGCGTTGTTCGGTTTCTTCCAAAAGTGGGATCAGTTCTTCAAAGCGGCCGTCTGAATAGGCTTGATGGAGTTTTTTGACATCTTCGGTTTCTTCTTTATTGGTTTTAATACTGGCTTTCAGAAAGTTGAGCATGGTTTCTTCAGGCTGGGCTTTGAAGATCGCGGTAACATCGTTCAAGCTTTCTAATGAACCACGCGGCTTATTGATGCCGACTGCCGCGTTGGTCAGCAACATATCTGCACCGGTTTCTGAGCTATACTCTTGGGGAAATGTACTGCCGGCAAAAATGAATGCCGCCCACGGATGGAGTTTGTCGGCAATTTGGGCGATGGGTCGGCTTTCTTCATTTTGTGAATAGATTTCTTGTAAAAGACGGAAATCTGTTTTGCCAAGCTTGCGGCTGAGCGGTTCGGTACTCATGACTTCTTTGAAGTATTTTTGATACATTTTTTTTGTTTCCGGACTGCTGTCCGGCAATGCGTTAACTTCTGTGGTCAGTTGGTCGGTGGATTGTAATAGTTTGAGGGCATCGGAAGACAAGGTTTGATTGGTTTGCCCCATGTGGATGGTGCCGAGCAGATAGGAATCGGGTTGGCCTTCTTTGCTGATTTTCCAAACATTGCTGGTCAGTTTAGGCTGCTGCCAGTTAAGTTCGGCAGGTTTGTTGTCGGTTGAAGTTGCGGCGGGTTTGCAGGCACCCAAGGCAAGGGCGGTCAATGGAACAAGCAGGCAGGCGAGTAGTTTTTTCATGTTTTTCCTTTTGGTGTGTGCGGTAAGGGCGGTTTAGAAATCGAGCAGGTTTTGAACCGGTTGTTCGCCCGTGTCGGGCTTTTCTGTTTTGCGGTTGCGGATTTTGGTTTTTCTGAGGGCTAGGAGGTGCATGACTTGATGTTTTTGGCTGTCGGTCATCTGGTGCCAGTACAAGCGCTCTTCCCGGCTGCGCAGGCAGCCTTTGCAATAGCCTTTGGCATTGGCTTCGCAAACGCCGATACAGGGGCTGGGAATGGGGAAGAAATCGGGTTGATCCATTGTGTTGCTTTTGATGTGAAAAAGGCCGTCTGAAATATAACACATACTTTCAGACGGCCTAAGTGTTTATACGGTTTGCGAGTATTTGGCTTTGGTTTCTTTATGGCGCAGATGATAATCGAACACCATGGCGATGTTGCGGATCAGGAAACGTCCCTTCGGCGTAACGGTCAGGCCGTGCGGTTTGAGGCGGACCAGGCCGAGGGTTTCCAGTTGTTTCATGTCCTCCAGTTCGACCGCGAAATAACGGCTAAACGGAATGCCGAACACGCTTTCGTAAATCCGATAGTCGAGCGAGAAGCGGCACATCAAATCCTGAATGATGTTGCGGCGCAAAATGTCGTCTTGATTGAGCTGGTAGCCGCGCATGATGGGCAGGTGTCCGGCGTCGAGTGCGGCGTAATAGGCATCGATGTCGCGCTCGTTTTGGGAGTAGGTGCTGCCGATTTTGCCGATAGAGGACACGCCGATTGCTACCAAGTCGCAGTCGGCATAGGTGGAATAACCTTGGAAATTTCGTTGCAGGAAACCTTCTTTGAGGGCGATGGAGAGCTCGTCGTCAGGTTTGGCAAAGTGGTCCATCCCGATGAAGACGTAGCCGCGCTCAGTCAGGGTTTGGACGCAATATTGCAGCATATCGAGTTTTTCTTCGCTGCCGGGAACGACATTGGTGTCGATACGGCGTTGCGGTTTGAAGATATGCGGCAGGTGGGCGTAGTGGTAGAGGGCGAGGCGGTCGGGGTTGAGGGACAAGACCGTGTCGATGGTGGTTTTGATGCTTTCGGTGTTTTGGTGCGGCAGGCCGTAAATCAAATCAACGCTGACAGATTTGAACCCTGCTTCGCGGGCGGCATCGATGACTTCTTTGGTTTCTTCGTAACTTTGGATACGATTGACGGCTGCCTGCACTTTAGGGTCGAAGTCTTGAATGCCGACACTCATGCGGTTGAAGCCGAGTTTGCCCAGTTTGAGGACGGTTTCGCGGCTGACTTTGCGCGGGTCGATTTCGATGGAGTATTCGCCGTTGGGAATCAGCTGGAAGTATTTGCGGATCATGTCGAAGACGCGTTCGAGTTGGTCGTCGCTTAGGAATGTCGGCGTGCCGCCGCCGAAGTGGAGTTGCGCGAGCTGGTGTCTTCCGCCCAAATGCGGTGCCAGCAATTCCATTTCTTTTTCCAGATATTGGATATAGGCATCGGCACGGCTTTTGTCTTTGGTAATGATTTTATTGCAGCCGCAGTAGTAGCAGATGGTATTGCAGAAGGGAATGTGGATGTAGAGTGAAAGGGGTTTGTTGAGCGCGCCCATGTTGCGCAGGTTTAAAGCTTGGATATATTCGGCTTCTTTAAAGCCTTCATGGAAGCGGTCAGCGGTCGGATAGGATGTATAACGTGGACCGCTTGATGGCAAACTGGCAATCAATTCGCGGTCGAATTCCGGTAATTCATTGTTTGCGTTGGTGTTATTTGAGATGGGGATGATTTTCATGGTCGGGGCTTGTAGTATGAAGTAAGGAAATTAGGGAAAATTTTAGTCAAAATTTCGATAGTTTGGTAGAATGCCTCATAATGATATGCCGACTTTGATATGGGTCAATAGTTATTCGGCTTAATCAGGGATTGAGAGAACTAAGCAAATTAAAGGTGCGTTATGGCTACACACAATGCAACACATCAAATGAAAACCTTGTGTTCCACATGTTCTTTACGCGAACTGTGTTTGCCTGTTGGACTAATGCCTAACGAATTTTTACAATTGGATGCGGTGATCCGTCAAAGCCGCCGTCTGAAAAAAGGCGAGTACTTATTTCGTGCCGGCGAGCCGTTTACCTCTTTATTTGCCATCCGTGCAGGCTTCTTTAAGACAACAGTCGCCAGCCAAGACGGACGGGATCAGGTAACCGGCTTTTTTATGTCGGGCGAGCTGATCGGGATGGATGGGATTTGTTCCCATATTCATAGTTGTGATGCTGTGGCTTTGGAAGATAGCGAGGTATGCGAGCTTCCGTTTACACACATTGAAGAACTTGGTCAGGATATTCCCAGTCTGCGCTCTCACTTTTTCCGCTTGATGAGCCGTGAAATTGTCCGAGATCAGGGCGTGATGTTGCTTTTGGGCAATATGCGCGCCGAAGAGCGCTTGGCCGCATTTTTGCTTAACTTGTCTCAGCGTCTCTATTCACGAGGTTTTGCCGCCAACGATTTTATCCTGCGAATGTCGCGTGAGGAAATCGGCAGCTATTTAGGGCTGAAGCTGGAAACGGTCAGCCGCACCTTATCCAAATTCCATCACGAAGGCTTGATTTCGGTTGAACACAAGCACATCAAAATCCTAGATGCGACGACTTTGAAGAAAATGGTTTCCGGTTGTTCGCACGCTATCTGAATCTGAGGCCGTCTGAAATTGTTCAGACGGCCTTTTTAACAAAAGTTAAAGAATAATTGTTAAGTTACGCAGGTGATAGTTAGATGTTAAATTGAAAAATCTTCAACAACCGGCGTGTACAGAATGCAGTCGACTACTTCTCTGGTCAGTTTCGGTGCGAACATCTGTATAAAATCATAGGCATAGCCACGCAGGTAAGTGTCGGTGCGTAAGGCTATCCAAGTGGGCGATGGCTCAAATAAGTGCGCCGCGTCTATCAACTGCAAGTCTTGATCGACAACGGGATCGTAAGCCATTTTGGCCATCAAACCTACGCCTAAGCCTAAGCGTACATACGTCTTCAATACATCCGTATCGGCAGCCGATAAAGCAACATCAGGTTGCTCGATATGCGCTTTATTAAAGGTACGCGCAATGCTGCTGCCAGAGTTGAACGCAAATTCGTAAGTAACCAGCGGAAAAGAAGCTAAATCTTCAAGGCTTAAAGGATTGCGGCAGTCTAAAAGAGGGTGGTCGTGCGGGACAATGACGGCATGGTTCCATTCATAGCAGGGCAGTTTGCCCAACTCGGGGTGATCGTCAATGCGTTCGGTAATAATTGCCAAATCTGCTTCTCCGCTGCTGACCATTTGGGCAATGGCGGAAGGGCTGCCTTGTTTGATGGTCAAATTGACCTTAGGGTAGTTTTTCACAAATTCTGCAACGATTTTAGGCAATGCATAACGCGCCTGGGTGTGCGTCGTGGCAATGGTCAGGGAGCCGCTGTCATGATCGGTAAATTCGCTGCCGATATTTTTAATGTTCTGTACATCGCGCAAAATCCGTTCCGAAATCTCTAACACGGCTTTGCCCGGTTGCGAAACGGAAACCACACGCTTGCCGCTGCGGATAAAAATTTGGATACCCAATTCTTCTTCAAGCAGGCGGATTTGTTTGGAAATGCCGGGCTGGGATGTAAAAAGCGCATCGGCAGCCTCGGAGACATTCAGATTGTGCCGGTAAACTTCAAGGGCGTAACGTAATTGTTGCAGTTTCATGGTGGCAGTATCGGATACGTTGTTATTGTGGATTTTGTGCGACAAACGGTCTGTAATTTAACATATTTTGCCCGGTTTTGCCCTGAGTTTTGAAAATGGTTGTTTTTAATGAAAATATCTTTTAATGATATGAAAACAGGAAATCTGTGAATGAAAGGGGGATGAAGTTTTGTTGTTTTTGTACAACTTTGGGCGGGTGAATTGGCTGATTTTGCCCTAAATTAATGACACAAGATTGATTTTTCGGCATGATTAACTACTAGGAAGCAGGCACTTCATAATTGTTTGAAGGCATCGAGTATTGACAGTTTGCCTTGCGCTTCTTTATAGTGCAACCTGATATATCCGATTTGCCGCTGTTTTGATACTGCGGCCTGTATATTGGTACTTTGCAGCGGTTGCTTTCCTAGTCCGCCGCATAACAATTTGATGAGGGAATAAAATGACCAAACAGCTGAAATTAAGCGCATTGTTCGTTGCCTTGGTTGCCTCTGGCACCGCAATGGCCAGCGAAGCGCATACCAAACACGGTTACACCGTAAGCAGCCAATCTCAAGAAATCGTCCGTAACAACTACGGCGAATGCTGGAAAAACAGCTACTTCGACAAAGCTACCCAAGGCCGTGTTGAATGTGGTGACCGCGAAGCAGTTGCTCCTGTACAACAAGCTCCTGAGTATGTTGATGAAACTGTTTCTCTGTCTACTAAAACTCTGTTCGGCTTCGACAAAGACAACCTGCGCCCTGAAGCTCAAGAAAACCTGGACGCTTTGGCTCAACGCCTGAGCAACGAAAGCGTACAAACCGTACGTGTTGAAGGTCATACTGACTTCATGGGTTCTGAGCAATACAACCAAGCTCTGTCTGAGCGTCGTGCCAACGTAGTTGCTAACTACTTGGTAGGTCATGGCGTTGCTTCTAGCAAAATCTCTGCAGTAGGTCTGGGCGAATCTCAAGCTCGCATGACTGCTACTTGTGAAGCTGAAGTTGCTAAACTGGGCAAAAAAGTTTCTAAAGCTAAGAAACGTGCTGCTCTTATCGCTTGTATCGAACCTGACCGTCGCGTTGATGTTAAAATCCGCAGCGTTGTCACTCGTCAAGTTGCTCCAGGCCAAACTATCGAAGGTCAAGGCGAATTGCCTGCTACTGATGAAGGTTGGATCCCAGCTCCTTACAATGGCGTTCACGGTTACGCTAAACCTTAATCGGTTTGTGAAAAATGCCCTGCAATGTGCAGGGCATTTTTTTATGGTTTATATTTGAAGATTTGGGGAATTCATGATTCAAAATAAAAGGCCGTCTGAAAGATTTATTTTCAGACGGCCTTTTATTAAGACAGATTAGTTTGGCTTCGGCCATTTCCATACGCAAACAGCGGCGAGTATTGTGCAAATCAAAAAGATGATATTGGATAAGCCGTGCCAAACTCCGAATGTTCCGCCTACTAGGGACAGCAGCCAGTTATCCAGCCCGTACTTGTGCGCCTCGATAACCGGTGTAACCAAAAGATGGTTGCAGGCTAAGAGTAGCCAAAGAACCAATATCCACCAAGAAAGTGAGGCCAGTTGCTTTCTGAAAAAGGCATAGGCTACGCCAAAAATAACTAAGCCACATAGTGCTGTAATGGCAAACAAGATGCCGGCAATTTCTCCTGCCTGCATTTTAGGCAGGAGGCGGAACAGGACAGGAGCAGTAACATAGCCTGCGGTCAGCTGCATACCGAGCCACATGGCGGAAGCGGTTTGGATAATTTTGTACAGTAGATTCATTATGCTTCTCCTGGGAAGATTTCGCTTTCTTTGATTATGGTGTTTTTAGGTACAACAAAAGGCCGTCTGAAAATGTTTTCAGACGGCCTTTTGTTTATTTAGATATATTGTACGGCAATGATGTCATATTCACGCACGCCGCCGGGGGCCTGAACTTCTGCAACGTCGCCTTCTTCTTTTCCGATCAAGGCACGGGCAATTGGGGAGCCAACGTAGATTTTGCGTTCTTTAATGTCTGCTTCGTCTTCGCCGACGATTTGGTAGGTAACCTGTTCTTCGGTTTCCAAATCTTCCAGTGTTACTGTTGTGCCGAATACGATTTTTCCTTCAGCATGGATTTCGGCAGGATTGATGATGTGGGCCATAGAGAGTTTGTGTTCCAGCTCGGCAATACGGCCTTCGATAAAGCCTTGACGCTCTTTGGCGGCTTCGTATTCGGCATTTTCAGACAAATCGCCGTGTGAACGTGCTTCTGCAATGGCTTCAATAATTTCTGGACGAGCCACGCTTTTGAGGTGTTGAAGTTCTTGTTTCAACAATTCTGCACCACGGACGGTCAAAGGGATTTTTTGCATTGAGTTCTCCATGAAAGCATGATGATGCTTTTAAAATTTTATCCGGCCACGCGCGGCAGCCGGATTGGAAATAAAAATACAAGCCGCCAAAGCTTGGCGGCTTGATGAATAAATAAGTAATGCCTGTATTCTACCAAATTCTGCCGAAACCGCAATGATTAAAATGGGTTTTCAGTAAAGTGTTGTTTTCTGTCTATTTTGTTTTTTCAGACGGCCTGCAAACTAAATGTTGAAGTATTTCAAAGCTACGCTTGAAAAACGGTTTCGTAAATGAATGGTTTTGATTAAAATGTTTGCTAATAATCCTTAAGGATTAGTCTACTTTAATTATATAAAGAGAATATATGGAAACAAAACCAACTTCCCAAAATGAACAACAGGCTAACCGCCGTTATTTGACTGTTTGGCGATGGCATTTTTATGCCGGACTTTTGGTTGCACCGTTTTTAACCCTGCTGGCTGTTACAGGGTTGGGAATGCTGTTATTTGCCAATATTACCGGTAAAGAAGGCGAGCGGATACATGTTACGCCGCAAGCAGTGGTGCAGCCTTTGTCGGCTCAGGCTGAAGCCGCCAGACAGTTTGTTAATCCGGAAACTGCTTCTGTAGTGCAGTATATTGCGCCGCGCGCAGATGATATGGTGGCCGTATTTCGTGTGAACAACGACGATAAAGCCACTATGGTTGCCGTTGATCCTTATACGGCAAAAGTCGTGAATACGATGCCGCGCAGTCAAGGCTGGTATCACACGATGGACGAAATCCACGGCGATATGATGATGGGTGCGACTGGTGACTACTTGTTGGAAACTGCTGCGTCGCTAACCATCATCATGATTGTGACCGGTATCTATTTGTGGTGGGTGAAACAGCGTAGTCTGAAGGCCGTCCTTTTGCCTAAAGCAGGCAAAGGCCGTTCTTGGTGGCGCAACCTGCACGGTGCATTTGGCTCTTGGGTTTCTTTGATTTTGCTGCTGTTCTGTTTGTCTGGTATTGCTTGGGCCGGTATTTGGGGTGGTAAAGTGGTTCAGGCATGGAGTCAATTCCCAGCCGGTAAATGGGGCGTGGAGCCTAATCCGGTATCTTCCGTGCCAACTCATGGCGATGTGTTGAATGATGGCAAATCCAAAGAAGTGCCGTGGATTTTAGAGCTGACGCCTATGCCGGTTTCCGGTACGACACTGGGCGAAAACGGCATTAATCCAAGTGAACCGATGACGTTGGAAACGGTTGACCGCTTTGCGCGCGAAATTGGCTTCAAAGGCCGCTATCAGTTGAACCTACCTAAAGGCGAAACCGGCGTATGGACGCTGTCGCAAGACTCAATGAGCTACGATATGGTTAGTCCGACTGCGGATCGTACGGTACACATTGATCAATACAGTGGCAAAATCCTGGCTGATATTCATTTTGACGATTACAACTGGTTTGGCAAGTTTATGGCGGCAAGTATTGCTTTGCATATGGGTACACTGGGCTGGTGGAGCGTGTTGGCGAATGTTGTGTTCTGCCTGGCGATTATTTTTATCTGTGTCAGCGGCTGTGTGATGTGGTGGAAACGCCGTCCTTCGGAAGCACGTGGTTTGGTTCCTCCTGCACAGAAAATCAAATTGCCGGTATGGTGGGCAATGGCTGTGCCACTTCTTATTTTGGCTGTGATTTTCCCGACGGCTATTGCCGCAATCGCTGTTATTTGGATTTTGGATACACTGTTATTATCACGTATTCCAGCATTAGCGGGATGGTTTAAATAACCGCCCGATGTAATTCAAGGCCGTCTGAATCTTTTGTTTCAGACGGCCTTTTTTATAGAGGTCAAAAGTAGGGGATTCTGTTTAAGTTTATGCGTGAGATGGGAATTGTGATTGGCTTACAGGATTGTGTAAGAAAGACGAGGAGATCTTGTATAAAAACAAAAAACCCACTTCATTGAAGTGGGTTTTTGAAGAAAGCGATTAACCTTTGCGAGCAGGCAATTTTTCTTTAATGCGGGCCGCTTTACCGGTCAGGCCACGCAAGTAGTACAGTTTGGCGCGACGTACGTCACCACGGCGTTTAACTTCGATTTTTTCTACGGTAGGGGAGTACAGTTGGAAAGTACGTTCTACACCTTCGCCGCTAGAGATTTTGCGAACGATGAAGTTGCTGTTCAGACCACGGTTGCGGCGGGCGATAACCACACCTTCGTATGCTTGCAGACGGCTGCGGGAACCCTCAACCACGCGTACAGATACGACAACGGTGTCGCCTGGAGCGAATTCAGGGATTTCTTTGTTCAAGCGAGCGATTTCTTCTTGCTCTAATTGTTGAATCAAGTTCATTTGTTTTTCCTAAGTTATGATTGGATTTCCTGTTGCTCTTGCAAGATTTCTTTTAAGAGGCGGGATTCCTTTGGGATTAAACTGCGCTTTTCCAATAAATCGGGTCGGCGCTCTAAAGTGCGTTGTAGCGATTGTTTCAATCGCCACTCGGCAATCAAGCCATGATTTCCTGAACGTAAGACATCAGGAACCATCATGCCTTGGAATTCTACGGGTTTGGTGTAATGAGGACAGTCTAAAAGGCCGTCTGAAAACGAGTCTTGTTCGGCTGACTGTATATCGCCCAATACACCCGGAACCAATCTTAAGACGGCATCCATCAACATCATGGCGGGCAATTCGCCACCCGAGACGACAAAGTCGCCAATGCTGATTTCTTCGTCCACACTGCGTTGCAACAGTCTTTCATCTATGCCTTCATAGCGTCCGCATAGAAGAATAAGATGGGGCAGTTCGGCAAGTTCTGCGGCTTTTTTATGTGTCAGCGGCTGACCTTGCGGACTGAGATAAATTACTTTGGCAGGTTTTGGCGAGTTTGCTTTGGCTTCTTCAATTGCCGCTTGAAGCGGTGGCGCCATCATAATCATTCCCGGGCCGCCTCCGAAGGGGCGATCATCGATATAGCCAAGTTTGTTGTCGGCAAATTTTCGGGGATTAATGGCTTGAAACTGCCAAAGGTTTTGTTTTCTTGCCCTGCCTGTAACGCCGTATTCGACAATGCTGTCGAACATCTCTGGAAAAATGGTGATGGCTTGAATCAGCATCAGTAGTCCAAACCCCAGTCGGCGATAATGGTTTTGCTGTCGGTCTCGACAGATTCGATATAGTTGGAGACGAAGGGAATCAGGATTTGTCCGTGTTCGCCTTTAATCATCAAAACGTCATTCGCACCGGTTTCCATCAGGTTGCTGACTTTGCCGAGGACGATGTTTTCTTTGTTGATGACGGTCATGCCGACTAAATCTGCCCAGTAGTATTCGTCTTCCTCAGTAGGGGCGAATGACTCTCTGGGAATTTCGATGGTATAGCCGCGCAAGGCAAATGCTTGATCGCGATCGTCTATACCTTCAAATTTGACCTGAAGTTCGCCATTGACAATTTTACCTGTTTCAAGCGTGACATTCAGGGTTTTGCCATCCTTGCACAACTGCCACTCTGGGTAGTCCAGCAGGCTGTCGGTGTATTCGGTATTGGCGGCAATTTTAAGCCAGCCTTTAATGCCGAATACGCCTTTGATGTAGCCCATGGCTACCCGTTTTTGAGTGTCTGTCATGGTCGTTTCAGCTGATTAAGCAGCGATTTTTTGCTCTTTAATCAGTTTGGCAACTGCATCGCTAACTTTCGCGCCTTGAGCGACCCAGTGGTTGATGCGGTCTGCGTCGAAACGTACGCGTTCTTGTTTTTCGTTGGCAACGGGGTTGTAGAAACCTACGCGCTCGATGAAGCGGCCGTCACGACGGTTGCGAGAGTCAGTTACGACTACGTTGAAGAAAGGGCGGTGTTTTGAGCCGCCGCGAGCCAAACGGATAACTACCATTTTGAGTCCTTTTGAAAAATGCGGATATATAGAAACCGCTAATTTTAGGATATTTCACACGGGTTATGCAAGTTTTTATTTGTTTTTGTTGCTGTTTTGCCATTCGTTCAAATCGAGGCTTGCTTGATACAGTCCGCGGTCGGTTTCCGATGGGGTAACGGTAAATCCTGATTTTTCAGCGAGTTTGAGCATCGGTGTGTTTTCTTTGAGGATTTCCGCATTCATGGTTTGATAACCTTGCTGTGTGGCAGTTTGGATAATGAGGCTCATCATTTTGCCGGCCAAGCCGGTTTTGCGGGCTTCGGCGGCCAATGTAATGCCGAATTCGCATTCGTTGCGATTGATGCGGCTGTAACGGCTGACTGCGACGATACGGCCGTCTGAAGCGAAGGCGGCCCATGCGCATTCGTTATGGAAATCGGGGCAGGTCAGCCGTGCGAGTGTGGGCTGCGGCAATTCGTTGGTGTGGGTCATGAAGCGCGTATAGCGGTCGGCCGCGGGTAATTGACGGACAAATTTTTGTTTGGCTTCGGCATCTTCAGGCTCTAGTGCGCGAATGTGCAGGGTGTTGCCGTCGGGTAGGGTGAATGTGTCGGTTTGGTTCGGGTAGGGGGCGAGTACGTTTTGTATTTCGGGTGTTTCGGTTTTAGGATGCAGCAGTTCGGACGCGGCTTCGCCGGTGTTGCGTAGAAACTCGGCTGCGGCCGGATTCTTTTGTTGGAGGTAGGCGGCGGCACTTTGCATTTTGGCGGCGGCCTGTTCTAAGGTTTGGACGGCTTTTTTGGGGATTTTGGTTGTTGGCGCGGCTGGTTTTTCCACAATTTCGGGAATGATGGTGCTGCTGTATTGGCTGCCGTTGTAGTTGAGGATGATGTCGCCGATATGCTGGTTGTTGTGGATAAGCGTGTTTAGGGAATGCAGGAATTGATTGAGAACGGAAGTATTGTCAAGTTCTGCAAATTGGCTTAAACGCTGGATATCGAGCGTGGTAAAGGGCGGTAATGCGGCTTGGGTTTGGCCGTTGTAATGGGCGGTAAGGATGTTGCCGTAAATGGGATGACGGCTGAATCGGAATTGAACGGCATTATGCTTTTGGGTTTGGCACGGAGGCAGGTACAGGGCCTCTGCCATCAGGTCGGTTTGACCGGATGCAATGGCTTTATCGATACTTTTGTTTTTAGGCGTTTTCAGACGGCCTGTTTTTGCTGGGGCAGGGGTGTTTTG
Organism: Neisseria sp. HMSC070A01; assembly: GCF_001810165.1. Lineage (NCBI taxonomy): Bacteria > Pseudomonadati > Pseudomonadota > Betaproteobacteria > Neisseriales > Neisseriaceae > Neisseria > Neisseria sp. HMSC070A01. Next base: position 64,399 of record NZ_KV800123.1, on the reverse strand, counting down.
CGCTTGTTGCAAACAGGCGGTTTGATTGCGGAAATAAAGTGTCAGCAAGGCTTCTTCCGGGGTGTTGAACCGGGTCAGGCCGTCTGAAAAACGATGGCTGATGAGAATGGGCTTGCTGGTTTTTTGTGCTAAGTTATTCAGTGTTTGATGAATACCGTACGCGTCCGGCGTGTCCGACGAAATAATGCCGAGCAGGGCTTGGGTGTGCGGATTTTGCAATTGTTCGAGTGCCAGGCGGTGGATGCGTGCGGGCGTGGGGTCGCTGCCGATGCAGCCTTGTTGGATGGATGGTGCGTCGGTTGGGAGGTTGAGGGTCAATTGGCAGGCATCGGCGGTGCTGCGCAGCCATTCTATCGGCGTATCGGACAAAATAGTGGGATGGGTAATGACGGGAATGCCGGAAAGATGGGCTTTTAAGGCTGCTTCGAGTTCGTTGGTATTGAATACTGGCAGGAAGTTGCAATGGCGGCTGAGGCTGTGTAGGACGGCTTTATCTGTGTCGTCGGTGTAGTGTGTGGACAACAGGATAAGCGGGGTGTGGCGTGCAAAGTGTCGGATGGCGCTGAACAGCTCGCGTTGGTTTTCGGCCGGATTGTAGTGAATGACGGCAACTTTGGTATGGCGGTTGTGGCCGAAGCGGTTGAGCCAGTCGGCGGATGTGGTGGGGCTTAGGTTGTAGTTGAGGCTGATGTGGCGCGATACGCCTTGATGCATTGTGTTCAGCAGATGGTTGATGTTGCGGCTGACAGTGCTGTGGCCGGTGAGTAATGCGATATGGCCGGCCGGATAGTCGGCTTGGGTGCCGATATTGAGATTGAGTGAGGGAAGTTGGACGCCTGCGCTGTTGCACACGCTGATGTTTAATTCGTCGCCGTGATATTTTTGAATGATGGAACGGGCGTTTTTGCAGGATTCGGGCGGCAGGTTTTCCCAATCTTGGATCAGGATAATGTGGCGCAGGCCTTTTTTGCGGCAGGCTTTGAACAGTGTGTCGTAATGGTCGTGCGGGATGACGGCAACAACTAAGTCGGCCTGGCCTGGAATTTTGCTGAGGCTGGAGTAGGAGGGGAGGCCGGCGACGCTGCTGTGGCGGAGATTGACGGGCGTGATTTTGCCTTGATATGAGGAACCGAGCAGGTGGCTGAAAATGCGTTCGCCAAGGCTGTGCGGACGTTCGCTGGCGCCGACAAGGATGATGTGTTCGGGCATGAAGAAGTAGCCGGTTTGGACGGTTGCATTCATGATGGTTCCTTATTTGTGTTTTGGGCCGTCTGAAGAGTTTCAGACGGCCTTATTTTTAGGCTTCTTTTTTGTCTCCGGCTTTCTTTTTGGGAAGGATGAAACGCATCCTCAGGCCGTTGGGTTTGATGTTTTCAGCAATGATTTTGCCGCAGTGCTGTTCCATAATGTGTTGCGTCAAGGCAAGCCCCAAGCCGGTGCCGGGTTTGTGTGCGCTGGAGTCGGCACGATAAAAGGCGGTAAAAATATGCGGAAGCTGCATTTCATCGACACCCGGGCCGTTGTCGGTAACATCGATAATCCAGTTTTTGCCGTCTTGTCCGATATGGGCTTGAATGGTGCTGCCTTCCGGACTGTAATTGATGGCATTACGGATAACGTTGTCAAAGGCGCGGTACAGATAGCCTTCGTTGGCACTGATCACGGCATTTTCAGGGATTTTAGGGTCAATGCTCAGGGTAACGCTTTGATTGTTTTGGTGGGCAATGCTTTGGTTGTCCTCAATCAAGTTGGTCAGGAACGGAACGAGTTTGAGGTTTTCTTTTTCCAAAGGAATATTGGAGGTCTCCAGGCGGGAGAGGGTCAATAATTCACCTACCAAAGTATCCATACGCACCAATTCGCCTTCAAGCCGCTTGAGGTATTGCTCTTGTTTTTGCGGCTGAGATTGAATCAGGCCGACAATTGCCTGCATGCGCGCCAGCGGCGAACGCATTTCATGAGAAACGTGGTGGAGCAAATGACGCTCTTTGGCCACAAGTTTTTCCAATTTTTCGGCCATTTTGTCGAACTGTACGGCAAGGTGGGACAATTCGTCGTCTCGGTCGTCAACCTGCTGGGAAATGCGTGTTTCGAGTTCGCCGTTGGCTACCCTGTCCATACCGCCGCCGAGAATTTTAATGGGCTTGGTGATGTTGTTGGCAAGGATATATGCCATCAAGAGGCCGACGATGATGATGAAAGACAGAATGATAAATTCGTGCCAAATCGGCGAAAGCGGCAGGCCGGGAATGAAAAGCGGGCTGGGTAGGCGTTGGGCTTGATGGTTGTCCCAGCCTTTAATGAAGAAGAGGTATTCTTCGCCGAAACGGTCGTATTCAATGTGGGCTAAATCGGATTCGGGATTGTTGATGGCAAAGATGCGGGCGCGTTCGATGGACAGGCTGTCGATGTTGCGGCCTAAAATATCTTTTTTATCGTCGCCGGTAATCACATAAACGGCATTGGAAACCGGATTGTTTTTCCATTCTGAAAGAATTTCGCGCGCACCGCTGTCTCCGCGCGAGTTGAACGCGGAGATGATGCTGCTCATCAATGTGGTTTCGATGGTGCGGCGTTGGTTGAATTGGTTTTCGGCGAGGGTGTTTTGTACCAGCCAAAATGAAAAACTCGCCACAAAGATTGCGCAGACGATGACTGCGCAAAATGTGGCGAAGATGCGTTGAAACAGTTTCATTGATCTGTTTAATCTTTAGTTTTTAACAAACAGGTAGCCTAAGCCGCGTACAGTTTGAATCAGGGAAGCATCGCCCAATTTGTGGCGGATGCTGGAGATGTGTACGTCGATGCTGCGGTCAAATTTAGCCAGTTTGCGGTCGAGTGCCTCGATAGACAGGGTCTCTTTGCTGACGACTTGTCCGGCGTGGCGCATTAAAACTTCGAGCAGGTTGAATTCGGTGCTGGTCAATTCGAGCGGAGTATCTTTGATGCTGGCTTGGCGTTTGGCCGGGTACAAAACGACGTCGCTGACAGAAATGCTGTTAGGCGCGTTGTTTTGTTCGTTGCTGTGTTGCGCACGGCGCAAGATGGCGTTGATGCGGGCCAAGAGTTCGCGCGGTGTGCATGGTTTCGGAACATAATCGTCCGCACCCATTTCCAGACCGATGATGCGGTCGATATCGTCGCCTTTCGCGGTCAGCATGATGATGGGTACGGTGCTTTGGGTGCGTACGTTTTTCAGTACGTCCAAACCGTTCATTTTAGGCATCATGGAGTCTAATACGACGACATCGTATTGTCCGGTCAGAATTTCTTGAACGCCGGCTTCACCGTCGGGAACGCTATGAACGTTGAGGCCTTCGGCAGTCAGGTATTCGGTCAGCAATTCGGTCAAGAGAGCATCGTCATCTACGAGTAATACGCGACTCATGGAATTTCCTTTTCGTGATTGTATGCGCCGCGGTACTAAATGGCAGTACGGCGCTTAAAATAGAGTTGTGTTCAATCTTAACATGCAATCTGCTTTTGTTGATAGCGTAATTTTCTGTGCTTTTGCGCTTTTTTGCATAGAAACTCGCTGCTCTTTACATTTTCAGACGGCCTGTAAGGACAAACTGACAATTGGGTGTGTTTTGTTCAGGGTTTGTCGCATGATTGGGCGGTTTGGTGTTTCGGTGCGTTGATGAAATCTTTGCAATCGGACAAAAGTTTGGGCAGCAAGGGGGCGAATGCCGGGTGGCTGCGTATTTTGTCGGCGTAGAAATACATCATATAAGGGTAATAATATTGCATTGCCTGCATCCATTGCGCACCTTCTTCTTTTTTATCTTGCCGGTAGAGGTAGAGGCCGACTTGGTAGGCGCTGGAGTAGGGGCGGTAGGTCAGGGCTTTGAGTGCGGCTTCTTCCGCCCACGGACGGATGTAGGCATCGGTCGGGTCGGCACGTTTGCTCAAGCTCAAATCGGCGTAATAGGCAAGCATGGGGCTTTCTTTGGAAAGTCGTTGCAAGCCGTCGATTTTGTTTTGAACCGTTTGCTGATCATCGGTTTTCCCTACACGGCTATATTGGGTCAGATTTTGATATTCCCAGCTGAGGTTTGCTATGCCGATTAAAATCGATAAAGCAGCTATACCGCCTGTCCACTGTCTGATTCGGGTAGATAAAGGGCCGTCTGAAACATCTTTCGGATAAGAGGGTGTCAACGACAGAATCAGGCTGAATACGGTGAGGAAGTAGATATACCAAAGCGGATATTCAAGCATGCTGTGGCAAAGGCTGACGGCGGCGGCAGTCAGTAAAAACAGCGAGGCCGGTGTTTGGTTGCGGCCCAACAGTCGCCACACGGCTGCAAGCAGGGTTAAGGCTGCGAGCAAGGTGCCGGCAATGCCCATTTCGGACAATAACTGCATAACGATGTTGTGCGAATGGGTGAACAGTACGCCAAGGATGTTGTTGGGGAAGTATTGTTGTTGGGCATTGATCAGGAAGGTTTGCTGGGCAAAGCTGTTCCAGCCGTGGCCGAACCAAGGTGCGGATTGAAAGGCAATCCATGCTTTGCTCCATTCGATTTGGCGCATGGAACCTTCAAAACCGCTGGTGCCTGCGCGTTCGACAGCGGTTTCGTATTTGACGTTGCCAAACAAGTCCAACAGGCTGCCCATACCGAATTGGAAAGCGGCGGCCAGGATGGCGGTCAGGAGAAAAATGCACAGTGCGCGTTTGTGTTGGAAACGGGTACGCCAAAACCATAACGGCGTAATCAGGAATAGGGCGGCAATGTAGCCTAAGATGGTGCGCGAGTTGACAAGGCCGAGGGTTGCGGTCAAAGCCAATACGAACAGAAAACCTGCTGCATTGGACATTTTGCGTGCCGTCCATAAATAGGACGCCGCCAAAATGCCCCACATTAAATAATGTCCCAAGTGGTTGCGCTGGCCGAGTTGGCCGTTTACGGTGCCGTTGCTTCGGGCAATAATGCCGTTCAACCATTCTACGTTGGACCAGCCTTTAAATTGCAGCCAGACGATGGCGGCCTGTATGGTGGCCCCTATCAATAAAGACCAAGCAAAGATGCTGACGATGCGTTCCTGTCCGTAAGCTGCTACCCAGCCGCGAACCGACCATGCGCCCAGTGCCAAAATGACAAAGGTCCAGGCAGTGATGTCGCTCATACCGGGGTAGGTGGAATGCATGAAGCGCGCTTGGAGCGACCAAAATGCAGCCATGGCAAACAAACCGATACTGAGTGCGGGAAGACGGATATTCAGCAGGCCTTTGTGTGCGCTAATCAATGTCAGTACCAATGAACCGCTCAGTGAAATGGCTTCCAGATAAAAGCTGGGCAATGGGCCGACTCGGTAGAGTGAAAGAAAAGGGATGGCGCAAATCCAAATAAAGCTGAGCCATAAAGGCCAAAAGGTTTTCACTGAAGATTGGGTCAGGCCGTCTGAAAGTGTGTGGTAGGTCATTTTGATGTGTGTTTTTGTTGTTTGATAAATGCAAGGCAGCCGAGGAAAAAGGCAATGCACAATAATACGGAAATAGCGGCGCAAATCCGGCTGGCGAGAGCCGTGTCTGCCAGGCGCATACAGGCTTCGGCAAAGTAAATCAGAATCAGCATGGAGCTGTATTGGTAAGTGTAGATGCGTTTTTTCAAAATGCCGGTCAACGGCAGGCACAAAGGCAGGGCTTTCAGTGCCAGCCATGAGCCGCCTTCGCGCAATGGCGCGATCCATAATTCCCATGATAAGGAAAGCAAAATCAAAAGGATAAGGCTTATGGAAGTTGCAAGATAAGGTAACGGGGAGCGTGTATTGTTCACGATATAAAGGGCGTAAGCCGTACTGGAAAACTCGAAATTATACCGCTAAAAATGCGGGGGAAGCCAAGAATATTGCTTAAGGATATTCAAGAAAGAATTTATTGTTTTTCTTTAAATTAATGAAACTTTATCCTGTTTTATAGTCTTATTAATATATTTATCAAATAAAGATTGTGCTATTATTATAGACGCTTTATCTTAAGGAGGATAAGAAAACCATGAATCGCGTTGCTGACGTTATCCGTGATGATATTAAAGTAATGACAGCTTATCAGGTTGCCGATTTGCCGGAAGGTTTTATTAAGTTGGACGCCATGGAGTGTCCGCATCATCCTTTCGCCGGATATGAATCTTTGTTGTCAGAATGGGCGGATATAGTAAAAGAAGCCCCGATTCATTTGTATCCTCATACGGCCAAGAGCGGGATTTATGAAGAATTAAGGGAAGTCTTCGGTATTCCCGGCAAGGCGGAAATCGCATTGGGCAACGGCTCCGACGAGCTTATCCAGTTTTTGACCATGCTGGTTGCCAAACCCAATGCGTGTGTATTGGGTATTGAGCCAAGTTTTGTTATGTATCGTCATAATGCCGCGCTTTATGGCATGGAATATGTCGGCGTTCCCTTAAATCCGGACTTCACTTTAAATCTTTCTGCCGTTTTGTCCGCGATTGAGCAACATCAGCCGTCATTAATTTTTATTGCCTATCCCAATAACCCTACCGGCGTGTGCTTTAAACGAGAAGAAGTAGAGGCGGTTGTTCGCGCGGCAACCGGCATTGTGGTCGTTGATGAGGCATATGGCGCATTTCATCATGACAGTTTCCTTCCGTGGGCGGGAGAGGTTGAGAATCTGGTCGTAATGCGTACCATCAGCAAAATCGGCTTTGCCGGATTGCGGATGGGGTATGCGGCGGCAAGCCCGGGCATTATTGGAGAGCTGGCTAAAATCCTGCCTCCTTACAATATGAATCAATTGAGTTTGGCGGCGGCGAAATTCTCATTGAAACATCATCCAATTATTCAGCAAAACATTGATACATTGAAAAACGAGCGTTCGCGTGTAATGAATGAATTGTTGAAATTAAACCGTTTGCAAGTTTTTCCGAGCGAAGCCAACTTTATTACCGTTCGCGTTCCTGATGCGGACGGACTGTTTGAAACATTGAAGCAAAACCGCATACTGATTAAAAAACTGCATGGCAGCCATCCGCTTTTGGATCAGTGTGTCCGCATAACCATAGGCTCGGCAGCGCAAAATGATGCCGTCTTGGCCGTTATTAAAAACCTTTACCCCAATCTTTGATTTCAAGGAACTATTATCATGAACAAAGCTCAACTGCATTTGACCAATTTTCTGTTACTGGTTGAAGAAGCCGGCTCATTGACCAAGCTTGCACGTGCGTGCGGTTATGAAAACTCCGCCTCTCTGTCTCAGCTCAAACGCCGTTTGGAACAACAAGCAGGCGATGAGTCTGCGCGCGGCATCCGTCCGAGCCTGGCTGCGAAGTTGGAATCCGGTATGCACAAACGCAAAGGCTGGCTGAACCGTGATCACAGCAAAGACCAAGAAAAAGCAGCAGCGGTTGAAGCGGTGCGTTTGGAAAAACAAACCGCCGAAGCGGCAGATGCCGGTGTTTCGACCGAGGGCCGTTTTGTTACCGTTACCCGCAATACCAGCGAAACCCAAATTACTGTCAGCCTCAATCTTGATGGTAGCGGCAAATACCGCTTGGATACTGGCGTTCCTTTCCTTGAGCATATGCTTGCCCAAGTAGCACGTCACGGTTTGATTGACTTGGATATTACCTGCAAAGGCGATTTGCACATTGACGACCATCACACCGTTGAAGACATCGGTATCGTATTGGGTCAAGCCCTGAAACAAGCGCTTGGCAATAAAGCCGGCATTACCCGTTACGGCCATGCTTATGTTCCACTGGATGAGGCGTTGAGCCGTGTGGTCATCGACCTTTCCGGCCGCCCCGGTTTGGTATACAACATCGACTTTACCCGCGCCCTGATCGGCCGTTTTGACGTCGATTTGTTTGAAGAATTTTTCCACGGCCTTGTGAACCACAGCATGATGACCTTGCACATCGATAACTTGAGCGGCCGTAATGCGCACCATCAAGCCGAGACCGTTTTCAAAGCCTTCGGCCGCGCCCTGCGCATGGCAGTCGAATACGATCCGCGCATGATTGGTCAAACGCCTTCTACTAAAGGCACGCTGAGCGAAGAATCTGTTCAAGAAGAAGCGGAAGCCGCATCAGAAGAATAAGGCAGCGTTTGAATGAATAAAGGCCGTCTGAAACCGATTGGAATTTCAGACGGCCTTTATTATTCATCTTGTATGGTGGCAATATTTTGTTTTAAACCATCTTTTGCTACAATCATTCTTATTATTATATTAATCATTAAATGTTTTCAGACGGCCTGAGGAGAAGCAATGAAAGTAGCGATTGTCGATTATGGAATGGGAAACCTGCACTCAGTATTGAAATCTGTTCAGGCGGCGCAGGTCTTATCCAATCAAAATGCCGAAATTTATCTGACTTCGCGCCCTGAAGAGGTGATGGCGGCAGATAAGGTTATCTTTCCGGGGCAGGGTGCCATGCCGGACTGTATGTCTGCGCTGAAGGCAAGCGGTTTGGGCGAGGCAGTTTCAGACGGCCTGAAAAACAAGCCGTTTTTTGGAATTTGCGTAGGTGCGCAATTATTGTTTGAACACAGCGAAGAAGGCGATACAGATGGTTTGGGTTGGTTTGAAGGTCAAGTAAAACGGTTTTTGCCCAATCAAACCGATGCACAGGGAAGCCGTCTGAAGGTGCCGCATATGGGCTGGAATACAGTACGTCAAACCCGTCAGCACCCTTTATTTCAAGACATTGGGCAGAACGAGTATTTTTATTTTGTTCACAGCTATTATTTTGCGCCGAAAAATGAAGAGATTGTTTTAGGCGTCAGCGAATATCCGAATGAATTTGCCTGCATTGTCGGTAAGGATAATGTGTTTGCCACACAGTTCCACACGGAGAAAAGCCATCAGGCAGGATTGCTGCTGCTGCGTAATTTTTTAAATTGGCAGATTTGAGGCTTTTAACATAAATCTGCTAAAAATCGCTAATTTGTGTAAAATATACTGAAGTTGAGTAGAGGAGAAAAAAATGCTGTTGATACCTGCCATTGATTTGAAGGAAGGACACTGTGTCCGCTTGAAACAAGGTTTGATGGAGCAGGCGACGGTGTTTTCCGATTCGCCGGCAGAGATGGCTTTGCATTGGCGCAACCAAGGTGCACGCCGTTTGCATTTGGTTGATTTGAACGGCGCATTCGCAGGCGTTCCTCAAAATTTTCCGGCGATTAAAGAAATTTTGGCCGCCGTAGCCAAAGATATTCCGGTACAGCTTGGTGGCGGTATCCGTGATTTGGGCACCATTGAAAAGTATTTGGATTTGGGGCTGACCGATGTGATTATCGGTACGGCCGCAGTAAAAAATCCTGAATTTGTGCGCGAAGCATGCAAGGAATTTCCGGGGCAGATTATTGTCGGCCTGGATGCCAAAGACGGTATGGTGGCGATAGACGGTTGGGCAACGGTAACGGAACATCATGTCGTCGATTTGGCCAAGCGTTTTGAAGACGATGGCGTCAACAGCATTATTTATACCGATATCGGCCGCGACGGCATGATGAGCGGCGTGAATATCGAGGCTACCGTCAAATTGGCCCAATCAGTGAATATCCCGATCATTGCGTCCGGCGGCTTGACGAATTTGGACGATATCCACGCATTGTGTGCCGTTGAAAAAGAGGGTGTGAGCGGTGCGATTACCGGCCGCGCAATTTATGAGGGAAGTATTGATTTCGCACAGGCACAAAAACTGGCCGATTCTTTGGCTTAAATGTGTCGGATTATGCGGATAAGACCTTGCAGGCCATTAAAACGCAGCGGCTGACGCAGCACACAAAAATGCACTCAAAGAGATTGACTGTATAGGTCATGGGTTTATATCTGTTTGAAATAATTATAAAAACAACCCAATCGATATTTTATTAAGGGATTAGTATGCTTGAAGCATTTGTTTTGGGTTTTTGGATTATCTGGTCATCCGATCGCGAAGTGTATCCGCTAAGCGAAAGTTTGTGGTTTACACTGATTGCAGTGATACTGCGACAGCTGACGGCGTTTGATTTGCCGATTATCGATACCTATTGGATGATTTTCAATGGGATAGTGTGGGCATTTGCCGGTTTGATTTTTTCCATCGTCGGTCGCATCGACAGTAATTTCATCATCTCCTGCGTTTTGGCAATGATAGCGGGGATTGGTTATTTTCAGCTGTTGCAACATTTGCCGGATTGGTTGGGCAAATTTTTGGCCTGACGGTTTCAGACGGCCTGAGAACGGATAAGAGGTATTGAGTATGGCATTGGCAAAACGAATTATTCCTTGTCTGGATGTAAAAGACGGTCGCGTGGTAAAAGGTGTCAACTTTTTGGGTTTACGCGATGCAGGCAATCCGGTTGATGTTGCCAAACGCTACAACGATGAAGGCGCGGATGAGTTGACCTTTTTGGACATCACTGCCTCCAGCGACAATCGCGACACTATTTTGCACGTTATTGAGGCAGTCGCATCACAAGTTTTTATTCCATTGACAGTCGGCGGCGGTGTGCGTACGGTTGCCGATATCCGCCGCCTGCTCAATGCCGGTGCCGATAAGGCCAGCATCAATACGGCCGCTGTAACCAATCCTGATTTGGTCAACGAAGCGGCCGGTTTTTTTGGTTCTCAGGCGATTGTCGTTGCCGTGGATGCCAAAGCGGTCAACCCTGAAAACACCCGTTGGGAAATCTTTACCCACGGCGGACGTAATCCGACCGGTTTGGATGCGGTGGAATGGGCTGTCGAAATGCAGCGGCGCGGTGCAGGCGAGATTTTACTGACCAGCATGGACCGAGACGGTACCAAGCAAGGTTTCAACCTGCCGTTGACACGCGCGGTCAGTGAAGCGGTCGATATTCCGGTCATTGCTTCCGGCGGCGTCGGTTCGGTTCAACACTTGGTGGACGGTATTAAAGAAGGGAAGGCTGATGCGGTATTGGCTGCCAGTATTTTCCACTTTGGCGAAGCGAGTATCCGCGAAGCAAAACTGGCCATGCGCGAAGCAGGAATCGAAGTGCGTTTGTGATTGCTACCCAAGCCGTCTGAAAAATATGGGAGAAAAACACGAATGTCGAATATAAACGAAACGCTGCTGAATGCCGTAAAATTTGATGAAAAGGGCTTGGTTTGCGCGATTGCCCAAGATTGGCAGACACACCGTGTGCTGATGGTTGCCTGGATGAACGCAGAAGCCCTGCAAAAAACCGTAGAAACCGGTTTTGCCCACTATTACAGCCGTTCCCGCCAAAAACAATGGATGAAGGGCGAAGAGTCCGGGCATACGCAAAAAGTACACGAATTGCGCCTGGATTGCGATGGCGATGCAGTGGTTATGTTGATTGAACAAAACGGCGGCATTGCCTGTCATACCGGGCGTGAAAGCTGCTTTTACAAAGTTTGGCAAGAGGGCGCATGGCAGACAGTGGATGCCGTGTTGAAAGACGAAGAAGCAATTTACGGACATAAACATCCTTAAGGCCGTCTGAAAGAAATAAGAGAAACCGACCATGACCGATACCATCCTTACCCAAATTCAAAACGTCATCGATTCGCGCAAAGGCGGCGATCCCGATGCTTCTTACGTTGCCCAACTGTTGCACAAAGGCGAAGACAAGATTCTGAAAAAAGTCATCGAGGAAGCGGGTGAAACCTTGATGGCCTCTAAAGATGGCGGCGGCGAACATTTGGTTTACGAAGTGGCGGATTTGTGGTTTCACACCATGGTTTTATTGGCGCATCACGGATTGCGCGCCGAAGATGTGGTCAACGAGCTTGCGCGCCGTCAAGGTTTGTCGGGATTAGTGGAAAAAGCTTCTCGCAAAGAATCTTGAATTTATATTACAATCCCGTATTTGACCTGTTTCAGAATCCGTCTTTTGGGGCAAAAACGATTTCACTTTGTTTAGCGAAACCCGTTACGCCCGTTTTCAGACGGCCATTGGAGCCATTATGGATAATTGTATTTTCTGCAAAATCGCCGCCAAAGATATTCCGGCACAAACCGTTTACGAAGACGATGAGATGCTTTGTTTCAAAGACATCCGTCCTGCCGCGCCGGTACATCTGCTGCTGATTCCGAAAGTACACTTCGATTCACTGGCACACGCCACTGCCGAACATCAAACCCTGTTGGGTAAAATGATGTTGAAAGTCCCTCAAATCGCCCAAGAGGCAGGTTTGACCGACGGTTTCAAAACCCTGATCAACACAGGCAAAGGCGGCGGACAGGAAGTCTTCCACCTGCATATCCATATTATGGGTACGCCCGCATAATTATTATCTCTTTTTAAATTAAACAAATTCAAGGATTTATCATGGGTAGCTTCTCTCTCTGGCACTGGATTATCGTACTGATTATCGTCGTTTTGGTATTCGGTACCAAAAAATTGCGCAACGTCGGCAAAGACCTCGGCGGCGCAGTGCATGACTTCAAACAAGGCCTGAACGAAGGTACAGACGGCAAAGATGCCAAAAAAGACGAAGTCATCGAACACAAAAAAGACGAAGACAAAGCATAATCCATGTTTGATTTCGGTTTGGGCGAATTGCTGCTGGTCGGCGTTGTTGCCCTGATAGTGTTAGGCCCCGAACGTCTGCCGCAAGCCGCGCGCACGGCCGGGCGTTTGGTCGGTAAATTGCAAGGCTTCGTCAACAACGTCAAGCAGGAGCTCAATACTCAGGCTGAGTTGGACGAATTGCGCAAAGTCAAGCAGGAATTTGAAGCTGCCGCTTCGGAGTTTCGCGATGGTATTAAAGACTTGGGCGACGATGCACAAAAGAATCTGAATGATATTTCAGACGGCCTCAAGCCGTGGGAGCGCCTGCCCGAACAAAAAACGCCAGCTGATTTTGGTGTGGACGAGTTCGGTAATCCTCTGCCTGATTTGGCGCCAAGCAGCACTGAAAATGAAAGTGCGGCCCAAGTTCCTGAAGAGGGTGGGGCAGCGCAAACTCAAGAGCCTGTCGGGGCTGAAAATGCCGAGTCCGAGCAAGACCGTGCTTGGCGTGAGTATTTGACCGCATCGGTTTCCCCCGCTCCGGCGGTTGAAGTCAGCTATGTCGAAGCTCCTGCCGCCGATGTTCCTCCGCTGCATACGACATCTCTGCGTAAGCAGGCGATGAGCCGCAAGCGCGATATGCGCCCGAAATTCCACGCCAAACCCAAACTGCGCGTCCGTAAGTAAAAAGTGAGTCAACCGGTGTCCGAACCTCAACACGAACAACCCGTCCAACCGCTTATCGAGCATCTTCTCGAGCTGCGCCGCCGCATGATGTGGATCGTCATCGGCATCGTCGTCTGCTTCTTGGGCATGATGCCGTTTGCCCAGCAGCTCTATACTTTTGTTGCCGAACCATTGATGGCCAATCTGCCTAAAGATACCAGCATGATTGCGACCGATGTGATCGCGCCGTTTTTTGTGCCGGTCAAGGTTACCTTGATGGCGGCGTTTCTGCTGTCGTTGCCACACACGCTGTATCAAGTCTGGGCGTTTGTCGCCCCGGCCTTATACCAAAACGAAAAACGTTTGATTACGCCGCTGGTGTTGTCCAGCGTAACGCTTTTCTTCGTCGGTATGGCGTTTGCCTATTTTCTGGTGTTTCCCGTTATTTTCAAATTCTTGGCCGGTGTAACCCCTGTCGGCGTCAATATGGCGACCGATATCGACAAATACCTGTCCTTTATTTTGGGCATGTTTGTCGCATTCGGTACGACGTTTGAAGTGCCTGTTGTTGTGGTGTTGCTTGCCAAAATGGGCATTGTTTCGACCGCTCAGCTTAAGAACGCCCGTCCGTATGTTATCGTGGGTGCGTTTATCGTGGCCGCAATCATCACGCCGCCTGACGTAATTTCCCAAACCCTGCTTGCCGTTCCGCTGATTCTGCTCTATGAAGCAGGCATTTGGTTCAGCCGCTTTGCCAAAGTGAAAACGCAGCAGGAAGATGAAGATACACCGCAGCCGCCGGCGGAAATTTGAGAATAAAGGCCGTCTGAAGGATTTTTCAGACGGCCTTTGTGTTTATGACAGTTTTAAATTTTAAGGAACAACATGATGAATGTTCAGGATATCGTACAAAAACGTTACAGCACCAAATCTTTTGATGCCTCCAAAAAAATTTCAGCCGAAGATTTTGCCCAAATCGAAGCGGCACTGCGCTACAGTCCTTCCAGCGTCAATATCCAACCTTGACATTTTGTGATTACAGATAATGAAGCAGGGAAAGCACGGGTAGCCAAATCTGCAGAAAATTTTCCGTACAACCTGCCCAAAATCATCAACGCTTCTCATGTAATCGTATTTGCGGCGCGGGTGCATGCCGATGAGGACTATTTGGCAGGCGTGTTGGAACAGGAAGATAAAGCCGGACGTTTTGCTACGGCCGAAAATAAGCAAATGGGCGATAATGCGCGCCGCACTTTCTTGGGTATCCACCGCGACCAAATGCAAGACGAAACCCAATGGTTGTCGAGACAAGTTCATATTAATTTGGGCTTTACCCTGTTTGCCGCCGCGGCCTTGGGTGTGGATGCCGTTCCGTTGGAAGGGGTGGATATGGCTGTTTTGGATCAAGAATTTGGTTTGGCTGAAAAAGGTTATCGTGCTGTTGCCGTTGTTGCATTGGGCTATCGCGCCGAAGATAATTTTAATGCCAAATTGCCGAAATCACGTTTGGAAAACAAGGTAATTTTTACTAAGGTATAACTGAGGGGCTTGGTTTCAGATCATTGAAAAAGCCATCTGTTTCTATCTTATTGAGAAGCATAATGTCAGGCCGTCTGAAAATAAACTACTTTTCAGACGGCCTTTTTATTGTTCTTGTTTTTCTTTGTCCTCCTTATTTTCAAGCATCTTACAAAAAGGGTTTGGAAAAATAGGTGCTTATATTTTGGCCGGATTTAGCCGTACGATTTCATGGGTAAATGTGTTATCGTATTCATATATGTTAAAAAACATTAATAAATTTGTATTTTTCTTACAGAGAAAGGCTTCAAAATGGATGGATGGACTCAAACGCTGAGTGCCGGTACCTTGCTCGGTATTGCGGCGGCAGCAATTTTGCTGATTTTGATTTTAATTGTGAAACTGCGTGTTCATGCTTTGCTGACGCTGGTATTGGTCAGCCTGCTGACTGCTATCGTAACAGGCCTGCCTATGGGTAGTATCGTTAATGATGTGTTGGTCAAAAATTTTGGCGGCACGCTCGGCAGCGTGGCGTTGCTGGTCGGTTTGGGCGCAATGCTCGGCCGTTTGGTGGAAACTTCCGGCGGTGCCCAGTCTTTGGCGGATGCGCTGATTCGGATTTTTGGTGAAAAACGTGCGCCGTTTGCCTTAGGCGTGGCTTCTTTGATTTTCGGTTTTCCGATTTTCTTTGATGCCGGCTTGGTGGTGATGTTGCCGATTGTGTTTGCAACGGCACGCCGCATGAAGCAAACTGTTTTGCCCTATGCGTTGGCATCTATTGGCGCATTTTCCGTCATGCACGTCTTCCTTCCGCCTCATCCCGGCCCGATTGCCGCTTCTGAATTTTATGGTGCAAATATTGGTCAACTGCTGATTTTGGGTTTGCCGGTTACCTTGATTACTTGGTATTTCAGCGGCTATTTATTGGGTAAAGTTTTGGGTCGCAGCATTCATGTGCCCGTTCCTGATCTGCTCAGCGGCGGTACGCAAGATAACGACCAACCGAAAGCGTCTGCAAAAGCATCTACAGTCATCGGCATTATGCTGATTCCTATGTTGTTGATTTTCTTGAATACTGGTTTGTCTACTCTGATCAGCGAGAAAATGGTCAGTGCGGATGAAGGCTGGGTGCAGTTTGCACGAATGCTCGGTTCGACACCGATTGCTTTGCTGATTTCTGTTTTGGTGGCCCTGTATGTATTGGGCAGCAAACGTGGCGAAAAAGCCAGCGCTTTGGAGAAAACCATCGATGGCGCATTGGGCCCGGTTTGCTCGGTTATTTTGATTACCGGTGCAGGTGGTATGTTCGGCGGCGTATTGCGTGCTTCCGGTATCGGTAAGGCTTTGGCCGACAGCATGGCTGACTTGGGTATTCCTGTTTTACTGGGCTGTTTCTTGGTGGCTTTGGCTTTGCGTATTGCGCAAGGTTCTGCGACTGTTGCCCTGACTACCGCTGCCGCATTGATGGCACCGGCCGTTGCGGCGGCAGGTTTCAGCGATTGGCAGATTACTTGCGTGGTATTGGCGACGGCAGCGGGTTCCGTCGGTTGCAGCCACTTTAACGACTCAGGCTTCTGGCTTGTCGGCCGTCTGTTGGATATGGATGTGCCGACGACCTTGAAGACATGGACGGTCAACCAAACACTTATCGCACTCATCGGTTTTGCTTTATCGTCAGTGTTGTTTATCTTGGTTTAATCGAAAACGGCCGGCGGATAGTGTTTTTGAGATAACACAATCCGCCTGTTTTCAAATACCGTTAAAATCCAGATAAACAAGGAGTAGAAAAATGACGACACATTTTGTCATGATGGGTGTGTGCGGTTGCGGTAAAACCACGGCCGCACTCTCGTTGCAAAAATATCTTGATCAATGTCCCTATGCCGAAGGCGATGATTTCCATACTCAAGCCAACCGCGACAAAATGGGTGCCGGTATTCCGCTGACGGACGAAGACCGCTATCCTTGGCTGGGCAATTTGCGTGACTGGATGACAGAGCAGGCAAAAAACGGGGAAAAATATTCCATCGTTACTTGTTCCGCACTCAAGCATCACTATCGCGATATTCTGCGTGGTGCGGAAGGGAAGGTGGCTTTTATCCATCTGACTCCGCCTCAAGCAATCAATCTAGAGCGTATGCTGTCGCGTCAGGGGCATTATATGAAAGCCGGAATGCTGGATTCGCAGCTGGAGATTTTGGAAGAGCTGGGTGCGGATGAGTACGGAGTTAAAATCGACAATCCGGGTTCGCCTGAAGCCGTTGAGGCAGATATTGTGAACTGGGTAAAAGCGCAAGGCTTGATTTAGTGATGATTAGAAATGCAAAGGCCGTCTGAAATCTTTCAGACGGCCTTTTTTGATGGGATTTAGAATGTTTTTTGCGAATCAAGCAATAAGGTAACCGGCCCGTCATTGCAAAGAGAAACCTGCATATGGGTTTGGAATCTGCCGGTTTCGACAGTCAGTCCATGTTCGCGCAAAAGTTGCGCGGTATATTGATAGAGTTTATCCGCTTGTTCGGCAGGGGCGGCATTGGAGAAGGACGGACGGCGGCCGCTGCGCGCATCGGCGTAAAGAGTAAATTGGGAAACCAATAATATCGAGCCGCCGACATCTTTGAGCGATAAATTTAATTTGCCGTTTTCGTCTTCAAAGATACGCAGGTTGGCGGTTTTGTCCGCAATGTATTTGGCGTCTGCTTCCGTATCGGCGTGGGTAACACCGAGCAATATCATAAATCCGTTGTCGATTTTGCCGCAGGTTTCGCGGGAGTTTTCGGACAAAACGTCAACTTTGGCTTGGGTAACTTTTTGAATAACGGCGCGCATGATGTTTTTGAATAAAAAAAGTTTGTAAAAAAGGGCGTAAAAGACACGCCCTTTGGTTTGGAGTATGGTTTCAGACGGCCTGAAACCATTGAATCAATTTACGGATTAATGCCGTTTTCTTTTAAGATGCGTTCGATCTGATTATTAACTTTTTGCTGTTTGACAGCTTGGGCAATTTGGTTGCGTACCAGCTCGAAAGGTTCGGCATTCGGATCATGCTCTACTGCACTGAGTTTAAACAGATAAAAACGGTTTTCCATCTGAATCGGCTCATGCGTTACGTCGCCTCGGGTCATGTCGGCAAAAGCAACGGCCAGTTGGGGAGGAAGCTGTTGCGGAGAAATGAAGCCGTCGAATTTTTGTTCGGGGTTGGGATAGCGCTTCATCAGCTCTTCGAATGACAAGCCTTTGAGCAGCAGTTCTTGCGCGGCGCGTACTTCGTCGGCTGAGGCAAAGCTGACTTGTTGCAGCTTGATAATGCGTGTTTGCTGGTCGTAGAAACGGCGCAACTCGGCATCGTCAACTGCGGTTTGACGTTCTAGATAAACAGCGTATTGGTTGGCATAGAACTCAGCTTCAACGTTTTTGAATTGATTCTGCACTTCCGCATCTTTGTCCAAACCAGCTTTAAAGGCTTCATTTTTCAAGATTTCCAAAGTCTGCAAGCGTGTAACCACATCTTTGCGGATTGCCTGACCATCGGGTTTGGCAGTCTGGTTGGGATGCTGGTCGGCCTGTCTCAATACTTCGGCAACCATGCTGTCGATGCGGGCAGGATCGATATCAGGCGCTTTGGCGGTTGCCAAACCGATCGTTGACAGGGTAAGGATGGCCAAAACGGCAGTTTTGGGCTTGATGTTCATGTGGATTCCTTATTGCCCGCCGCTATAAACGGCGGGCACGTTATATTATTTGTTGACTTTGATGCTGGCTTTTTTCAGCAATGATTGAATGGCCGCATTGACACGGGCACCCTGTAAATCGCTGCCAATCTCGTTTTTAGAGGCTTCATAAGAAGGAACGGTAACGTTACGGCGGTCATTGACGTAGAACACGGCATACAGATTACCGTTTTGCAGCGGCGTTTTAGTGTGCGCGCCTTTTTTCAGGTCTTTGACGGCTTCATAAAGCGGAGGTGCTGATTCTTGCAAATCTTTGAGCGGAACATAAGCTTTAGGGATGCCGCCGGCTTTTTTGGCTGCTTCATCAATTGAATATTGGTTCAATACCGAAACAAAGCTTTTTTTCGCGTCCAAGTCGGCAATGGCTTTTTGGGCATTGCTGTTGCTGTCGGTTACGATTTCACCCAGTTGGACTTCTTGGGTGCCTTTATAGAAGTTGCTGAAATCGTTGTAAGCGGCTTTGACATCTTTTTCTTGAACAGGAAATTGGCGGATAATGTGTGCCGCGAAAGCTTGGCCTAGCAAGTCATTTTCAAAAGCCGCCCATTCGGTTTTGAATGTAGGCTTTTTATCCGCTCCTTGCTTGGCGGCATCGGCACGTGCTTGCTCCAGTGCCGCTTTGAATTCAGCGCTTTGATCCAACTTTAATTTTTTGGCTTCTTGGGTAACCACAGTGCTGATAACTTGACGTTCAGTCAGCATTTGACGCAATTCAGGCGTATCTTGAATGTTCGGGTTGCTGGCGCGTACGGAAGCAACTTGGTCATCGATAACGCTGCTGTCGATGGCTTGACCGTTGACGGTAACCAAAGTTTGGGCAAACAGAGTGCCGGAAGTCAGAGCGAGCATCAAGGCTGAAGCAAAGTAGGTTTTTTTCATCGTATTTCTCTTCTAAATTAATGATTGGAAATCAAAGTTTGGGCGGTAATCTTAATGGAAGTATTCATCCGGCGTGGCTGCTTTGATGCTGAGCGCATGAATCAGGCCGTCTGAAAACAAGTCTTGTAAAAGCTGCTTAATCATACGTTGCCGTTGGAGGCGGCCGATATTTTCAAATGCGTTGCTGACCACCAATATCGCATAATGCCCGCCGCCTTTATTGCCGGCATGGCCGGCGTGCAGATGGCTCTCATCTTCAAAATCGAAGAACTCAGGCTCAAGTGCCTGCAGGCGTTCTTCAATCATTTGACGCATATTGCTCATTTGAACACGGCTTTAAAGGGTTTGATCAAGACTTCGGCGTATACGCCGGCATCGACGTAAGGGTCTTGTTCGGCCCATTCTTGTGCGGCGTCCAAAGACTCAAATTGAGCCACAATCAGGCTGCCGGAGACGCGTTCCGGATTATCCGGCAGGGGATTGGGGCCGGCAGTCAGCAGACGGCCTTGCGCTTTCAATTCTTTCAAACGTGCCAAATGCGCGGGGCGTGCCGCCATGCGTGCTTCGTGGACATCTTCGGCATCAGTGGCCAAAAGCATGAAATATTCCATTATTGATCCTCCTTAGGCTGGAAACGCATCAGATACATGCCCTGTGCGATAGAAAAAATGATTGTGAAACCCAATGTGCCGAACAATTTGTAATTGACCCATTGGTCTGGAAAATACGTAAAGACAAAGAGATTGGCAGCCCCCATAAAAATCAGGAAGCCAATCCATGCATAAGTCAGGCGCGTCCATACAAAATCAGGAAGCTGCATTTCTTTACCCATCACGGCTTTTAGCCCGTTTTTACCGGCAAGATGACTAAACAGCATGACGATCGCGCCGATCCAAAACAGAACGGTCGGTTTCCACATGATGAAGCGGTTGTCTTTCAGTAAAATCGTTGCACCGCCAAAAAAGACAATCAAAATCAGGCTGATCCATTGCATGGTGTCCAGTTTGCGGTGTTTCCAAAAGGTCAGCGCAGCTTGGGCAATGCCAACTATAACCGCAACAGCCGTTGCGGCAATCATGTCTTTGGTGATGATGTATGTAATGAAAAATAAGAATACGGCGAATAAGTCGCTCAAAACTTTCATATGTTAATGATGAAACTAATTGAGTAAATGCTAATCATACAGGCAGATGTGTTTTTTTGCACCTTCCCTCATGACTTTAATGCCGCATATATTTATATAAAATATTTGTTTTGGGTCGGAGAAATTTGTAAAAAAGAAACACAAGCATGCAAAAGTAATAGATTTACCAAGGAATTTCAGGCTGAATGGCCTGTATTGCTTGGCAGAAATGGGTTAAAAATATATCATGACGTAATATCTAGTAAATATATGGTTAAATGCGCGCACATTGGTCAGTACCATAATTTCCGAACAGGGGATCAGTTTTGAAAAAACATCACAATATTAAATTAATTACAGCTTCTATCGCTTTGATGACATCGCTCGGTGCTTCAGCAGGTTTGGGCGGCTTGAATGTCCAATCTCATCTGGGCGAACCTTTTACAGGCAGTATTACCGTAACAGGCGAGGAAGCCCAGGCTCTGCTTAACGGCGGCAAGGCCACTATTTCAAATGGCAATTTGCGTGCGGCAGTACGCAAATCAGGCGATAAGGCAGTCGTTACGATTCGTTCTTCCAAAGCCATTAAAGATCCTGTTTTGGTTTTCCAAGTAGGTGTCGGCGCGCAATCGCGTGAATACACTGCCATCATTGATCCGGCCGGATACGACGCTAAAGATGCGGCATCCGTCCGCACCCGTCAGGCTGCCGAATCCCAATCCTTCGAGCCGACACGCAATGCCCAACAGCCTGCAACAAAAAATAATAAAGCAGCAGGCAATCAGGTAGCTCAAGTGCGTAAAGATGTGCAACGTAAGGCTGAGAAAAAACAAGTTCAGACGGCCTCTGCTAAAAACGATATGGCCGTACGTTCAGGCAGACAGCATTTGGTGCGTACGGGTGAAACCCTGATTGCCATTGCGTCCAGCATCCGTCCGCAAGGTATGACCTTGGATCAAACCATTCAAGCGTTGGTTAATGCCAATCCGGATGTGTTTATTGATAACAATGCCAACCGTATGTTGGCAGGTAAAGTGCTGAATATCCCGAGCCGTAGTGAGTTGCAACGCTTGGCTGCATCTGCGCCTGTTAAAGCCGATACGGCGCCGGAAAAAGGCAATGAAGCCGCCAATGCGACAGAAGCTAAAACAGAAAAACCTGTTACTCCGCCTGATGCTCAGACTGAAACTCAGGTTAAAGATGCCGGCGCAAATCTTCAGCAACAGGAAGAAGTGAAACAAGCTTCAGCTGCGCAAACAGAGCAAGCAGCATCTGCGGCTGTCAATGAAAATGCAGCATCAGCAGCTCCTGCTTCTGATGTTCAAGATGTTATGGCTTCCGATAATCAAGAGAATGTATTGGCTTCAGAACCTGTTGCTACGACTGATTCTGCTGCAGAGCCGGCAGAGAGTGAATCAGACGGCAATTTGTGGAAATGGCTGTTGGCAGGCGGTGCAGCCCTTATTGCTGCTTGGCTGTTGTTGAGAGCTGCCGGTAAACGTAAAGACGAACCGAAAGCCGAGTCTGTAAGTCGTAAGGGTGAAGAAAAGCCTGTACAGAAAAGTGTTGCTGCTTCAGCCGCTGCTGCGGTTGTCGCAAGCAAAGTAATGCCGTCTGAAAAAACTCAAGAAGGTTTGCTTGTCGAAGATGATTTTGAAGATGATATCGTTATCAATGAAGTAGAAGAATCTTCCAATGTTGACGATGTCAAACTCGACTTGGGTAAAATTGACCATAGTCAGGCAGGCATTCTTTCCAGTGCGGTAACGCATGATGCAGAAACAGAGCAACGCCGTCATGCGGATTGGGACAATATTGAGTCGACAGAAAGCGTGTACGAGCCTGAGCCGGAAAATCCGTATCAGCCGGTATCTGTTGTTATGCCTGAGCGAAATGAAGAGCCGCTAGAGTTTACAGTAGAAACGCCTGAAAATTCAGACGACCATGTGCTGCCATTTGATGTCAAGCAAGATCAGGACGTGCAAATTCAAGAAACCAAAGAAGAAGCAGAGAAAAAAGAAGCTGCTTCCGAGTTTGTGATTGAAGAAGGTGCATTGGAATGGGAAGCTGAAGATGTTTCAGTGGCTGCCGATAAAAGCAATAGCGAAAGAGGCTTTGTTTCAGAATCAGTCGGTATGACTGCTCCGCTCGAGGCTAAATATGATTTGGCTAAGATGTATATCGAGATTGGTGATCCTGAGGCAGCCCGAGAAACATTGCAAGGGCTGATTGAAGAAGCTGAAGGCGATATTCTGCATAAAGCCCAAAAACTGATGAAAGAACTTGGCGCATAAGTGTCAGTCAAATGAAGATGCCGTTTCAGACGGCATCTTTTTTATGGTAAATTAAAAGATGAGATTTGGGCCGAATCCATTTTTAGATATGACAGTATTGCATGGCAGTTCTATATGGTGAACGAAGATAAAGGCCGTCTGAAATACATGATGAGAGGCGTGTGATGATCACGCCTTTTAATATTTGTTATTTGAGCGTGGACAACAATATCAATTTATAAGAAGTATCAAAAATGACCGAACAAACGAATACAACAGGAAGTTCCGTTCAGCGTTGGGCTTTAACCCTCTCTTATGACGGAAGCCGTTTTTATGGTTGGCAAAAACAGGCCGGAGACCTGCCGACTGTTCAGACGGCCTTAGAGCAGGCATTAACTTCAATAGCAGGAGAGCGGATTAATACGATTGTTGCGGGAAGGACGGATACGGGCGTGCATGCGACAGCTCAGGTTGTACACTTTGATACATCTGTAAGCCGTCCGGAGCAAGCGTGGGTGCGTGGAGTCAATGCGCATTTGCCTGACGGTGTGGCTGTATTGCTTGCACAAAAAGTTGCACCGCATTTCAATGCCCGATTTGATGCTTATGGCCGGCATTACCGTTATTTACTGGAGTCATCTCCGGTTCGCTCTCCGTTGTTAGTCGGCAGGGTGGGGTGGACGCATTTGAAATTAGATTTAAATCTAATGAGGCAGGCTGCTGCCTTATTGGAGGGTGAACATGACTTTTCTAGCTTTCGAGCGGCCGAATGTCAGGCGAAATCCCCTATAAAGACACTATATAGTACAAAGATTAGTGGAACTTCTCGTTATCTGTGCCTTGATTTGCATGGGAATGCATTCTTACATCATATGGTACGCAATATTATGGGGGCATTAGTGTATGTGGGTAGCGGCAGAATCAGTGTAGATGAGTTTGAGTCGGTCTTTCACGCAAAAAGTAGATTGATGGCTCCGCCAACTTTTATGTCTGATGGCCTGTATTTAACCGGTGTTGACTATCCTGGTGAATTTGGCGTGACGCAACTATCTCTACCCGAGTGGATGAGTGTTCTGGGTAATGGTTTTCAGACGGCCTGACTGCGGACTGTTGGTATAAAAGCAACAAAATAGCGTGATTGATGTGTAAATTAATAAAGTGTTGTAAAAATGCACAATTGGTTTTAAAAGAAATTTATCATTGATTTTAAATAATAAATTTCCTTTTTTTAGGCTGTGTTTGCCTTTGCTGGGTTTCAAGGGTGGTGGGGGTGGATTGAATAAAGTTTGTTTTTTTAGAGAGGAGCAATTATAGTAACAGTCATGGAATCGCTGATTCCAGCGATAATGTAAGCCTAAGCGGATTGTCCGGTCTGCTTAAGTTATTTCTTCACAATAGAAAAGGAATACAGCAATGAAAAAATCTCTGATTGCTCTGACTTTGGCAGCTCTGCCTGTTGCAGCTATGGCTGATGTGACTCTGTACGGTCAAGTTAAAGCCGGCGTTGAAATTTCTAAAGTAAAAGAAGGTAAGACTACTTCTAAAACTGCTACTGAGATTGCTGACTATGGTTCTCGCATCGGCTTCAAAGGCCACGAACACTTGGGTAGCAACCTGAACGCTATTTGGCAAGTTGAACAAAACACTTCTATCGCCGGTGGTGATTCTGGTTTCGCGACCCGTGAATCTTTCTTGGGCTTGGAAGGCGGTTTCGGTAAAGTTCGTGCTGGTAAATTGGATACTTCTCTGAAAAACAGCAGCGACAGCTTCGACCCTTGGGAATCTAGTAATGCTAACGCAGACGCTCTGCAATTGGGTAAAATCAAACGTGTAGATACTCGTAAAGTATCTGTACGTTACGACACTCCTGTGTTTGGTGGTTTCAGCGCAAGCGTACAATACCAACCTCGCGACAATGCTAATCCTAGCGATAAATACGATCACGCTGTAAAAAGCCGTGAATCTTACGACTTGGGCTTGAACTACGAAAATTCTGGTTTCTTCGGTCGCTACGCTGGTTCTTATGCTAAACGTGCTGACTTGACTTCTGGTTACCTGGATGCATTCAACCACAACACTACTTTGGCTGCTGGTACTTACAAAGATCACCAAGCTCACCGTCTGACTGCTGGTTATGATGCTAACAACCTGATGGTTGCTGTTGTAGGTCAATACGAAGGCTTCAAAGCTGACGTAGCTGGTGCTAAGAAAAACGAACGTACTGAAGTTGGTGCAACTGCTGCTTACCGCTTCGGCAACGTGACTCCTCGTGTTTCTTACGCTCACGGCTTCAAAGTTAAAGAAGAAGGCGTGAAACAAAAGAACAGCGCTTACAACCAAGTTATCGTTGGTGCTGACTACGACTTCTCTAAACGCACTTCTGCCCTGTTGTCAGCTGGTTGGTTGAAAGAAGGCAAAGGCGACTATAAATACGAGAAAACTGCTGGTACTGTTGGCCTGCGTCACAAATTCTAATCTGACTTAAGATTAGTCTGAAAAAAGAGCCTGTGTTATACAGGCTCTTTTTGTTTGTACGGAAAGTATATTTTGTGTTGAAAGAATGGGGGACTAAAGTTTTTTAGATTATTTTCAGACGGCCTATTGAAATTAAAATCGAATCTTTGTATTCTGCTTTAATATATGCTGAATAGAATTTTGGGAATTGTTTTGAGTATTATTATAAATAAATTAATAATATAAGAAGATTTGTTGAATCGGGTTGATTTTCCTATGTTTCATGTCTACCGAAGATGGGATTGTTCAATATAGTTCTAAAGTATTATTAGCATATAGAATCTGGTTTTAAGATTTGTAATTTTGATTTTAATCAAATTATTGCTGATAGATGATTCATATAATATCAGTGTTTAGAGTATCGATATATCGGGAATAGCCATGTCCTGCCTTGAAGTAAAGTGTTTAAGTGGCATTTGGAAACGAATCCTTATGCTGTTCGCTGTATTTTTCATGATGATGGTAAGCCTGCCTGCTTACGCGGAACGCTTGCCTGATTTCTTGGCAAAAGTTCAGCCGTCTGAAATTTTCCCAGGTGCTGACCGCTACGGTAAGCCTGAAGGTAAGCCCTTGGTTGCTCGCGTGTACAAGGGCGAAGAGCAGCTTGGCTTGGTTTATATCACGACTGACGTGGTCAATACGCGCGGTTATTCGAGCAAACCGATCGATACGATGGTTGCCTTGGCCAATGATGGCACTATTGCCGGCGCGAAATTGGTTGAACACCATGAGCCGATTATGCTGATCGGTATCCCGCAATCCCGTGTCGATAAATTCATTTACAAATATATCGGCTTAAATTTTATTAAAAACCCGCCTCAACCAGGTGTTGCACCAGGGGATATTATTAGTGGCGCGACTGTAACCCTGATGGTTATCAATGACAGTATTCAGCGCTCTGTTAAAGCAGTAATCCATCAATATCATTTGGGTACAGATAAAGCGGTTCAAGCCGGTACGGCAGCTGCTTCCGGCGAACAGTCTGCCGAGCCTGCCGTTCAAACCCGTCCGCGTCGCGTTGCCAATCAAGATAAACAAGATATCCTGTCATGGAATGCGCTTTTGGAACAAAAAGCCGTCGGTCATTTGCATATTTCTATCGACGAAATCAATAAACTGTTTGAGAAAAGCGGTAAAGCGGGTGTGGCAGATCATGCAGAGCAGGGCGATGGTAACGATACATTTATTGATCTGTATGTTGCCTTGGTCAGCCAACCTTCCATCGGTAAAAGCCTTTTAGGTGAAGCCGGTTGGAACAACCTGCAAAAACGTTTGAAACCGGGCCAAGAAGCCGTGATGGTGGCCGGCGAGGGTCGCTATTCTTGGAAAGGTTCGGGTTATGTCCGCGGCGGTATCTTTGACCGTATTGAAATGATTCAAGGCGATACCAGCTTCCGCTTTACCGATGCGCAACATGAACGTGTAGTTGCTTTATCCGCCGAAGGTGCGCCTGCATTTAAAGAAGTTTCTTGGTTCACTATCCCCGAAGGTGTGGAATTTGATGGTGCTGAGCCATGGCGTTTGCAATTGATGATTCAACGCGTATTGAGCGTAAATGATAAGGCATTTGTAACTGCCGATTTGGATTATGAATTGCCAAAAGGCTACTACGTTGACGATCCTAAAGCACCGCCGGTTGAAATAAGCGCACCGGTTGAGCCGGTGGCTGCGGCAGCCTCTGCTCCTGAAGAAAGTACAGGTATTGCAGAGGATGCAACGGCTGAGGAGGGCGTATCCAACCAACTTTGGAAACAGGTTTGGAAAGCCAAACAAGGTCAAATCGTGGTTGTCGGTATTGCTTTGACAATTCTTCTGTTGGTATTCCTGTTCCAAGATTGGATTGTCCGTTACGAAAAATGGTATGACCGATTCCGTCTCTGTTTCCTGACCTTTACGCTGTTTTATATCGGCTGGTATGCTCAGGCACAATTATCGGTAGTGAATACTTTGACGTTGTTCTCAGCTGTTTTGACTGAGTTCCACTGGGAATTTTTCCTGATGGATCCGCTGGTATTCATTCTGTGGCTCTTTACGGCGGCGACCATGCTGTTGTGGAACCGCGGTACATTCTGTGGATGGCTGTGTCCTTTCGGTGCATTGCAAGAGTTAACCAACCGTATCGCCAAAAAATTGGGTCTGAAACAAATTACCGTGCCACACTTGTTGCATACCCGTCTGAGTGCGATTAAATATGTAATTTTCTTCGCCTTGTTGGCAATTTCCCTGTACGATTTGGGTACGGCTGAAAAATTTGCTGAAATTGAGCCTTTCAAAACTGCAATTATTTTGAAATTCATGCGTGAATGGTGGTTTGTTCTGTTCGCTGCCGCTTTGCTGATTGCAGGCTTGTTCATCGAACGTTTCTTCTGCCGTTATCTGTGTCCTTTGGGTGCAGGTATCGCATTGCCGGGTCGCTTCCGTGTGTTTGATTGGCTGCGCCGTTATAAAATGTGCGGTAATCCATGCCAGATTTGTACACACGAATGTCCAGTACAGGCAATCGCACCTGAAGGCGACATTCATCCGAACGAATGTATCCAATGTCTGCATTGTCAGGTAATGTATCATCACGATACGCGTTGTCCTCAAGTAGTGGCAACGAATAAGAAAAAACAAAAACAAGCGGCGGCAAAAGCTGATCAGCATGATGCGGCATCAACGCAAAATGCCCAAGAACAAGTCGTCCAGTTTGTTAAAAAAGAATCGGCAATCAGTGTCGACAAGTAGTAATTTATCAATAAAAAAGAGGGCTGTATCGGCAGCCCGACTTAGAAAGTTTTTCATCGGCAGGCCGTCTGAAAAATCGGCCGCCGGATTTTATCCAAGGAGTGTCGTATGTCAGACGAAAAATTAGAACAAAACGGCTTAAGCCGTCGTTCATTCTTAGGTACTGCCGCTGCTTCCGGTGCAGGTATTGCCGGTGCCGGTTTGTTGGGCTTGGCCGGTTGCTCTAACGGCGAGGGTGATAAAGCTGCTGCTTCCGGTGCTGCACCTGCCGAAAAAGCCGCTGCTCATTCTGCCGAGCCGGGTAAACAAACTTCCGAAGTCGGTCCGGGCGAGCTTGACCAATACTACGGTTTCTTGTCAGGCGGTCAATCAGGCGAAATGCGCTTGATCGGCGTACCTTCTATGCGTGAGTTGATGCGTATCCCTGTATTCAATATGGACAGCGCTACCGGTTGGGGGCGTACCAACGAGAGCCTGCGTATTTTGAATGAAAAAATTACGCCGGAAACCCGTAAATTCCTGCAAGACAGCGGTCTGCGCTGCTACCCTAACGGCGACTTGCACCACCCGCACTTGTCTTTTACCGATCAAACTTACGACGGCCGCTATGCATATGCCAACGATAAAGCAAACAACCGCGTTTGCCGTATCCGCTTGGATGTGATGAAAACCGATAAAATCGTTGAAATTCCAAACGTTTCAGGTGTTCATGGTCTGCGTCCTCAACGCTATCCGAAAACTGGCTACGTATTTGCCAA
Source organism: Neisseria sp. HMSC070A01 (assembly GCF_001810165.1). Taxonomy (NCBI): domain Bacteria; kingdom Pseudomonadati; phylum Pseudomonadota; class Betaproteobacteria; order Neisseriales; family Neisseriaceae; genus Neisseria; species Neisseria sp. HMSC070A01. The sequence continues at coordinate 35,766 of NZ_KV800123.1, read as the reverse complement.
CGGTGAGCATATCGTTCCTGTTGACGGCGTAGGCAAATGGGATGATCCTAAAACTTGGAATGCCGTTTATACTGCAGTTGACGGCGAAACCATGGACATCGCATGGCAAGTATTGGTAGACGGTAACTTGGATAATGGCGATGCCGACTACCAAGGTAAATACTCTTTCTCTACCTGCTATAACTCTGAGCGCGCTCTGACTGTACAAGGTGCATCTTCTAACGAACAAGACTGGTGTGTGGTATTTAACCTGGCCGCCATCGAAGAAGGCATCAAAAAAGGCGACTTCAAAGAAGTTAACGGCGTGAAAATGTTGGACGGTCGTGCGGAAGCCAACTCTCCATACACTCGTTACATCCCGGTTCCTAACTCTCCTCACGGCTGTAATGCAAGCCCTGACGGCAAATACATCATGCTCAACGGTAAACTGTCTCCAACCGTTACCGTATTGGATGTCAGCAAACTGGATGACTTGTTTGCAGGTAAAATCAAAGAGCGCGATGTTGTCGTAGCCGAGCCTCAACTGGGTCTTGGCCCATTACACACTGCATTTGACGGTCGCGGCAATGCCTATACTACATTGTTTATCGACAGCCAAATGGTGAAATGGAACATCGACGATGCGATTAAAGCCTATAAAGGCGAGAAAATCGATCCGATCAAACAAAAACTCGACGTTCACTATCAACCGGGCCACAACCACACTACCATGGGCGAAACCAAAGAAGCCGACGGTAAATGGTTGGTATCTTTGAACAAGTTCTCTAAAGACCGCTTCTTGAATGCCGGTCCTTTGAAACCTGAGTGTGACCAATTGATCGACATCTCCGGCGACGAAATGCGTCTGGTGCATGACAATCCGACTTTTGCCGAACCACACGACTTGTGCTTGGTTGCCGCGTCTAAAGTGAACCCAAGCAAAACTTGGGACCGCAAAGACCCATGGTTCTGGCAAGAAGCTTTGGAACAAGCTCAAAAAGACGGTGTTGAGCTGGAAAAAGCTGCCAAAGTCGTACGCGAAGGCAACAAAGTACGCGTGTATATGACTGCCGTTGCGCCTGCTTACAGCGTTCCTCAATTTGAAGTGAACCAAGGCGACGAAGTTACCGTATATGTAACCAACGTTGAGACCATTGAAGACTTGACTCACGGCTTTACTTTGGAAGGTTATGGCATTGCTATGGAGATTGGCCCGCAAGCTACATCTTCTGTAACCTTCAAGGCTGTCCGTCCAGGTGTACACTGGTACTACTGCCAATGGTTCTGCCACGCATTGCACATGGAAATGTCTGGCCAAATGATTGTTAAACCAAAATAATTTCGGTTTGATGATTTAATTCTTCAGGCCGTCTGAAAAAACATTCTTTCAGACGGCCTTTATAGCAAAGTTGTTTGTCGGCCGATATGGCCACAAAATGAAAGCCATCATCAGACAGCTTTGCTATAACACCAAAATACCTGTTTCCGCATCGGTTTATCATGCGGCAAGCAGGCCGTCTGAAACAGAGATATGATTATGACGCACACACAAATCCATCGTTCCAAATGGCAACGTGCCGCACTCGTATTGTTGCTTGGCAGCATGGTTCAGACGGCCTTTGCCGCAGTCATCAACGTATCCGCACAAGACAATCTCAATGATGCTTTGGCGCGCGCCCAAGCCGGCGATACGCTCAAGCTTGCCTCCGGTACATACAAAACCAAACTCTATATCGACAAACCCATTACCATCGAAGGCCCTGCCGACCGTTCCGCCAAGATTGTCGGCGACCGGAGCGGGAGGACGGTTGCCGTTCATGCGCCTGATGTAACTTTGCGCAATCTGACCGTTTCCCATTCCGGCATGAGTTTGCCGGCAATGGATGCCGGTATCTATTTAGAAGAGACGGCAACGCGCGCGCTGGTGGAGCATAACAACATCATCGACAATTCTGTCGGCGTGTATATTCACGGTGCGGCAGAATCCATGGTGCGGGAAAATAAAATCATCGGCGATGCAACCCTGCGCGTCAACGAACGCGGCAACGGCGTAACCGTCTGGAATGCGCCTGGTGCGCAAGTGGTCGATAACGATATTTCCAAAGGCCGTGACGGTATTTTTTCAAATACCAGTACACATAATACCTACAAAGGCAACCGCTTTAGCGACTTGCGCTTTGCCGTCCATTATATGTACACCAATGACAGCGAAGTCAGCAACAATATCTCCGTCGGCAACAACATGGGTTATGTGCTGATGTTTTCCGAACGCCTGAAAGTGTATGGCAACATTGCCGTTGGCAGCCGCGACCAAGGCATTATGCTCAACTACGTCAATTATTCCGAAATTCACGATAATGTGATCAACAAGGCAGGCAAATGTGTGTTTGCCTACAATGCCAACTACAATAAAATTTTCGACAACCATTTTGAAAACTGTCAAATCGGTATTCACTTTACCGCGGCCATTGAAGGCACAAGCCTGTTCAATAATTCGTTTATCAACAACGAAAGCCAAGTCAAATACGTCAGCACCCGTTTCCTTGATTGGGGCGAGGGTGGTCGCGGCAACTATTGGAGCGATAACAGCGCCTTTGACCTTGATGGCGACGGCTTCGGCGACAGTGCCTACCGTCCCAACGGGATTATCGACCAAATCATCTGGCGTGCACCCGTCGCCCGGTTATTGATGAACAGCCCTGCCATCAGCATTGTCAAATGGGCGCAATCGCAATTTCCCGCCATCCTGCCCGGCGGCGTAATTGACAGCAAGCCTTTGATGAACCCTGTCCGCAATAAAACGACAACCAAATACGAAGCCATGAAGGACGAATTACTGCATGAAGCAAAAACGCACCAATCCGAATGGGGTAATGCCGAAAACGGTGCGCTGACAGGCGGAAATGCCAATATGTAACCTTTCAGACGGCCCAATATCAAAGGCCGTCTGAAACATTCACTAGAGGAATATCCATGAGCAGTACCAACCACGTTGAATTAAGAAACGTGACCAAGCAGTTTGGCAGCCAAAAGGCCGTCAACCAAGTCGATCTGGTTCTCAAGGCTGGCGAGAGCGTCGGCATGGCAGGACACAACGGTGCAGGCAAGTCCACCATTATGAAGCTGATACTCGGCCTGATTACGCCGACCGAGGGCGAAGTGATGCTTTTGGGAGAACCGACCGGCAGTAAAGCAGGGGCGCAGCGTCGCAGCCAAATCGGTTACCTGCCTGAAACGGTTGCATTGCATCCTTCATTGACCGGTATCGAAACCATGGATTTCTATGCCAAACTTAAAAAACAGCCCCTGAGTAAAAACCGCGAATTGCTCGAGCGTGTCGGCATTTCTCAGGCCGCACGCCGCCGTGTCGGCACTTACTCTAAAGGTATGCGCCAACGCCTCGCTTTGGCACAAGCCTTGTTGGGCGAGCCTAAAGTCTTATTGTTTGACGAACCGACCACAGGCCTTGACCCGGCCTCACGCCAAATGTTTTACGAAGTTGTGCGCGAACTCAATGGGCGCGGCGCAACCGTATTGCTCAGCACCCACGCACTGGCCGAGCTTGACGGCCACGCCGACCGCATCATCGTCATGAAAAACGGCGTGAAAGTTGCCGACGGCAGCATGGATGAGTTGCATGTTCAAAGCGGCCTGCCGCTGACCGTCAACGTCCGCTTGAAAGAAGCGCGCCCGTTGAGCGAGCGTTGGCATCCGCTTTCAGACGGCCTGTCATACCAAGCGCAATGTAAAGCAGAAGAGCGCATGGCTCTTTTGAGCGAATTGGGTGATTTGGGCAGTCTTGCCTACATCGATATCCACACGCCTACACTTGACGATATGTACGCGCAATTCTTGAAGAGGGAAGACGTATGAACCCCGTTTGGATTATTACCGGCAAAGAAGTCCGCGACAGCCTGCGCAACCGTTGGGTTCTTGCTGCCGCACTTTTGCTTGCCGCATTGGCACTGTCATTAGGCTTTCTCGGTAGCTCGCCTACCGGTTCGGTCAAGGTTGATCCCTTGACGGTAACTGTAGTCAGCCTGTCCAGCCTGTCTATTTTCCTGATTCCGCTGATTGCAATGTTGCTCTCTTATGATGCACTGATTGGCGAAATCGAGCGCGGTACAATGGCGTTGCTGTTAAGTTACCCCATCTCGCGCAACCAAATCCTTGCCGGTAAATTTATCGGCCACCTCATCATCCTTGCCCTTGCTACCACGGCAGGTTACGGGTTGGCAGGTATTACCCTTCAGCTTGCCAACGGCGGTTTTGATATTGCCGCATGGCAGCCTTTCGCCCTTTTGATTGCTGCCAGCGTGATTCTTGGCGCAGCCTTTTTGTCCATGGGCTATTTGATCAGCGCAAAAGTTAAAGAACGTGGTACCGCCGCCGGTATCGCCATCGGCGTATGGCTGTTTTTTGTCGTTATTTTCGATATGGCGCTTTTGGGTGTTTTGGTTGCCGATACCGAACAAGTCATTACCGCGCCTATAGTGGAAACCGTTCTTTTGTTCAACCCCGCAGACATTTATCGCCTGCTGAACCTGACGGGTTACGAAAATACAGCCATGTATGCCGGCATGGCGGGTTTGAGCGAACAAATCAGCCTGAGTATGCCTGTTTTGCTGACGGCTCAGGTATTATGGGTTATCATTCCTTTGATTTTAGCCGCCTGGATTTTCGGAAAGCGACAAATATGAGAAAAATATTATTGACTACCTTCACACTCATCGCATTGGCAGCCTGCAGCAAGCAGGACAACAGCCCTCCGCCTGCGCCCCAACAAATCAGCGACAGTGCGGTCGGTCATTACTGCAGCATGAATTTAACTGAACACAACGGCCCTAAAGCGCAAATCTTCTTGAACGGCAAACCTGAAAAACCAGTTTGGTTTTCCACCATCAAGCAGATGTTCGGCTACACCAAGCTGCCTGAAGAGCCGAAAGGCATTCATGTCATCTATGTTACCGATATGGGTAAAGTCAAAGATTGGGAAAAACCCAATGCCGACACCGAATGGATAGATGCGAAAAAGGCCTATTACGTTATCGAAAGCAGCTTTATCGGCGGCATGGGGGCGGAAGATGCGCTTCCTTTTGCCGACAAGGCACAAGCTGAAAAATTCGCCAAAGAAAAAGGCGGCAGAGTTGTCGGTTTCGCAGAGATGCCCGACGAATATATTTTCAAATAAAACAATCAATAAAGGCCGTCTGAAACCATTTCAGACGGCCTTTGTGTTGAAGGCTGCCGATTGATATTTAATGATGCAGGCTTTCAATGTAAAAATAAAAAATCCAAGGAATACGCCATGTCCACCCCTTTAACGCGCCGCCGCTTCATTGCCATCGCCGCCACACTTGCCGCCGGTGCCGGCATTCCCTTTGTCATCAGCCGAAAAACCAATCAGCCGACTCATTCAGCCGGGCCGAATCAAGAAGGGCAGCCTGTTATCTGGAAAGGGATTGCATTAGGCTCGGGTGCGGAATTGCGTTTGTTCGGCGTTGAGCGCAGGCAGGCAGAGATACTGATCAACAAAGTATTGGCGGAAGTTTCACGATTGGAAAAAATCTTCAGCCTGTATCGGGACGACAGCCTGATCAGCCACTTAAACCGAGAAGGCCGTCTGAAAAATCCGCCATCCGATTTTTTGCAGCTGCTCAGTATCAGCCGGGATATTCATCGGCTGACGCAAGGTGCATTTGATCCCAGCATTCAGCCTTTGTGGAATCTGTATGCCGACCATTTCAGACGGAATCCGAAAACCGAAACGCCGCCGTCCGAACGCAGCATCAAAGATACGCTTAAATTGGTGGACTTCAATAAAGTCGATTTTGATACCAAAGAAATCCGTTTTGCCCAAAAAGGCATGGGCTTGTCGCTTAACGGCATTGCCCAAGGCTATATTACCGACAAAGTAGCCGAATTGTTGAAGCAGCAAGGCGTTTCTCAGGCATTGATTGATATGGGGGAGATTTACGGCTTTGATAATGCCAACCAGCGCGAGTGGAATGTCAGCATCCGCAATCCTGACCAAGAAGACCAAATTCTGACCACCATTGCCATGAAAAATCAAGCGTTTGCCACATCGGGCGGCTATGGCACGGTAATGGACGAGGCAGGCAAATTTACCCATCTGTTTGACCCGCGCACAGGCGGAAGCCAGCCGCGCTATAAAAGCATGAGCGTTATGGCGGAGAGTGCGGCGGTTGCCGATGCTTTTTCGACTGCATTTTCTATTATGGATGAAGCGGCCATCCGAGCAGCGGCCCAAGTCAAAAATGCACAGGTTTGGCTGGTAATGCCGAATAATGAATTGAAGAAGATTTGAGGTGGGAAAAAGAATGGTTTTGCCAGTTGGTTTGAATATATGAATAAGGGAAAGTCTAAGTTATTGAAACAATGGAGTATAAAAAAGAAGGGTTGTCCAAATAGACAACCCTGAAACTCTTGCAGCTGGGAGTAATTAGCAAGAGATTACGACACTTAAAACAAAAATTCACTCATTTCAAAGCACGAAGCTTTAATATCTAAGCAATACGGTATTTCGACCGCTCAAACCCCTTCGAAACGGAGAAACACAACATTATGGGAAAATCCGACAAAGTGGTTTAAAGCAATTAAGATGAGCGGTCTAAAAAGCAGATAACCGGATGTCTTTAGATAAACGGTATAATATCAGGATAAGCGGAACATTACCAGTGAATATTATAAAAAAGTAGAATAATTCATTTAGTGATTGATTATATTGAATAAAAACATAGATTTTTATTGAATATTTTTACAACAGTTGATTCGGTTTAATATAATAAATTATATAAGTGATTGTTATCAATAAAAAATAATTTTTTGACTTTGTGAGTGATGATAGAAAAAGGCCGTCTGAACGTTCAGACGGCCTTTTTTTAAAGAGAGATTTATTTGGTTGCAGAAGCAGTAGAGGCGGCTTCGGCTTGAGCACCTGCTGCTGCGTTTTCACCCCATGCCGCAGGGTATTTGTAACCAGCAAAGCGTTTTTGTGAGTAGGCTTTGAACTCGTCAGAGTTGTAGGCTTCGGTTACATCTTTCAACCATTGGCTGTCTTTGTCGGCAGTACGGACGGCAGACCAGTTAACGTAGGCGAAGCTTGGCTCTTGGAACAGGGCTTCGGTCAGTTTCATGCCGCTGCTCATGGCGTAGTTGCCGTTAACAATGGCAAAGTCAACGTCGGCACGGCTGCGCGGCAGTTGGGCGGCTTCAAGTTCTACGATTTGGATATTTTTAGGGTTTTCGGCAATATCTGCTTTAGATGCGGTCAGCGGATCAACGTCGGCTTTCAGTTTAATCCAGCCCAATTCGTTCAACATAACCAATGCACGGGCAAAGTTGGACGGGTCGTTAGGTGCAGAAACGCTGACGCCATCTTTCACTTCGTCCAAAGATTTCAATTTGCCAGGGTACAGGCCCAAAGGTGCGGTCGGTACTTGGAAGGCTTCAACGATGTCCAACTTGTGTTCTTTTTTGAAGTCGTCCAGATAAGGTTTGTGTTGGAAGATGTTGATGTCCAATTCGCCTTCAGCCAAAGCAAGGTTGGGGCGCACATAGTCGGTAAACTCAATCAGTTTGACTTTATAGCCTTTTTTCTCCAAAGCCGGTTGGATTTGGTCTTTTACCATATCGCCGAAGTCGCCGACGGTTGTACCGAAGACGATTTCTTTTTTCTCTGTGCCGTTGTCGGAAGAAGAAGCGGCAGAGGCAGCCGGCGCGCTGTCTTTTTGACCGCCGCAGGCAGCCAATACGATGGCCAGCGCAGCAGCAGAAAGGGTTTTGAAGAATGGGTTGATTCGCATAATTTTGCTCCAGATGGATGATAAAACGGTTTCAGACGGCCTCAAGCTGCCGCCGTCAAAAAAGAGGGATTGTAAATCTATTTTGGAAATATGAGGATGCTTTTTTGTAAACTTAATGGGAATATATGTCCTAAATAGAGAACAGGCCGTCTGAAAAATAGTAAGTTTATTTCAGACGGCCAGGTTTAATTAACGTTTGTCCAGTTTGCGTGCCAATCTGTTGCCGATGCCTTGAATCAGGATAACGAGTAAAACCAGGATGGCAACAATGAAGATGATGACTTCCATTTGATAGCGGTAGTAGCCGTAACGGATGGCAAGGTCGCCCAAGCCGCCACCGCCGATCATACCTGCCGCCGCGCTGTACGACAGAAGGCCAATAGCCAGTACGGTAATGCTGGAAACCATACCTGCGCGTGCTTCATTCAAAAGCACTTTGCAGATGATGCTCATGGGGGAGGCTCCCATTGCGGAGGCCGCTTCAATCACGCCTTTAGGCACTTCGCGCAGGTTTTGCTCGACCAGGCGGGCGAAGTAGAACAAGCCGGATACGCTCAATACCAATGAGGCGGCAACCGGGCCGATGGTTGTGCCGATGATGGCGCGTGTAACAGGAATCATGGCAATCATCAGGATGACGAAAGGGAAGGCACGCATCAGGTTGACCAGGTTATCCAAAAACAAATTCAGCTGTTTGTTGTAGTGCAACTGATGGCTAGACGTTACAAACAGCAATACGCCCAAAACCGTACCGAAGATAACGGCGAAAGTAGTCGATAGGCCGACCATAATAAAGGTTTCGCCCAAGGCTTGGATAATTTCGCCCTTCATGCTGACGATGGTCGCAACAGCACTTTCAAATGTTAAATCTGCCATATTAGTCCTCTCGAATCAGTTCTTGCCCGATTTCGGATTGGGCATGGATTTGGTTGCCGTGTACTTCAACGATTTCCAGCAGATGGCCTTTGTCCAAGAGGGCGGCACGGTCGCACAGGCGGCGGATAACGCTCATTTCGTGGGTAACGATGACGATGGTTACGTTGAAACGCCGGTTGATGTCTTCCAAACACTTCAAAACGCTGCGCGTAGTGGCAGGGTCGAGGGCGGAAGTGGGTTCGTCGGCAAGGATGACTTGAGGTTGCGGCGCCAGCGCGCGGGCAATGCCGACACGTTGTTTTTGACCGCCGGAAAGTTGGGACGGGTAATGGTTGGCACGGTCTTGCAAATCAACGATTTCCAAACATTCTTCAACACGCGCTTGGATTTTTTTAGACGGCCATTTGGCAATTTCTAAAGGAAAGGCGACGTTTTCGGCAACGGTACGGTTGCTCAACAGGTTGAACTGTTGGAATACCATGCCGATGTTTTGTCGGGCGTGGCGCAGTTGCGTGGCGTTGAGCGCGGTCAGCTCTTGGCCGCATACGCTGACGGTACCTGTATCCGGACGTTCCAATAAGTTAATCAGGCGCAGCAGGGTGGATTTGCCTGCGCCGGAATAGCCCATCAGGCCAAAGATTTCCCCCTGTTTAATTTCGAGGCTGGTCGGCTCGACGGCGACAAAGTCTTTGTTGTCGCGTGTTTGATAGTGTTTGGAGACGTGATCCAGAATAATCATGGTTTATCCGTGTTTTCTTTAATTCGTGTGGCCATCAGGGTGTGCAGACGGCGGTTGTCGGCGCGTGCGACGGTAAATTGCAGGTTGCCGATGATGACTTTTTCGCCGCGTACGGGCAGGTGCCCCAATTCTTGAATGACCAGGCCGCCGATGGTGTCGGCTTCTTCGCTGCTGTATTCCGTACCGAAAAAGGCGTTGATGTCTTCGATTTCGGTTGCGGCGTGGATGCGCCAGCGTTCGGAAGAAACGGCGTGGATATTGTCGGCACTGTCGTCTTCGTCAAACTCGTCTTCGATGTCGCCGACGATTTGCTCGATGATGTCTTCAAAGGTTACCAGGCCGGATGTGCCGCCGTATTCATCAATGACAATCGCCATGTGGTTGCGTTGTTCGCGGAATTCTTTTAAAAGGGAGGCCAGTGATTTGCCTTCGGGAACGAAAACGGCAGGGCGCAAGACGGATTTAAGGTGGAACTGCTCGGGGTTGAACATATATTTGAGCAGGTCTTTGGCGTGCAAAATGCCCAAAACTTCGTCTTTGTCTTCGCCGATGACGGGGAAACGCGAATGGGCGGTTTCGATGATGTAGGCCGTGATGCGCTCGATGCTGTCGTTTTCTTTCAATACGTTCATGCGGCTGCGCGTAATCATGGCATCACGCACTTCCAGTTCGGCAAAGTCCAATACTTTTTCCAGCCGGGTCAGTGTGTCGGCATCAAAAACTTCCTGTTCGTGCGCTTGGCGCAACAGGGTCAATACGTCTTCGGCGGAGTCTGGCTCGCCGGCAAGTCGGGAGATCAGGCGTTCGAAAAACTTGGGTTTCGACTGCGTACCGTCCATTTTAATATTCGTCCTCTTGGTAGGGGTTGGGGAAACCTGCCGCCAGCATCAGGCGGATTTCTTCGGCTTCCATTATTTCGGCTTCATCGTCTTCGATGTGGTCGTAGCCCATCAGGTGTAAAGTGCCGTGTATGGTCAGGTGGGCAAAATGCTGCTCGGGTGTTTTGCCTTGTTCGCTGGCTTCTTTCAAAACCACTTGCGGACAAATCACCAAATCGCCATACAGGCCGTCTGAAAACTGGTCGGGCAGGATTTCGCCTTCGTTGAGCGCGAAACTCAATACATTGGTGGCGTAATCTTTGCCGCGGTAGTCGCGGTTGTAGGCGCGGGCTTCTTCTTCGTCCAGAAGAATCAGGCTGATGTCTGCGCGGCGGTATTCGTTTTTCAAGGCAGACCATGCCCAGCGGTAAAAATTACGTTCGCTCGGAAGGTCAACGGCGGAAGAGGCGTTTTCAAAGTTCAGATGAAAACGTTGCCGCTGTAAGGATAAAAAAGGATATTTTTTGGCGCGTTTCATGTTGTCCGGAAAATTTGGTTTTTAGGTGTAAATATAACATATTCACCCCCATGCCGTCTGAAAAACCGCCCAAAATATGATAGACTTCATGCCGTTTTCCATCTTTCAGGCAACCATTATGAACCCGAAAAAACTCGTTATCGCCAGTCGCGAAAGCCTGCTTGCCATGTGGCAGGCAAAACACATCCAAGGCCGTCTGAAAGCCCTGTATCCCGATTGCGAAGTCGAGATTTTGGGCATGACCACGCGCGGCGACCAGATTTTGGATAGAACTTTGTCAAAGGTCGGCGGTAAAGGCTTGTTTGTCAAAGAGTTGGAACAGGCTTTGTATGACGGCCGGGCTGATTTGGCCGTGCATTCGATTAAAGACGTACCGATGGATTTGCCTGAAGGTTTCGCGCTTGCAGCCATTGGCGAACGCGCCAATCCGTTTGACGCGTTTGTGTCCAACCAATACGCGCGTTTGGAAGAAATGCCCAAAGGCGCCGTCGTCGGCACATCCAGCCTGCGCCGCGAAGCCCAGTTGCGCGCGCGCTATCCGCATTTGGTCATCAAACCTTTGCGCGGCAATGTGCAAACCCGGTTGTCCAAACTCGATAACGGCGAATACGACGCGATTATCTTGGCCGCCGCCGGTTTGCAGCGTCTGGAATTGGACGAACGCATCCGCATGATTTTGTCGGAATCCGACAGCCTGCCTGCCGCCGGACAAGGCGCATTGGGTATCGAAATTGCAGCGCATCGCGAAGATTTGTACGAAGTCTTGAAGCCGCTGAACCACGATACCACACACGCCTGCGTGACGGCCGAACGCGCATTGGCGCGTGCTTTGGGCGGAAGCTGCCAAGTGCCGCTGGCCGCATATTGCACTGAAGAAAACGGCTTGCTGACCTTGCGCGGCTTGGTCGGCCATCCCGACGGCTCGGTAATCTTGCAGGCGGACGCGCAAGCACCTGCCGAATACGCCGATGCCTTGGGTCGCGCTGTCGCCAAGAAACTGGCAGATGATGGTGCGGAAGAATTGATCGCCGCCGTATTGCAAGAACAAGCTTAAAACAGCATAGATCATTTAAAAGGCCGTCTGAAACTTTCAGACGGCCTTTGTTTGGTTGATGCTTAAGGATTCATAATCCGCGCAACCAAAGCTTTTTCTTTGCCCTGCATATTGGGGATTTTGACCTGAATGCCGTTGCCTGGGGCAACATCGACAGGCTGGCCTTTGCGGGTCATTTGTTCCAATTTGATGGTTTGGTTGCCGCTCGGGTGGATGATTTCGAGTGAATCGCCGACTGCAAAGCGGTTTTTAACTTCGATGGTCGCCCAGCCGTTTTCATCGATTTCGGTAACGTGGCCGACATATTGGCTTTGTTTGGCGATGGAGTGGCCGGTCAGGTAGTTTTGGTAATCCTGAGTTTGGTGGCGCTCGAGGAAGCCGCTGGTGTAGCCGCGGTTGGCAAGGCCTTCGAGTTCGCTCAACAGGCTGTAATCAAACGGACGGCCTGCAACGGCATCGTCAATCGCTTTGCGGTAGGACTGGGCCACGCGTGCAACATAATAGAGCGATTTGGTACGGCCTTCGACTTTGAGGCTGTCCACGCCGATTTTGGCCAGTTTCTCAACCACTTCGATGCCGCGAAGGTCTTTGGAGTTCATGATGTAGGTGCCGTGTTCGTCTTCCATAATCGGCATCATTTCGCCCGGGCGGTTGGACTCTTCAATCAGGAAAACTTTGTCGGCGTAGGGATGGCGTTTTTGACCGTTGATGCCTTCGAAGTTTTGGTTGGCTTCTTCTTGGGCTTTTTCAAAGTTGAAACCTTGCAGAAGCTGGGCATCGCCCGCGTCGCTTTCGACGGCGTTGTGGACCTTGTAGTCCCAACGGCAAGAGTTGGTGCAGGTGCCTTGGTTGGGGTCGCGGTGGTTGAAGTAGCCGGAGAGCAGACAGCGGCCGGAGTAGGCGATACACAATGCGCCGTGAATGAAGACTTCGAGTTCGATGTCGGGGCATTCTTGGCGGATTTCGGCGATTTCTTCCATGCTCAATTCACGCGACAGAATAATGCGTTCGACACCGATGTTTTGCCAGAATTTCACGCCCCAGTAGTTGGTGGTGTTTGCCTGAACGGACAGGTGAATCGGCATTTCCGGCCATTTTTCGCGCACGGTCATGATCAAACCCGGATCCGCCATAATCAGCGCGTCGGGTTTCATGGCAATCAAGGGTTCCATATCGGAAACGAAGGTTTTGAGCTTGGAGTTGTGCGGCAGCGTGTTGACGGTCAGGAAGAATTTTTTGTTGCGCTCGTGCGCTTCTTTAATGCCTTGCTCGAGAACGTCGAGTTTGGCAAATTCGTTGTTGCGGGCGCGCAGGGAGTAACGCGGGCTGCCAGCGTAAACGGCATCTGCGCCGTAATCGTAGGCGGCACGCATGCGTTCGAGGCCGCCTGCCGGTAATAAGAGTTCGGGTGCTTTCATGTTTTATGCTTTTTAAAATGTTTTCAGACGGCCTTTAAGGGAAGAGAGAAGGCCGTCTGAAAGATGTTTGAAGAATGGGCGGATTATCCGCTGTTTTTGCGTTTCGGTCAATTTTGTCTCGGGTTTGCGCTTTGTTTTTTATACGGAAAATGTCCTAGATGGGCAAAGGCGAAAAGGGGCTGCAATTCATTGGAAATGTAAAAAAAGCAGGGTTGGGCGGAATAATTTAACAAAAAACCGTTCAAGCAATGTATTTTCTTGTAAAATATCAAGCTTCATTTTAAAAAATATTCGGATTAGTTACCGATTTTGACCGACGGAAGATTTATGGATTTTCGTTTTGATATTATTTATGAATACCGCTGGATGTTTTTATACGGTGTGTTGACGACCCTGGGACTGACGGTGGTTGCAACGGCAGGCGGCTCGGTTTTGGGTTTGCTGCTGGCATTGGCGCGTTTGATCAATCCGGAAAAAGCCGGTGCACCGATGCGTGCTTTGGCTTGGGTATTGCGTAAGATTTCTTTTTGGTATGTGACGCTGTTCCGCGGTACGCCATTGTTTGTACAAATTGTGATTTGGGCTTATGTTTGGTTCCCATTTTTCGTTCACCCGGCCGACGGTGTGCTGATTAGCGGCGAAGCAGCTGTTGATCTGCGCCGTTCTTATGGCGCGCTAATTGCCGGCTCTTTGGCTTTGGTTGCGAACTCGGGTGCGTATATTTGTGAAATTTTCCGTGCCGGTATTCAATCAATTGATAAAGGCCAAATGGAAGCTGCACGTTCTTTGGGTCTGACCTATACTCAGGCAATGCGTTATGTGATTTTGCCTCAAGCGTTGCGCCGTATGTTGCCGCCACTGGCCAGTGAATTTATTACTTTGTTGAAAGACAGCTCATTGTTGTCCGTCATCGGCGTGGCTGAGTTGGCTTATGTACAAAGCACGATTACCGGCCGCTATTCTGTCTATGAAGAACCGCTTTATACGATTGCGCTGATTTATTTGGTGCTGACAAGCGTTTTGGGTTGGGTATTCCTGCGATTGGAAAGCCGTTACAATCCGCAACACCGTTAATCGGTTTGAATCAAAAAAGGAAGACTTTTTCAAGTCTTCCTTTTTTATTTGCCGTCAATGTTTCAGACAGACTTGAATCAGAATGCTTCGCCGACTTTGACACCGCCTGCGATGTCTTTGGGCGTTGCCAGTTTGGCGGTCGCCTGTTGGGCGGCTTGGAATGCTTCGGTTGCCATGATGTCGGCAGCTTCTTGTACGGTCAATGTGTTGGCCATGTATTGCCAACGTGCGGCCAAGTCGGCGTTTGCCGGCGAGTGAAAACCGTCTCGCAATTCATCGACCAAGTCCGGACGGTTGCACACCAGTACAATATCGCAGCCTGCTTCAAAAGAAAGTCGCGCGCGTTCTTTAATACCGCCGACACCGCATGCGCCTTCCATGGTCAGGTCGTCTGAAAAGATAACGCCGTTAAATCCGATTTCTTGGCGCAGGATTTGTTTCAGCCATTTTTCGGAGAAGCCGGCAGGTTGGCTGTCAATTTGCGGGTATACAACGTGGGCAGGCATGACTGCGGCCATGCCTGCCTGGCTCAGTGCGCGGAAGGGGATAAGGTCGGCGGCTTCGAGCGCTTCGCGGCTGCGTTCGTCGCAAGGCAGAACGTGATGGCTGTCACCTTCGACAAAGCCGTGGCCGGGGAAGTGTTTACCGCAAGATTTCATGCCGCCTTTGTTCAGGCCTTTTTGTAAGGCAAGGGCAAGCTGGGTCACGATGTTGGCGTCGCGGTGGAAACTGCGGTTGCCGATAACGGCGCATTGACCCCAGTCCAAATCCAATACAGGCGTGAAGGATAGGTCGATACCGCAGGCGGAGAGTTCGGTTGCCAAAACCCAGCCGACTTGTTCTGCTTGGGCGCAGGCGGCTTCTTGGCCTTCGTTGTCCCAAATTTCGCCCAATACGTTCATGGCCGGCAGGCGGGTGAAGCCGTCAATAAAACGTTGAACCCGTCCGCCTTCGTGGTCGACGGCGATGATGAGTTCAGGGGTGCGGACGGCTTTGATTTCTTGAACCAAAGCTTTGAGCTGGGAGACGTTTTCAAAGTTGCGGCGGAACAAAATAACGCCACCGACGGCAGGGTCGAGCAGACGTTGTTTTTCTTCTTCGGTCAGATGGTAGGCGGCGACGTCGGCCATGACGGGGCCGCGTGGAAGATGGGGCGTATTCATTGTTTTGTCCTGAATAATGGATATATGGGTAATTGCAATATTCAGACGGCCTGAGTGTTTCGGAATATCTCAGGCCGTCTGAATATTGGTTTTGAATTAGGCAGTTGCTTTGTTCTTGTCTTTTAAGATGAAAATCAACACAACCATCACGATACCGGTTACCACAAAACCTAAAGGCGCAGAGCCGGTCATGCCTAAAATCAGGTAGCCGATAGCGGCAGAGGCGGCAACGGTCAGTGCGTAAGGGAATTGCGAGGTAACGTGGTCGATGTGGTTACAGTGTGCGCCGGTAGAAGAGAGGATGGTGGTGTCGGAAATCGGCGAGCAGTGGTCGCCAAATACGGCACCGGCCATGACGGCGGACATGCAGGGGATAATCAGCGCTGGTTCGACTTTGACAGCCATGGCGGCGGCAATCGGCAACATGATGCCGAATGTACCCCAGCTTGTACCGGTAGCGAAGGCCATCACGCCTGCGAGCAGAAATAAAATCACGGGCAGGAAGCCTGCGTGGATATTGCCTGCCACCAAGGTAGAGAGGTATTCGCCGGTGTGCATTTCGCTGACAACGGTGCTGATGATCCATGCCAAAATCAAGATGATAATGGCACCGCGCATAGAGATGATGCCCTGCCAAACGGCTTTGGGGTAATCACTGGTTTTGATGGTGCCGATGGTACAGAGGATGACGGCCAATACGCCGCAAGTGCCGCCGAACACGAGGGAAGTGTTCACATCGGTATTTTCAAATGCGCTGAGCAAAGAGAAGGTTTCAGAAGCTTGCGCACCTGTGTAAATCATGGCGGAAACCGTGGCGGCGATCAGTACCAAAACCGGTACAATCAGCGCGAATACGCGGCCGTTGGGATGGCCGGTGTCAACGGTTTCATCATGAATTTCGTTTAAAGCGGCGCGTTCCAAGCGAGCCATTGAGCCGATATCGAAAGAGAACCAGGCAACGACAAACACCATAATCAATGCGAAGACGGCATAGTAATTCATCAGGCTCATGGCCACGAATGCGCCCATCGGTGTGTAGCCTGTGATGTTGTACGTTACCAAAAGGCCGGCCAAAGTAGCAATAATCGATGCGCCCCAGCTGGATACCGGCATCAAAACGCACATCGGTGCGGCAGTGGAGTCCAGGATGTAAGCCAGTTTGGCACGGGAAACTTTGAATTTGTCGGTTACAGGGCGGGCAATCGCGCCGACGGCAAGACTGTGGAAATAGTCATCAATAAAGGTAACGAATACCAGGCAGGCAGTCAGCAGCTTCGCACCGCGGCGGCCTTTGATGTGCTGTTTTGCCCAATCGGCAAATGCTTGGTTACTGCCGGAATGCGTCAGCAGGGAAGTGAAAATCCCCAAAAGCACTAAGAAGAGCAGGATTTTGGGTTTGCCCAAAGACCAATCGCCGTCCGCCCAAGTCAGGCTGACGGCCATGTCTTTCAAGTGAACCAAGGCATCAAGCGGATTACCGCCTACCAGCAGGAATGAGCCGACGATAATGCCGACACCCAAGGACAGCAATACACGGCGCGTGGCAATGGCCAGGGCGAGCGCGATGGCTGCCGGAACAATGGATAAAATAGAATTCGAATAATTAATAAGTTGCATAATTATATTATATATAAGCGGTAAAATATTTTCAGACGGCCTAGATTTGGAAAGCGGATAACAAAATACCCACCGCCTCTGACAGATGGGTATTTTATCATTTAACGCATCATCATGCCGTCTGAAAATCTTGCTATTGCAGATTGAGTGCGAGGAACAAGGTGTTGCCGTCGCGTTGCACCAGAAGCGGTACGTTTTTGCCTGCGCTTTCCAAGGCACTTCGGAAAGTGGATTCGTCATTGACGCTGATTTGGCTGACGGCAATGATTTCGTCGCCGCGTTTGAGGCCGGCACGTTCGGCCGCGCCGCTAACGCGCAGAACGATCAAGCGTTGTTTGCCGTCTGTGTTTTCAACCTGCAAAGTCAGGCCTGCGTTTTCAACGGCAAAGCCGTCATGGCCGCCTTCGTGTTGCGGCTGTTCGGTTTCTTTGGCCGATGTTTCCGTTTGTTCGGCTGCACTGCCAAGTTTGACTTTGACATCGGTTTGTTTGCCGCCGCGCCAAATGCTCAAAGTGACTTCTTTACCCGGCATCATCGAGCCGACCATGACCGGCAAATCGCTGGAAGCGCGGACTTCTTCTCCGTTCACGCTGCGGACGATATCGCCGACTTGCAAACCGGCTTGTTGCGCTGCGCTGTTCGGCATGATTTTGGCAATCAACGCGCCGCTTGCTTTGTCCAAACCGAAAGATTTGGCCAAATCGTAAGAAACTTCTTGGATAACCACGCCCAATTGACCGCGTTGGACTTTGCCGTTGGCTTTCAATTGATCGGCCACATTCATGGCAACATCAATCGGAATGGCAAACGAAATGCCCATGAAGCCGCCACTGCGGCTGTAAATTTGCGAGTTGATGCCGACTACTTGGCCGCGGAGGTTGAATAACGGGCCGCCTGAATTGCCGGGGTTGATGGCAACGTCGGTTTGGATGAACGGCGTGTAGTTTTCATTCGGCAGGCTGCGGCCTTTGGCGGAGACGATGCCGGAGGTTACGCTGTTGTCAAAGCCGAAAGGCGCACCGATGGCGGCTACCCATTCGCCTGGTTTCAAATCTTTCGGATTGCCGATTTTGACAACCGGCAAGTCTTCTTGCGGCTCGATTTTTAAGAGGGCGACGTCGGATTGGGCGTCTGAGCCGACCAGTTTGGCCGTGTATTCGCGTTTGTCGTTGAGCAGGACTTTGATGTTGCCCATGCCGGCAACCACGTGGGTATTGGTCAGGATATAGCCGTCTTTACTGATGATGAAGCCGGAGCCGAAATTCAAAGCGTCGCTTTCGGCCTCTTCTTGAGGCATATCGGGCATATTGGGAACGAGGCGTTTGAAGAATTCGTAAAACGGGTCGTTGTCGGGGAATTGGCTTAGGTCCATGCTGTGGTCGTCATCCGGTGTCGCAGTGCGTTTTGCCGGAGTTGCTTGAATATTGACGACGGCCTGTCCTTCGTTTTGTACCAATTGGGCGAAATCGGGCAACAGCATGCCGACCTTACCGTCATCGGTATTGGTTTCTATGCGTTGGACGAGTTCTTTGCTTTCTTCTTTACCGAAAAAGGTGCTGACTTTGTCGCAACCTGAAAGAAGGGATGCTGAGAGGACAGCAAGGGCCAGATATGTGTTTGTTTTAATATGCACGAAAGTTCCTTTTGCCGGTGCCTATCGTATTGTCGGCATGTATTTGGGCCGGCAGGCAGTTTTATTGTTTGAATGTTGTTCAAATGTATAAAGTAGGATTTTTACACTTTAATGGTTTTTTTTCAAGCATTTCATTTTAAATGAAAAAATGATGATTGAAATTTGTTGCTTTGAGGCCGTCTGAAAACTTTAGCATAGAACCTGTTGTCTCGCTTCTTTCAGACGGCCTTTAAATTAAGGTCAGTCGTGTTGGTCCAAGTGGTAGATCTGCGCCACGGCATCGATTAATTCGCTGTTGTCCGAGCCGGCTTTGTTGAGCGTGCGTGTCGGAGAGTGGAGCAGTTTGTTGGTCAACTGAATGGAGAGGCGTTCGAGGACATCCTCGGCCGATACGCCTTTTGCCAGTTGTTTCATGGCATTTTCCAGCACTTGGCGGCGTGCGCGTTCGCCTTCATCACGCAAGGCGCGGATAAGCGGAACGCTTTGACGGTTTTTCTGCTGGCGGATAAATTCGCTGACCTTTTCTTCCACCATGCTTTCAGCCGCCGCCGCTGCCTTTTTGCGCGCGTCTTTACCGCTTTGGACAATATCCATCATGTCGTCCACGGTATAGAGATATGCGTCTTCCAATTCGCCGACTTCGGCTTCAATGTCGCGCGGAACGGCCAAATCCAGCAGGAAAACAGGCATGTTGTGGCGCTTTTTCAATGCACGTTCGACCATGCCTTTGCCGACGAGGGGCAGTTGGCTGGCAGTGGAAGAAACAACCACGTCGTAATCGTGAAGAATATCGGGCAATTCATTCAGCAGACAGGCTTCGGCGTTGACACCGAGTTTGTCGCACAATTCCTGCGCGCGTTGGTGTGTACGGTTGGCAACGGTAATGAGTTTGGGATTTTTGGCGGCAAAATAAGTAGCCACCAGCTCGATCATTTCGCCTGCGCCGATAAAGAGGACGTTAAGGTCGGAAATGGAAGGGAAGATTTGCTCTGCCATTTTGACCGATGCGGAAGCCATAGAGACGGAGTTTTCGCCGACAGCGGTATCGGTGCGCACTTCTTTGGCAACGGCAAAGGTTTTTTGAAACAGGGCATTTAAGTGGGTATTGATGCTTTCTTGTTCTTGCGCAACGCGGACGGCATCTTTGATTTGGCCGAGAATTTGCGGTTCGCCCAGGACCATGGAATCCAAGCCGCAGGCGACGCGGAAGGCGTGGCGGACGGTTTCGTTGTTGTCTAGGGTGTAGAGGTAGGGGCGGATTTCTTCGACAGGCAGATTGTGATATTTTGCCAACCAGTTGATGATTTTTTCGGATTCGCCGACGCAGTAAAGCTCGGTGCGGTTGCAGGTAGAAAGAATAACTGCTTCTTCCGCCGCCTCGCTGCGCGCGAGGTTGGACACGGCATCCGGCAGATTTGCAGCAGCAAATGCCAGTTTTTCGCGTATGCTCAAGGGCGCGGTTTGGTGGTTGAGTCCGACGACGGTAAGTTGCATGGTTATGGTATGACCGGGTAGTGTGTGTGGTGGCTATTATAGCTTAAGTGGGCTTTAAAATGAATGTGTTGGGGGGATAAGATATGATGAGGTTTGCCATCGAAAAGGCCGTCTGAAAAGATTCAGACGGCCTTTTTATCAAGAAAGGCTTAAACGGCTTCTGCTTCTTCTGCCAAGAAACCGCGCAGTTTTTGCATGGCTTTGGCTTCGATTTGGCGGATGCGTTCAGCGGATACGCCGTATTCGGCAGCCAATTCGTGCAGGGTCAAACCGCCATCGTCTTGCAACCAGCGGCTTTCAACGATACGGCGGCTGCGGTCGTCCAGTTGCGCCAAGGCGTTTTGCAGACCTTCGGTTTGCAGGGCGTAGTGGGCTTGTTTGGACAACTGACGGCTAGGCTCTGCATCGTGGTCGGCCAACCAGTCGATAGGGGCGAAGTTGTCCTCGTCATCGTTGTTTTCTGCCATGATGCCGATGTCGTGGCCGGTCATGCGTTGTTCCATTTCCAAGACTTCGGACAATTTGACGCCCAAATCGTCGGCGATTTCTTGCGCTTCTTTTGGAGACAAGGCATTCAAGTTTTTACGCATGCTGCGCAGATTGAAGAACAGTTTGCGTTGCGGTTTGGTTGTGGCCACGCGAACCAAACGCCAGTTGCGCAAAATGAATTCGTGGATTTCGGCTTTAATCCAATGCACGGCAAACGAAAACAGGCGCGCGCCGCGGCTTGGTTCGTAGCGTTTGACGGCTTTCATCAGGCCGATATTGCCTTCTTGAATCAGGTCGGCTTGGTTGAGGCCGTAGCCGTCGTAACCGCGTGCGATGGATACGACGACGCGGAGATGGGACAGAATAAGCTGTTTGGCGGCGTTGAGGTCGCCTTTTTGTTGACGTTCGGCCAGTTGCGTTTCTTCTTCGGCAGTCAGCATGGGAATGCTGTTGACTGTATGAATGTATTGCTCGAGGCTACCGTTGCCGCTGTGGATAACGGGTAATGCAAAAGCTTTATTCATAAAAGGATGCTCTCCTTGATTAGGCCGTCTGAAAACGGCTTTTTGTTTATTGTGTGACAAGCAGTATAACACTGCCTGTGGTTTGTTTTGTTATGGGTTGGATTTTTTCTGTAAATTAAACGATGGATTCAATAGTTTTTGCTGTTTAAATTGCAGGGGTTGATTGTCTTTGAAAATTTGAGTGATTTGCTAGGTTTTGGGTAAGTATATTACAAACGTTTCTGTATGTAAATAGTTATAACAATAAAAAAGACCTTGTATAACAAGGTCTTAAAAAATTTTTATTCTGGTTTCTTTCGGCCAATCAGGATGAGGAATACGCCGATAACGGCCAAAATACTGATAAGCCAGGTTGAGCCGCCTGCTTTCATGTAAGGCGTTTCGCCGATATAGCCTTTGACGTGGCCTTCGAGGACGGTTTCTGTATCCGGCTGGGCTTCGGCAACAATCGTGCCTTTAGGGGAAATAATGGCAGTTGCGCCGGTATTGGTGGCGCGAACCATGTAGCGGCCCAGTTCCATCGCGCGCGCTTGGGACTGTTGAAGCTGCTGGTACATGGCATTGGATTTGCCGTACCATGCCATATTGCTGATGTTGGCAAGCAGGGTGGAGCGTTTGGCCGTTGCGATGAGTTCGTCGCCGAAACCGTCTTCATAGCAGATATTGAAGGCGACTTTTTGATCTTTCATTGTCAAAGGCGCTTGGTTGTTGCCGCCTTTTTGGAAGTCGGCCAAAGGCATATCCATCATTTTATAGAGGCGCTCGGTAATGATGGGCAATGGCTTGTATTCACCAAATGGAACGAGGTGGTTCTTGGCGTAGTAGGGGATGGTGTCGGAAGTGCTGTTGTGATAGTCGCTCAAATTGATGACGGCATTTTCGTAGCCGTTGCCGTCGGGCGTATATTGGCTGATGCCGATGGCCAACGCGCTGCCGTTGCTTTGCGCCTGTTCAGCGAATTGTTCCAAGATGCCTTCGGGCAGGTCTTGGCGCATCAGCGGCAGGGCGGT
This sequence comes from Neisseria sp. HMSC070A01, assembly GCF_001810165.1. Taxonomy (NCBI): domain Bacteria; kingdom Pseudomonadati; phylum Pseudomonadota; class Betaproteobacteria; order Neisseriales; family Neisseriaceae; genus Neisseria; species Neisseria sp. HMSC070A01. The sequence goes on along the minus strand of NZ_KV800123.1, from coordinate 13,514 downwards.
TTCAGGCAGGATGACGATGTCGGCACTGGTTTTGCTGATTTGTTCGTAGTATTTCTGAATGGTTGGAATGATTTGCTCTTCTTTCCATTTCAGATTTTGCTCGATATTGCCTTGAATCAGGGCAACGGTGCTGGTGCTGCCGTCAGGGCGGGTGTATTCGGTTTGTTGGGAAATGTAGCCGACGGAGCAGAGCGCAACGATAAGGCATAAGGGTAGCAGGCGGTGTTTCAGACGGCCGTGGTTGTCAATCAGCAACACCAGCCATGCGCTGAGGAAAGCGGTTGCCAGCGTAACCATATGAATGCCGCCTAACGGTGCGAAACCTGCCAACGGGCTGTCTTTGATGATTTGGGAATAGCCGATGGCACCCCAGCCGAATCCGGTCAGGAAGCGTTCGCGGGCAAATTCTGCCAGTGTCCACAAAATCGGCAGCAGGAGGCCGGTTTTGGCCCAGCGCGCCAGGTTGCATTTTCTCCATACCCAAAAACAGATGGCCGGATAAAGCGCAAGAAATGCCGGCAGCAGGAAGGTGAGGGGGATGGCGTATGAATCTGGCAGACCCGAAACATCATGCAAGGCAGTGTGTATCCAATAAAACTGCGCCGTATAACCGATTAATCCGAACAGATAGGCAGTCATGACGGCAAAGCGCGGACGCAATTCAATCAGACGTATCAGCGTGCCAAACAACAGCGGCATCAGCCAGAAATGATAATACGGGGCGAAAGTGAACGGTGTCGCGGCGGCAATCAAGATGACCAGCGGCCAGTACAGCAGCGGGTGTTGCCAGTATTGTTCGAGTTTACGGAAAATATTCATGCTTTAAATGGTATTGAGGCCGTCTGAAAGGTTTTCAGACGGCAGGGAAACAAAATCAGTCTTTTTGAAACAATTTCATTGCAGGCAGGGTGATGGCGCAGGCCAATGCACCGGCGGCTACTCCGACCACTAGATTGGCGATATGTTCCATCATGCCGCTGTCCCAATGTTGCGCGTGGAGGAAATCGTGCAAAAAACCAAGGTTGTGGGCGATCAGTCCGCCGCCGACCAAGAACATCGCCAGCGTGCCGACAATGCTCAAGCCGCGCATAAACCAAGGCATAAATGAAATCAAACCGCGTCCGATGCCTTGTACGGCGGCACTTTTCTGGCGCATCAGCATCATACCGAGGTCGTCAAGTTTGACAATAATACCGACCAAGCCGTACACCAACACCGTCATGCCGATACCGATGGCAACCATAACCAAAGAACGTGTTATCAGGTCATATTTTTCAACAACGCCCAGCGCAATAATGATGATTTCGGCGGAGAGGATGAAATCCGTGCGGACCGCGCCTTTAACTTTTGTTTTTTCGTCTGTAACTTCAGGCGCGGCATCGTGTCCGTCTTCGTGTTCATTGCGGTGCAGAAATTTGTGCAGCAGTTTTTCCACGCCTTCAAAACACAAATAAACACCGCCGATCATCAGCAAGGGCGTAATCAGTGCAGGCACGAAAGCGGAAAGCAACAGCGCAAGCGGCACCAGAATCAGTTTGTTGACCAAAGAGCCTTTTGCCACAGCCCAAATAATCGGCAATTCGCGCTCGGCAGATACGCCGGTTACCTGATTGGCGTTGAGCGCCAAATCGTCGCCGACCACGCCGGCGGTTTTCTTGACGGCGACTTTGGTCATCATCGCTACATCGTCCAAAACGGCGGTAATGTCGTCCAAAAGCGTAAAGAGAGAGGCGAAGGCCATAATGTTGTCCGGATAAAATCAAATAAACGCGCGATTATATATGAAAATTCAGTTGCTTGAATGGGTTTCAGACGGCCTTTGACGGAAATTAACCAAAGGCCGTCTGAAAATGCTATTTCGGCGTATAACGTCCTGCCATGGCTTTGTACACCATATTTTCGTATTTTAAAGCCTCATAGCGTTGGTTCAGCAGGTTTTGCGCCGAGCTGTATTCCGTATTCAAAGCCTCCAGCCAGTCTTTCAGTTCGTTTTTACCGTGTTGGTAGCGTACTTGATAGTAATGGCTGTTTTTCTTGTCCAACTGATAACGCTGTTCCTGATTGGCAAGGCCGGCCTGCGCGTTTTTGTAGGCAAGGTAGTTGGTGTTGACTTCGTTGAGTGCGGTGGTCAGGGCTTTTTCAAAATTCAGCTTGGCGCTGTCCATCTCCGCTTGTACGGTTTTGTCTTTCCATTTCATGGTCTGCCAATTAAGGAAAGGCAGATTGATGGTGGCCGAACCGCCCAATATAGGGATATTGAACGTGCTTTTTGCTTTGTCGGACGATGTACTCAAACTTGCGCCCAAAGTAATCGACGGATACCAACTGCGTTTTTGCGCGTTGACCGATTGTTGCGACGCTTGCAGGCGGTATTCGGCGGCGCGCAGGTCGGGGCGGTTGGCCAAAACGGTAATCGGTACATCCAAGTTCACGCCTTTGACCGGCAACAGACGGAATTGTGCCGGATCGGCGGCCATGTTTTCAGACGGCCTTAAATTCAATAAATTACGCAAAACCTGTTTTTGCGTATCCAAATTGTTTTGCAAAGACAACAGACTGTTTTCTGCGTTCAACAATGACTGTTTGGCTTGCGTCGGCTGGCTTGAGTCGGCCCGGCCGTAGCGGAACTTGGCATTCGCAATGCGGTTGATTTCCTGATATTGCTTCAGCGATTTTTGCGCCAACTCAATGGCTTCGTTCAGGTAGGCGATATTGAAATACGCATCGGCAACATTATTAATCAAAGTCAGGCGCGTGTTGGCCATGTCTTCATGCGTGGCTTGGTATTCCCATACCTGCGCATCGGCAGTGGCACTGAGTTTGCGCCACAAATCCAATTCGTAGCTCAAGCCAAGCTGGCTGCTGAAGGTATTGCCGTGGCTGCCGGTTTTCAGGTTTTTAGAAGCGTTCGCCCCCAACGAACCGCTGAACGAAGGTACCAAATCCGCGCCCAAAATATTGGCTTGGTACAAAGCCTTGTTGACGCTGATGGCCGCCTGTTTCAAATCGATATTGTTCGCCAGCGCCTGCTCCATCAGCGCATTAAGCTGTTGACTTTGGTAGATTTCCCACCAGTTGCCGTTTACATCGTAGCGTTCGGCAGTTTCCGCCGCACTCATGACTTGGCCGGTTGCTTCCAACGTCAGATTCGGATTGGCTTTAGGCGCGGCGCACGCACTTAGGGCAAGGGCAACAGCCAATGACAAGGCTGCTTGGGAAAAAGGTTTCGTCTTCATAAAAAATCTTTCGGGTAACGGCATTTCAGACGGCCTTAAGATAATAGGCCGTCTGAAACATAATCAATCTTGAGCTAAGGCATCAATCGGGTTGAGCTTGGAAGCCTTGTTGGCAGGCATAAAGCCGAACGCGACGCCGATGGCGGTGGAGCAGACGACTGCGCCGATGACGGAAGCCATGGAAATGCTCATCGGGAAATCGGTAACAAAATAGTTGAACACCAGGCTGATGCTTGCGGACAACAATACGCCCGAAAGGCCGCCGATGATACAGATTAAGACGGCTTCAATCAGAAACTGCTGCAAAATATTGTTGCGGCGTGCGCCGATTGCCATGCGGACGCCGATTTCTTTGGTGCGCTCGGTAACGGAGACCAGCATGATGTTCATCACGCCGATACCGCCGACCACCAAAGAGATGACTGCGATGGAAGAAATCAGCAGCGTCATGGTGCCGGTCGTGCTTTCAACCATTTCTTTGATGCTGTCGCTGTTGTTCATAAAGAAGTCTTCTGTACCGTGGCGTGCTTTCAGCAGCTCGGTCAGGCTTTTTTCGGCAACCTGCGTGTTGGCATCGTCTTTGATTTTGACAACGATGGAGTTGGTATAGCTTTCGCCGGTAATTTGGTGCATGACCGTTGTATACGGCGACCAAAGCATCAGCGAGTCGGAATTGCCGAACGAGTTGTCATCCTTTTTCATAATACCGATGACGGTTAGCGGACGTTTTTTGAAGAGGATGGTTTTGCCTAAAGGATTGACGCCTTCGCCAAAGAGTTTGGTTTTGGTGTTTTGGTCGATAACAACGACTTGGGCATCGGTTTTTACATCGTCATCATCAAACAGACGGCCTTCTTCCAATTTCAAGCCGCGTACGTCGAAATATTGTTCGCCTACGCCGTAAAGCGAGGCGGTCAGGTCGGTATTGCGGTAGGTCAAGGTGCCGCCGGAGTTGGTTTGAGGAGTGGCGGAGGCGACGTAGCTTTGTTGGCTGATGGCTTTTGCGTCATTAATCGTCAGTGTTTTGATTCGTCCGCTTCTACGGTCGCCAAAACCACGACCAGGGAAGATGCTGATGGTGTTTGTGCCCATCGAGTTGATGTCTTCCAAGATTTTTTGTTGCGAGCCATTACCCAAGGCCACTACCGATACCACCGAAGCGATACCGATGATAATCCCCAGCATGGTCAGCAGCGAACGCATTTTGTGCGCCATAATCGCCTGTACCGACATTTTGAATGCTTCCATAAATTGATCGTAATAAAACGACCAGGAAGCTTTTTCTTTAATCCTCTCTACTTTGCTTGGCGGAATATCAGGATTTTTAGACGTATCCGAAATAATCTGACCGTCGCGGATTTCGATGACGCGGTTTGCGTTTGCCGCAATGCCCGGATCGTGGGTGACCATAATCACGGTATGTCCGTCTTCGTGCAACTTATGGATGATTTCCATCACATTTTTACCGCTGGCGGTATCCAATGCGCCGGTCGGTTCGTCGGCGAAGATGATTTCGCCGCCGTTCATCAACGCGCGGGCAATCGAAACGCGCTGTTGCTGACCGCCGGAAAGCTCGCTGGGTTTGTTGCCTTCTTTATTTTGCAAACCCAAATCGCCCAATAATTTTTCCGCACGCTCCGCACGCTCTTTGCTGTCCATGCCCATATACACGGCAGGCAGGGCGACGTTGTCCCGGGCGGTCAGCGAGCTTAACAGGTTGTAACGCTGGAAAATAAAACCGAAACGCTCACGGCGCAAAGCCGCCAGCTCATCCGGCTGCATTTGCGATGTTTCGATGCCGTCGATTTGATAAGAGCCGGAGGTGGCGGTATCCAGACAGCCCAAGATATTCATCAGCGTCGATTTGCCTGAGCCGGACTGGCCGATAATCGCCACAAAGTCGCCTTTTTCAATAGAAAGGCTGACATCTTTCAATACGTGCACACGGTTTTCACCGCTACCGAAAAAACGGTTGATATTCTTACATTCGATTAAACTCATAATCTTTCCGGGCGAAAAATAGACATACAGAAACCAAGGCCGTCTGAAACACAGCCAAACCTTTCAGACGGCCTTAATCAATCAGCGGGGAGGGCCGCCGCCCATCATCGCGCGTTCGCTGCTCTTACTCTTTTCGTCTGCGCTCATTTCAGAAACGATTACTTTTTCGCCTTCTTTCAAGCCGCTTTTGATTTCGGTATTCATGCTGTCTTTCAAACCGACGGTCACTTCGCGTTCTACCGCTTTATTGTCTGCGCCCAAAATGCTGACATAGGATTTGCCGTTATGCTTTTTCACAGTCAGCGTCGGTACCAGTAAGACATTCTTCACGCCGTTGATTTCGATTGTGTTTTGAGTGGTCATACCGATGGAAAGTTTGCCGTCGGAATTTGGCACCAAGGCGCGGGCATAGTAGTAAATCGCATTGGAAGTCGTGTCCGTGCTGCTGGTGTAGCTGCCTAAAGACATGGTGGTCAGGCCGGGGTCGACGCTGTCCAATTTCGCTTTAATCGGCGTGTCCGGTTCGGACAAAATGGTGAACGAAATATCCTGACCGGCTTTGACTTTCGTAATATCGCCTTCGGCAATCTGCATTTTGTTTAACATGGTTTCCAGATTAGCCAGTTGGATAATGGTCGGCGTAGATTGCGCCGCATTGACGGATTGGCCTTCCTCAACAGGAATGGCGACCACGGTGCCGTCCATGGTGGCGGTAATCCGCGTGTGGCCCAGTTCGGATTCGGCTGTATTGATGGAGATTTTGGATTGTTTGATGGAGGCCTTCAGTTCGGCGACATTGGCTTTGGCTGCGGCTAAAGAGTCTTGTGCAGATTCCAAATCTTCTTTGGAAGTGGCCTGTTCTTTCCATAAGGCAAGTTCGCGTTTATATTTTTTCTCCGCACTGGAAAGCGCAATTTCGGCAGAAACCAATTTTGCCTGATAAGTTTCCAGTTTGGATTTTTCGGTATTTAAGGTGTTGAGCTGATTGGTTGAGTCGATTTCTGCAATCAGATCGCCTTTTTTCACTTGTTGGCCCAGTTTCACATACAGTTTTTTAATTTGACCTGAAGCTTCCGCGCCTACGGATACCAAATTGGAAGGCGAGATTTCGCCGGTTGCCGATACGGTTTGACGGATATCACCGCGTTTGACCACTTCCGTAATAAAAGAAGACTGAGGCTCAGGCTTCATCAAAGACCAGCCGCCGAAAGCCGCTGCTACTACAACAGCCGTACCGGCCGCCCACTTGAAAACTTTAGACATATAAAAGGAACCAATTCAATAAAATAACGTCGCAGACAAGCGACAAATGTATTGATAGAAACAAAAAAACAACTGGATTTTACTGTAAAGACTAAGGCCAACCAAGAGACAGTCGGCTTAAATTGAAGTTTAACTTATTGAAATAAAAAATAAAAGGATGAAAATATTTTTCAGAACTTGTACCTCGTTTACATAAATTCCCAAACTCCCTCCGAATCTGAACATTTAAGCCGCAAGAAAACGACTATAATATTCATGTCTTATTCCAATTATTAACGACACAAATAAAATGAAATACCAACAAGGCTTCACGCTTATCGAGCTGCTGATAGTCGTTTTGATTGCAGCCATTCTCGCTACCATCGCCTATCCGTCTTATCAAAACTACATCCGCCAAACGCGTCTCGCATCCGTCCGCACACAGATGCTTCATAACGCCCAACAGCTCGAACGCTATTACACTCAAAAAAGTACATTTGTAGGGTTTCCTGATGGAAATTTACAGCAGAATCAATATTTCAATATTAGTTTTTCCGAAGGTACGGATTCTATGCCTAATCCTTCCGATTCAGGTTATATTTTGAAGGCTGTACCCAATAAAGAAACCAATGCCGATGAAACTTGTACCGTTTATTACAACGACAGCGGCATCATCTGGGCAAACAGCGATAAACAAAACTGCCCTGGTTATGAAATACCAAAATCGGAATAAATCGAAATATAAAAGGCCGTCTGAATTTCAGACGGCCTTTTGGATGGTTTGGCTGTATAAGCACATTAGCTTATACAGGGCAAAGATTGGTAATCCTGACCCAATGTGAAGTCAATCTTAGCCTTTGCGGCGCGGTTCGTCAGGGCGGATGCGGGAAGCCAGTTGGTCGAGGATGCCGTTGACGAATTTATGGCCGTCGGTGCCGCCGAAAGTTTTGGTGACTTCGATGGCTTCGTTGATGATGACAGGATAGGGGGTTTCAGGCATGGTGCTCAGCTCATGGCAGGCAACCAGCAAAACGGCGCGTTCGATAGGGCTGAGGTCTTTCTCGTCGCGGTCGAGCAGGGGGCTGATTTTTTCCATGTATTCTTCGGCATGGGTTTGTGCACCGAAAAACAGTTTGTTGAACAGCTCTTCATCCATATTGGAAGATTGGGACAGTTCGTGGATGTTTTTAGCGATTTCGGGAGCGGCGGTTTTGTTGATGCCTGCTTGATAAATGGCTTGTACGGCAAGCTCGCGTGCGCGGCGGCGTGGGCTTTTCATGGGTATTCCTTGTGAAGAGGGCCGATGGTTGTCGGCTAAATATTGAATGATTCAGACGGCCTCAATGTCATGATTGGGAGGCCGTCTGAAAAGATGCGGTATTCAATACGGGGAGAAGCTTATTCTTCGTCGTCTTCGTATTGTTCTGACAAAAGATGGTTGACCAAGTTGGCACATTCTACGGCAACTTTGGCGGCATCGGAGGCTTTTTCTTCGATGCGTGCGACGGCCTGTTCGTCGTTTTCGGTCGTCAGGATGGCGTTGGCAATCGGGATGTTGTAGTCAAGGGCAACGCGGCTGACACCTGCGCCGGACTCATTGGATACCAATTCAAAGTGGTAGGTTTCGCCGCGAATGACAACGCCGATGGCAATCAGGGCATCGAATTGTTCGGATGAAGCGAGGTTCATCAGCGCGATAGGCACTTCAAGCGCGCCGGGGACGGTGGCAAGCGTGATGTTGTCTTCGGCTACGCCCAATTCTTTTAGGGTACGGCAACAAACTTTGACCATTTCGCTGCCGATTTCGTTGGTGAAGCGGGCCTGAACGATGCCGATGCGCAAGTTGGTACCGTCGAGGCGGGGTTCGATAATGTTCATGATGATTCCTTCAATATTGGTGAAATAGGGATTCGGCTCGGTTTCAGACGGCCTGGTTATAGGGAAGGCCGTCTGAAATGAAATGGGGATAGATTATTCTTGCGGCTGCCAATCGGCAACGGCTTGGAACTCGCCGTCTTCGTTCAATTCCCACGCGCTGCCTTCTGCCTGAGTCAGCAGGGGCGCGATGTCGGGATTGTCTGCGGTAATGGCGGAGAGGCTGACAATACTGAAGTTGTCGGGATTGTCGGTGTATTCGTCGGTTTCGTCGCCGCTGAAAATACGCCAGCCGCTGTCGTTTTCAAATACGGGGGCTTCGCGGTAGAGGAAACCGACGGGTTCGCCTTGTTCGGCGACGGTGTTGGTAACAATGCAGCGGTCGAGCGCTGCGGCCAATGCTTGGGCAAATTTGTTCATGGAGTTGACAAAGAGATGATTTGGCATGATTTTACACGATTCGCCGCTTTTCCGCACGGATGTGTGCAGGGGCGGTTTGATGGTACAATGTCGGTCGAGTGCCGTCAGGTTTGAACATGACGGCTTTTGATTGTTTATCGGCTTGAGGGACGCGAGAAACAATGAGCCAAAATAAAAAAGTTGCCGATGTAGCCTTTTTATTTTGTTTCACTGCGGATGAGGCGTATTTTCGGGCTGTTTTTTGAAAGTATGGAATGAAACCTGATTTGCTCAAACAGCAGGCGCATCGAGCGATTCAAAAGCGTCTGGGCTATGAGTTCCGCAATATGGAGCTGCTTCAGCAGGCTTTGACCCACCGCAGCTACAATGCCAAACACAATGAGCGTTTTGAATTTGTCGGCGATTCGATTTTGAACTATTCCGTGGCGCGGATGTTGTTTGACGCGTTTCCCAAATTGTCGGAAGGCGAGTTGTCGCGGATGCGCGCGGCTTTGGTGAATGAAGGCGTATTGGCTGAAATCGCGTTGGAAATGAATGTCGGCGACGGTTTGTATTTGGGTGCCGGCGAGTTGAAGAGCGGCGGTTTCAGACGGCCTTCGATTTTGGCCGACGCGATGGAGGCGATGTTTGCAGCGGTCAGCTTTGACGCTGATTTTTCTGCGGCGGAAAAAGTGGTTCGCCATTTGTTTGCGGAACGCGTGAAACGTGCGGATTTGAACATCGGCAAAAAAGACAGTAAAACCGCTTTGCAAGAAGCCTTGCAGGCACGCCGCTTTGCCCTGCCGAAATATCGAATCGAAGAGCAGGCGGAGCAGACGGCCGATGCGATGTTTGTGATTTCCTGCGATTTGGGCGAACTCGGCTTTATCTGCAATGCACGCGGCAGCAGTCGGAAAGTGGCCGAGCAAAAAGCGGCATGTGAAGCCTTGGAATGGTTGGAACAGAAGTTTCCTTTGAAAAAATCTAAAAAATAATATTTCAGACGGCCTTTGAGAAAATGCAAAGGCCGTCTGAAACAATCAAGAAAGTCATATATAAATGGATATCGAAACCTTTTTGCAAAACGAGTCACAACACCCGACGGATTATCGTTGCGGCTTTGTGGCCATCGTGGGTCGCCCGAATGTCGGCAAGTCCACGTTGATGAACCATTTAATCGGTCAGAAAATTAGTATTACCAGTAAAAAAGCACAAACCACGCGCAACCGTGTAACCGGTATTTACACCGACGACACGGCGCAATTTGTGTTTGTCGATACGCCGGGTTTTCAAACCAATCACCGCAATGCCTTGAATGACCGTCTTAATCAAAACGTAACCGAAGCGTTGAGCGGTGTGGACGTGGTGGTTTTTGTGGTGGAAGCCATGCGTTTTACCGATGCCGACCGCGTGGTGTTGAAACAGTTGCCTAAGCATACGCCCGTGGTATTGGTGGTCAATAAAATCGATAAAGATAAAGCCAAAGATAAATTTGCGCTTGAAGCGTTTATCAATGAAGTGCGCCAAGAGTTTGAGTTTGCCGCCAGCGAGGCAGTCAGCGCGAAACATGGTCTGCGTATTGCCAATCTGCTGGAGCTGCTCAAGCCGTATCTGCCGGAAAGTATCCCGATGTATCCGGAAGATATGGTGACGGATAAATCCAGCCGATTCCTGGCGATGGAAATTGTGCGCGAAAAATTGTTCCGCTATTTGGGCGAAGAGCTGCCGTATGCTATGAATGTTGAAGTGGAGCAGTTTGAGGAAGAGGAAAGCGGACTGTTCCGCATTTATATCGCGGTGTTGGCTGATAAAGACAGCCAAAAGGCGATTTTGATTGGCAAGGGGGGGGAGAAATTGAAGAAAATTTCTACTGAAGCCCGCCTTGATATGGAGAAATTGTTTGATACCAAAGTCTTCTTGAAGATTTGGGTGAAAGTGAAATCCGGTTGGGCAGACGATATTCGTTTCCTGCGCGAATTGGGTTTGTAATGTAATGTGTTTGAACAAAGGCCGTCTGAAAAACTTTCAGACGGCCTTTTGTTTGATTAAGCCAACAATTCAGCCAGGCGTTTGACGATTTCATCTGCTGCTTGGCGTTTCGATGTTTCCGGAAAGGAGGTTTCGGCAAGGTCATCAATAATGGTGATTTGATTGGTTGGCTTACCCATGGAAACGGAAACTTGGTTGGCTACCAGCATTGGAACGTTTTTGCGTAAACGTTTTGCCCGTGCAAATTCCAAAACTTGATGGCTTTCCGCTGCAAAGCCGACACAGAACGGTGGGGAAGGCAGGGCGGCTACGGATGCGAGAATGTCTGGATTTTCCGCCAGTTCGATAACCGGGGGCTGATTGCCGTTTTTCTTCAGTTTTTCGTTGCTGCTATTTTTGACTTTATAGTCTGCAACGGCTGCGACGGAAATAAAGACATCTTGCGCATGGATATGGCGGTGAACTGCCTGATACATGGCTTCTGCGCTGACAGCCTGTTCAGAATGAGCCAAGCCTGCGGGTAAGGCCGTCTGAATTTGACCGTAAATCAGTGTGACTTCCGCTCCGGCAGCACGGCACGCACGCGCTAAAGCCATACCCATTTGTCCGCTGGAAATATTGGTAATGCCGCGGACAGGGTCGATGGCTTCAAACGTTGCGCCTGCTGTAATCAGAACTTTTTTGCCACTCAGCAGCTTGGGTGTCCATAAATCCTCTAGCAAATCTGCCAGATCGACTGCTTCGACCATTCTGCCCGTACCTGTTTCACCGCAAGCCTGTTCGCCATTGTTTGGGTAAAACACGGTAATGCCGTCTGAAGCCAGTTGCGCAATATTGCGCAGGTTGGCAGGGTTGTTCCACATTTCAACATTCATTGCAGGCGCAACGGCCAAAGGACATTTTCTGGCTGCGGCCAAAGTAGTCAGCAGGTTGTCGGCCAATCCGTTGGCAATTTTGGCAATCGTATTGGCAGTTGCAGGCGCAATAAGAAATGCGTCGGCTTCGCGCGTCAGATTGATGTGCGCCATGCCATTATTGGAAGCGCCTGAATAGGTATCCGATAACACGGGATTGCCGCTTAATGCTTGGAAAGTCAGCGGAGAGACAAATTCCGTTGCAGAATCCGTCATCACTACTGAAACAGAATGTCCTTGCTTTTTCAGCAGTCTGACCAGTTCACACGATTTATACGCCGCAATACCGCCGGTAATGCCGAGGAGAATGTGTTTACTCATGATATTGGATGTTTAGTTAAGCTATTGTTTGAAATCAAATTCTCTCGATATTGATTTTTGCCAATCCTGCTTTAATGGCATTACCGTATCTTCTGGGTAAGGAAGCTGAGACAATTCCGTTTTTTACTTCAGTTACGTAACTGCACACCTTAAATTCAGGAACAACATTAAGCGAGTAATCCCGATTGACTAAAGGAGATACACACGAATATAAAGTCCATCTCGCCAAGCTGTTATCTTCATAATCGGTTGTCGCATTGAAGCTGGTTGCACCTTCGCAGAAAGCAATTTGATAATCTGGGTTGAATGCTCCGGGGATGTCATGCGGATTACGGAAGTTGAACAGTCGGTCATGTGCAAAGAGATTTTGGCGTATATAGGCCCACAATTCTTTTTCTAAGAAATCCTGATCCGCGAAATGCCTTGAAGAATAGCCGCTATCAATAAAGTTTTGAATTCTTTCCCGCATATTAGGAACAGCACCGGCCTTAGCTCCCCACATACCTGCAAGAATTAAAGCAGTATGCGAGCCCGAATCGCGTATGGTGTGGAATAGGGCGCCACTTTTTATCCATTCCGAAACAGAAGCTGCATCTCGATAACAAATAATAGAATCAGCATCGCGAAATATCACATATTCAGCTTCAGGATCATTTATCGCAAGAAAACGCCACATCGTTCCGGGCCAGTTGCGCAGTTGGGGATCAATATGGATAACCTCCGCACCATTGGCCTTAAACCGTTGGATGGCTTCGGCCGGAACAGAATCATCAACATAGAAACGGCATGTCCAGCCAGGGAAAAGAACAGGGGCAAGCTGGGTATTTAAAACGGCAGGCTCAATATATTTGGAACTATTACCAAATAAAGAAAACGAGATAATCCGTTTTCCATCTTTTGGCGCCGATGCAGGAATAATTTCATGCTGAAGGTCAGGTATGGCTTTATCTTTCAAGACCAAAGCCTGATGGCCATAAAATCCGGTTCTTTCCCAATTTCCCAAACCGCCGTATGCATGTGCAAGTAAATCCAAAGCAGGGATATAGGCGCTATCCAACTCCAATGTTTTCATTTCGGCCTCAATGGCTTTTTCCCATTTCAATTGCTTTAGATAGACATAAGCAACTTTGTGATGAAATTCGACAGATTGTGGATTGAGAAGGCAAAGAATCTCCGCACGTTTAAGCGCTTCCTCGTAATTTTCCTCTTCGATAAAAGAGTGATATGCCTGTTCAAATTTTTGTTGGATTTGTTGGTTGCTCATAATAGGTCAATTTTAAATTTATGATTGTTTTATTGAAGAAAGTGTAGATTGTAAGAGTAGATAGGACCAAAGCGCCAGTAATATAAAGAGAAATAGCATCTGAATGTAGCAAATTAAGAGCAAAGTTGTAGGGCTATTATCTTTGAAGATTCTGTATATCTAGTGAACGTATAAAATTTGATAAATTTAAAATTATTTAAATACAGACAGTTGCGGAAATTCTGCAATTTTTTTGAAATTGGGTGTTGACTGGTTTTGTTGGGAGGCGTATAG
>NZ_KV800122.1:0-491 GCF_001810165.1 Neisseria sp. HMSC070A01 | reverse complement strand
TTCATCGTACCAGTTTCGCCGTACTTTCCCGTAACGGTTACAGTCTTGTTTTGACTGCCGTTGTATGTTCCACCGTCTTTTTTTACGGTCGGTTTGCCATTGTTTTGTACGTCAACCTTCCAAACGCCTGTTTTTGGATCATAGCCACGACGTTGCAAGGCTTGGTCACTTGGGAAACCTGCGTTTTGATGTTGTACCGGTGGAGGAAGGCCGACTTCTGCAAACGCTGTTAACGGATTTAAAACTTGAGCGCTAAAACATACAAGCACAAGCAGGCGACTGCATATGGCGAGACGCCGAGAATAAAATAAACTTCGGGTATCATTCATTTTTCCTTTTCCCTTTTATTCGTCATTTTGCATATTTGCCAGTTTTACGACTTTTAAGCAAACTACGACAATAAATAAACCTATAAAAGCAAGTAGCATAGACTGTCCCAACTCTCTACCCTGATCATAAAAATCTTGATTATTGCACTGCGGAAAGTTGAG
>NZ_KV800121.1:0-524 GCF_001810165.1 Neisseria sp. HMSC070A01 | reverse complement strand
CATTGTCAAATATCTTTACATTTCTTAATAATGCAACTAAGCGCACCCTTTTAGGGTGTGCTTTTTTGTCCGTTTTTTATGCGTATCGGGTTTTGTCGAAATCTTCACCGTTTTCGAGCAGTGTAAATACGATTACAGCCAATTTGCGCATGAGTGCTACCAGTATCACTTTTAGAGGTTTGTTTTTTGACTTCATACGGTTGATAAGGGTGGGGAATGCGTTGATTCTATAGGCAACCAATGCCGGCATAAAAAGTGCTTTTCTTGTGTCGGCCTTGCCTATTTTGGATATTCGGCTTTTGCCTTTTACGCTTGTCCCTGATTCGTGTGGTTTGGGATCTAAGCCGATAAAGGCTACAAATTGCTTTGATGTTTTAAATTCGTGTTTTTTATAGATGGAGAGCAAAACAGAAGCGGCGGTTTCTCCTATGCCTGTTATTGTCATCAGGCGTTTTCGGTTTTGGCCGTATTCGGGGTGTTGTTTGTAGAATTGTTTGATCTGTTGCTTTACGGCTTTAATTTGG